>NZ_JAELUG010001174.1 GCF_016429255.1 Rhizobium sp. ASV8
GGTCCAAGCTTGCAAGCCCCATCACACCATTGTCGCGTTGCGTGCCTCCTGGCACCTCTATCGCTGCAACTTGAGGAAGAACGAGAGTTTGGCTAGTCGTTGATCTCGCGCCAAAATAAGCGATGCCCTGTCTCTTATACACATCTGACGCTGCCGACGACGTGTCGTGGGGGGTGGTGTGGGGGGGGGGGGGGGGGGGGGAAGGGGGGGGGGGGGGGGGGGGGGGGGGGGGGGGGGGGGGGGGGGGGGGGGGGGGGGGGGGGGGGGGGGGGGGGGGGGGGGGGGGGGGGGGGGGGGGGGGGGGGGGGGGGGGGGGGGGGGGGGGG
>NZ_JAELUG010001175.1 GCF_016429255.1 Rhizobium sp. ASV8
TTTGCCGGCTTCATTGTTGCATGTTCGACTCAGCCAAGTAATTTGACGTGTTCGTAAGATGGAATTTTGATGTATAGGCCGTTGCTGGGTAGAAAGAATCGACTTACTAATATGCCAACTATACTTGCTGTCTCTTATACACATCTGACGCTGCCGACGACGTGTCGTGGGGGGTGGTGGGGGGGGGGGGGGGGGGGGTGGGAGGGGGGGGGGGGGGGGGGGGGGGGGGGGGGGGGGGGGGGGGGGGGGGGGGGGGGGGGGGGGGGGGGGGGGGGGGGGGGGGGGGGGGGGGGGGGGGGGGGGGGGGGGGGGGGGGGGGGGGGGGG
>NZ_JAELUG010001176.1 GCF_016429255.1 Rhizobium sp. ASV8
GCTTATCGATCTCATCCAGCCGCATTGGCATCCCCTGCTAACAAAATTCGAAGACTGAATTCCGATGCCAATTATCAGCCGATAGTTGGCATCTACGCAAGCCGATTGCGCCTGCAAGGGTCTAAGCCTGTCTCTTATACACATCTCCGAGCCCACGAGACGGTCTATTAAATCTCGTATTCCGTCTTATGCTTGAAAATTGGGGGGGGGGGGGGGGGGGGGGGGGGGGGGGGGGGGGGGGGGGGGGGGGGGGGGGGGGGGGGGGGGGGGGGGGGGGGGGGGGGGGGGGGGGGGGGGGGGGGGGGGGGGGGGGGGGGGGGGGGGGG
>NZ_JAELUG010001177.1 GCF_016429255.1 Rhizobium sp. ASV8
TGAGAATGGCGAAGATCAGCACCGCGATCAGAACATAGCCAAGGCTGGCAAGGCGGTTGAAATACCACGGCCTGGTTTCAGGGACACGATAGGCGCGATTGAGCGAGATTCGCAGCGGCTCGACACCTGTCTCTTATACACATCTGACGCTGCCGACGACGTGTCGTGGGGGGTGGTGTGGGGGGGGGGGGGGGGGGGTGAAGGGGGGGGGGGGGGGGGGGGGGGGGGGGGGGGGGGGGGGGGGGGGGGGGGGGGGGGGGGGGGGGGGGGGGGGGGGGGGGGGGGGGGGGGGGGGGGGGGGGGGGGGGGGGGGGGGGGGGGGGGGG
>NZ_JAELUG010001178.1 GCF_016429255.1 Rhizobium sp. ASV8
TCATGAGGCCGCGGGCACGATTGTCGAGGTCGGCGCCGGCGTAACCCATCTGAAGGTCGGTGATCGCGTTTGCATGGAACCGGGTATTCCCGATCCCAATTCCAAGGCCAGCCGCCTTGGAATGTACCTGTCTCTTATACACATCTGACGCTGCCGACGACGTGTCGTGGGGGTTGGTGTGGGGGGGGGGGGGGGGGGTGGAGAGGGGGGGGGGGGGGGGGGGGGGGGGGGGGGGGGGGGGGGGGGGGGGGGGGGGGGGGGGGGGGGGGGGGGGGGGGGGGGGGGGGGGGGGGGGGGGGGGGGGGGGGGGGGGGGGGGGGGGGGGG
>NZ_JAELUG010001179.1 GCF_016429255.1 Rhizobium sp. ASV8
CCCCCCCCCCCCCCCCCCCCCCCCCCCCCCCCCCCCCCCCCCCCCCCCCCCCCCCCCCCCCCCCCCCCCCCCCCCCCCCCCCCCCCCCCCCCCCCCCCCCCCCCCCCCCCCCCCCCCCCCCCCTTCCACCCCCCCCCCCCCCCCCCCCAACACCCCCCACGACACGTCGTCGGCAGCGTCAGATGTGTATAAGAGACAGGCCTCTGTCCGCCGGAAAACTGATGCGGATAGCGGTCTGCCAGAGCCGGATCGAAAGCGACCGCCTTGAGCCACCGGTTGACGTAGCTGCGCGCATCCTTCTTCACGCAGAGCCTGTGCGCGATCGG
>NZ_JAELUG010000128.1 GCF_016429255.1 Rhizobium sp. ASV8
GGTGCTGAGCCTGGTGGTCGTGCCGTCCTTCTTCCTCATCATGGACGACGTATCGCGCCTGCTCGGCTTCCTCTTCGGCAGGCTGGTCGGCAAACGGGATGCGGACGATGAGGTCGTCACCAAGGAGGGCTTGGCGACAGCCGTCAATGAAAACCGCAAGTCGCTTGCGACATTGGAAGAGCGCGTGGAGGCCATGGAAAGCGGCGATACGCGCCGTTCCAAGCCAACAGGCACGAATGTACTGAGACTGCCGCCTTTCGCGGCCGAATAAGCGGCTCGATCGGACGATCAAACTATGTCGGGGCGGCTCAAAGGCCGCCCTGTTCCTTTAAGAAATCGACGATCTTGCTGACGCCCTCGCCTTGCTTCATATCTGAAAACACGAAGGGGCGAGCCTGACGCATCCGGTTGGCGTCGCGATCCATAACATCGAGATCGACCTCGACGAAGGGCGCCAGATCCTTTTTGTTGATGACGAGAAGATCCGACTTGGTGATACCCGGCCCGCCCTTGCGCGGGATTTCCTCGCCCTGGCATACCGAGATGACGTAGATGGTGATATCGGCAAGATCAGGCGAAAAAGTCGCGGCCAGATTGTCACCGCCGGATTCGATGAAGACCACGTCGAGATCAGGAAGCCTCTCGTTTAGACCGGCAATGGCTTGCAGATTGATCGTCGCGTCCTCGCGAATGGCGGTGTGCGGGCAGCCGCCCGTTTCGACACCGACGATGCGATCCGACGTCAAAGCCTGCATCCGCACCAGCGCTTCCGCATCCTCGGTCGTATAGATATCGTTGGTGACGACAGCGACGGAATAGTCGTCACGCATCGCCTTGCAAAGCTTTTCGGTCAATGCGGTCTTGCCCGAGCCGACAGGCCCGCCGATGCCGACACGCAGAGGTCCATTTCTCGATTTCATACTCGCAACTCCGGTAAAATGGCAGGATAGCGAAGCATCCCTGCGCCGCACAGCGGCGAATGACGTAGGACGCCCCTCGACGCGGAAATTTCCGTGAGGCGTCGCTTCATGAGCGAAAGAGCCGCGTTCCCTGGGTTTCGTGCCGCAGGCTCGCAATATCGGCCTGAACAGTCGCCGCGCCGAGATCATCCAGATCGGATTGTGCCGCCGCCATCGCCACCTTGGCAAGGATGTCCTCCAGCTCCGCGAGGATGGCGACGCCGTCCTTCTGTCCGGTTACACCGAGCCGGATGCCGGCGGACAGCAGCTGGGATACAAACGCATGCAGGAAGGCGGCGAGCGTCTTCTCGACGGGGATAGCATGAGCCCGGGCAACGGCTCCGATCGCGACAGGATAGACGGCTTTTGCCGGCAGCAGCGAAAAGATCTGGTGCGGCCAGGCACCGGCGGCCGACAGGAAGGCTTCTCCCAGCAACATGGTTTCGGCGTGACGCTCCTTTGAGCCGGCGAGCGCCTCGCCAAGCTCCGCAACGTCTGCGAGCCGCAAGGCGTCATCTCCGGCCTGATGCGCTTGCGCAAGCAGGACAGCATCGTTCCATCCTGAACCTTGCTGGATGAGCGTCGCGATCCAGCTCTTCAAGCTCTTGCTATCATGAACCAATCCGTCATGAACGGCCCGTTCAAGGCCACCGGAATAAGCAAAAGACCCCACCGGGAATGCCGGCGACAGCCAAGCCATCAACCGTAGCAAAGCCTGTAGATCGCGATCAACAGTCATCGCCATGTCGCTCGCTTGCGCTCAATCATGTGAGTGATGGTCATGTCCATGCGAATGGCCGCCATGGGAATGATAGGCGCCACGCGCGGGCTGGAAAGGCTCGCTGACCTCGGCAACAGTCGCGCCGAGCCCTTCGAGCATGGCGCGGATCACATGATCGCGCAGGATCAGGATACGTTCCTCCTCGATCTGCGCCGAAAGATGGCGATTGCCGAGATGCCAGGCAAGCTCGATCAGATGACGGCGATCCCGCGGCCTGATTTCGAAAAGCTTTTCATCCGCGGCAACGATCTCGATCAACTCGCCGTCCTCGCGCACCAAAAGATCGCCATTGGCAAACAACACCGGCTCTTTCAGATCGAGCATCACCATCTCGCCATTCTCAAGATGCAGCAGTTTGCGGCGCAGGTGCCTGAGATCATGCGGCAGCACGACGCGATCGATCGGATTGGAGGAAGGGGTGCCGGCTGGCAGGTAGGACGTTACGCGTAGCATGGC
The DNA here is from genome assembly GCF_016429255.1 of Rhizobium sp. ASV8. GTDB lineage: Bacteria > Pseudomonadota > Alphaproteobacteria > Rhizobiales > Rhizobiaceae > Rhizobium. The sequence goes on from NZ_JAELUG010000128.1 coordinate 2,197, forward strand.
AAATCCAGATCAAAGCATTTCCAGGAAAAGGGCGCAGCGGTTTTCCATCCAGAATGCGTCAAAACAAAGAGATTGAAACTTCACCGGAGCATGCAAAATAGTCGTGTCGCGCGCAAGCGCCAATGCCGCTCAGAAGGTGCTACATTCGTAACGCATAGCGCTGCAGTTCCATGAGCTCCGCGGGGGCCTCTCCGTCCTGCTCGACGGCGCAACGGCGCCAGATCTGAGAGAGCCGCTCGCGCTCGTGAACGACCCGGTTGCGACCGAGTGTCTTGGCAAGATAAAGGGCCTTATCGGCAGCGGCGTAAACGCCCTCCGCCTTACGCTCCCTACTCATATCGGCAATGCCCGCCGAGATGGTTATCTTGACCGAACCGCCGTCGATGGCGATCGGATGGTTGGCGATCTGTTCCTTGATCTCCTCGATACGGTTGATCCGATCGGCGGTCTCGCCTCCATGAATGATGGCGCCAAATTCCTCGCCGCCGAGCCGGGCGATCACATCGCCACCGGTAAAGACATCCCTGAAGAGCTGCGATACCGCGATAATCACGGCATCGCCGGAAGCGTGTCCGAAACGATCGTTGATCGTCTTGAAACGGTCGACATCGAAAATCACCAGCGAAGCGCCGTGGTCGGCTTCGTTCAGCGCTTCCGTAAAGGCGCGGCGATTGAGCAGGCCGGAAAGCCCATCGGTACGGCTCAAACGTTCGAATTCGGCGCGGGAAACGGCGAGCTTGTGCATCGAAGAGCCGGCCAGTATCGCCAGAGCGCCGGAAACCGTGCCGCCGACGATCCATGCCAGCAAGACGCCGAAGCGCATGACCTCAAGAACCGGCAATGGCAGGAGATCGAACCACTGCAAGATGGGAAGCATAACAATCATGATCGCAAGCGACATGATGACGGCCGTAAAACTCATCTTAAGCGCGAAAATATAAATCGCACGCCTGTGCTGAAAGTTGCCGACTTCGGTCTGCAGTGAAATCCATTGTTTCATGCGATTCACCTTCTTCTGCTACCGTTTCAGTCACGTGAGATAGGGGTGAAGACGCTTCCAGGTCTTTAATCGAATCACTAAAATGCCCGGCATTTCCCAACTTGTGAACAATCTCCGATAGCGGCCGCCGCCGTCTCTGGGGCAAATCGAAAGGCTGGCAGGAGGTGACGCTCCGCAAGCCCATGATAAAGCTGGACTAAAGCGCGTCGCGATCTTTCAGTTTCGCTTCACGCGCTTTAGCTCTTTGATTTCACGCATGTCGTAGTCGCAAAACCGCTGCACACTTTTGCGCGACATGCTCTAACCCGCACAAGGCATTGAAGGCCCCCGAAAAGGGAGCCTCCATGTCAGCCGACAGCAATTCCTCGGAATGCCTGTCAGAAAAGGAAATAACGCTGCGCCATCGGCAGCACAGTCGCCGGCTCGCAGGTCAGAAGCTCGCCGTCGGCGCGCACCTCATAGGTTTCCGGGTCTACCTCGATATGGGGGGTGAGACTATTATGGATCATCGATGCCTTCGAGATGCCGCCGCGGGTATTCCTGACCGGCAATAGCGTCTTGGCGATACCAAGCTTGCCGGCAAGTCCCGCATCGAATGCAGCCTGAGACACGAAGGTCACCGAAGAGTTGGTCCGATTCTTGCCGAAGGCCCCGAACATAGGGCGGTAATGCATCGGCTGAGGCGTCGGAATGGACGCGTTGGGATCGCCCATCGGCGCGGCGGCAATGGAGCCGCCAAGCAGAACCATTTCGGGCTTCACGCCGAAAAAGGCCGGATTCCACAGCACCAGATCCGCGCGCTTGCCAATTTCGATCGACCCGACTTCATGGCTGACGCCATGGGCGATGGCCGGGTTGATCGTATATTTGGCGATGTAGCGCTTCACGCGGAAATTGTCGTTGTCGCCGATCTCCTGCGCCAGGCGGCCACGCTGGCGCTTCATCTTGTCGGCCGTCTGCCAGGTGCGGATCGCCACTTCGCCGACGCGGCCCATGGCCTGGCTGTCGGAAGAGATGATCGAGAAAGCGCCGATATCGTGCAGGATATCCTCGGCGGCGATGGTCTCCTTGCGGATACGGCTTTCGGCAAAAGCGATGTCTTCCGGGATCGACGGCGACAGGTGATGGCAAACCATCAACATGTCGAGATGCTCGGCGATCGTGTTAACCGTATAGGGCCGGGTCGGATTGGTCGACGACGGAATGACGTTCGACTGGCCACAAATCTTGATGATGTCTGGAGCGTGACCGCCGCCAGCGCCCTCGGTATGGAACGCATGGATCGTGCGCCCCTTGATAGCGCCGATCGTATCCTCGACGAAGCCACTTTCATTCAACGTATCCGTGTGGATCATCACCTGGACGTCGTAGGCATCGGCCACACTGAGACAGCAGTCGATCGCCGCCGGCGTTGTTCCCCAATCCTCATGCAGTTTCAGCGCACAGGCGCCGCCGAGCACCATCTCCTCCAGCGCCGCCGGCAGCGACGCGTTGCCCTTGGCGGACAGACCGATATTCATCGGAAAAGCATCGAAGGATTCGATCATGCGCGCCAGATGCCACGGCCCCGGCGTGCAGGTCGTTGCCAGCGTGCCATGCGCTGGGCCGGTGCCGCCGCCGAGCATGGTGGTGATACCCGACATCAAGGCTTCCTCGATCTGCTGCGGGCAAATGAAATGGATATGGCTATCCATACCGCCGGCGGTAACGATTTTGCCCTCGCCTGCGATAACCTCTGTGCCCGGTCCGACGATAATGCCGATATCAGGCTGCGTATCCGGATTGCCGGCCTTGCCGATTGCAACGATGCGGCCATCCCTCAAGCCGATATCGGCCTTTACGATCCCCCAGTGGTCAAGGATCAGTGCATTGGTAATGACGGTATCGACAGCCCCGTTCGCCCGCGTCACCTGGCTCTGTCCCATACCGTCGCGAATGACCTTGCCGCCGCCGAACTTCACTTCCTCGCCGTAGGTGGTGAAGTCCTTTTCGACTTCGATGAACAACTCGGTATCGGCGAGCCGCACCTTATCGCCAACTGTCGGACCGAACATGTTGGCATAGGCAGCGCGGGAAATCCTGTAGGGCATGGTTCAGTCTCCTTGGCAGGAAGAGAGGTGGTTCAGTCGGGAAGACGTCTCAGACGTCCGAGGGACACATAGGCGTCCACCAGCTGCTTTTCGGCGGCAAAAGGATGCTCGCTCCAACCCACGTGGCTAAAACCGGTAATGGCAATATCGTCGTTGGGATGACGCAACAGCACATCGTCTATCACGATCATGCCGCTGCTCGGCACGACATAGGCACCAGGTTCATAAGGGGCGAGCGCGGCGTCGACGCCTTCGTGCACGGACTGCTCGATCACCACATGCCGTTTCATTGTTGCCTGGCAGAAGGCGGTGAACTGGTCCGTATAGTCATCGCAGAAATCGTCGAGCTCGGGATGCGAGATTGCCAAGGGCGCGCGAAGGGATGCAAACTTGCGTGGATTGCGCACGCTCCAGATCTCCGACGCCGAAGCGACCGCCGGGCTTTTTCGCCATTCGGCGGAGCCGAGCATGGCGCGCGCCGGCCGGCCGGTATTGCAGACCGCAACCACATCGGTCCGACTGCCGCCGGCCCCCATCGAACGGCAATCGTTGAAGCGGATTACCAGGTCGGCGGCATCGATCGTCGCTGCCAGCGCCGGCGCGACGTCACCATTACCGACGATCACGATACGCCTGGAACTCACTGATTGCCCTCCGGTCCATCGGCAAGATCCTTCAGCTCCTTGGTCCGCTTCTTGGTCAGGTCAGCCTTGCATCCTGAAACCAGCATGGGCTCCATGGAGCCGCCGCGCGCCTGAAATCCCTGCGCCTCGCATTCACCGTCACGATAATCCACCCAGGCACGTTGCGCCTTGATGAGCGCCTTTTCGGCGCCCTTCATATCGTTCTCCAAATCCGCGTCGATGGCGACCATCGCGGCGCGGGTTTTCTTGTATTGGGCATTCAGCGCCTTGTCGGCCGTGTCAAAATCGAGCGCGGCGCAAATGTTGAGATCGGTCTGCGCCTCCGCCTTGGCGCAATCGATCTTCGGATTATCCGGATTGTTCTGCGCAAAGGCAGGACCGCAGATCAGGGCCGCGACAAGAGCCGCAGCAGGCGCAAGCATTTTCATCGACATCAAATTCCCCAAAAACTTAGAGTTTGCCCATAATCTGCTGACGAAAACCGTAGACTTCGCGCTTCCCCGACAGCGGGATCAGCGTCACCGAGCGCGTCTGTCCCGGCTCGAAACGCACGGCGGTTCCAGCGGGAATATCGAGCCGCATCCCCCTCGCCTTGTCGCGATCAAAGGAAAGCCCGGCATTCGTCTCGGCAAAATGATAGTGGCTACCGACCTGCACCGGCCTGTCGCCCGTATTGGACACTTCGAGCGTTACGGTCGGCGCGCCGACATTGAGCTCGATATCGCCAGCTGCGGCAATGATTTCGCCTGGAATCATGGTCTTCTCCTCATGCAGCCCGAACAGGCGCACATCCCTCTGCTTTCAAAACACGCTTGGTCGAGGCCGGATATTTGGCGAGCAATGCCGCGGGCCGAACAGGCCGCTGCACGAACATGCCGCCGCAATTCGGGCAGATGCCACCCAGAACCTTATCGACGCAATCGACGCAGAAAGTGCATTCGAACGTGCAGATCATCGCCTGCTCGGTTTCCGGCGGCAAATCTCTGTCGCAACATTCGCAATTGGGTCTGAGTTCCAGCATGTCAGCCTCAGCGGATCGGTTCATGAACGGTGACGAGCTTTGTTCCGTCCGGGAACGTCGCCTCCACCTGAATATCGTGGATCATCTCGGCGATCCCTTCCATCACCTGATCGCGGGTGATGACGTGGGCGCCGGCCTCCATCAACTCGGCCACCGGGCGGCCGTCGCGAGCACCTTCGACCACAAAGTCGGTGATCAGCGCGATAGCCTCGGGATGGTTGAGCTTGACGCCGCGCTCCAGCCGTCGCCGCGCCACCATTGCCGCCATGGAAATCAGCAGCTTGTCTTTTTCTCTTGGAGTAAGGTTCATCGCCTACCTACGTGATTGCTGTTTTCCGAACCAGGATGCCGAAAGATGTGAATGATTTTCGGATGGCGTCCTGCTCGACTTCTTTGTTTCTGGAGCTGGCTGATTTTAGGTCAGGTGGGCCTAAAATCAGCCAGCTCCGGGGGACTTACAGGTTCCAGACTTTCGGCACTGGCGCGCCGTTGCGCAAGGCGGAAATGATCGGGATGAGGACTTTTCTGAGCGCAAAACCATCTGCCGCAACAAGCCGCACCACAAGCTTGTCCTTCCAGTGACTGGCGCCTGCCATGTGCGCATCGACGAGCGGCCTGACATGACCGAGATAGCTCTCGGCCTGAGGCCCAGTATAGAGCAAGGTCGCAAAGGCGACCTGGCCGCTCAACACTGCGCTTTTGCCGGTCAACGTCGCGATATCGCCATCCAGGCGCAATTCTTCGGCATGGATCAGGCGACCGCCGCGGCGGATGCGCCAGCGGTCGCGAAACAGCCCCGTCGCCATCGCCTCACCCATGGCCTTGCGCCCGAGCAGGATGGCCTCGACGGCAAGAAATTCGGCCGTCGCGTCAAGTTCGACATCCAGCCGGCGCGAAAGCGAGGCACGATCGAAGAGAATGGTTTCCTGCGGCAGCCAGTCGACCCGCGCGCCTGAACCTACGTTGATGGAAGTCCGGACCTCGGCCGTATCGCTTGAGGCCTTGTAGATTTTCTCGCAGGCCTGCGTCGTCACGTCTATGCGCGTATCCGGCGCGGCGGCAAAGCTCCAATCCATACGATCGCCACCGGTAAGACCGCCGGCCGTATTGATGATGACTGCTTCCATGGAATTATCGAAGGTCTGTGGCAGGCGGATCTTTGCGGCACCTTCCTGAAACAGTTCCGCTAGGCGCGTGCGACCGCCAAGCGACTTGGCCGCGAGATGGCCGCGCCCCTGCGCCCTCTGCGGTCTCGTGCTTGACGCTGCCATTGCCATTCCGCCCCTCCCTTTGCCCGATGCACCGATGCCGGATCACTGAAGTCTTTCATGGAATAGACGCACGCAATTTCCATGCCTTGTGCCATTGCCCCGAACAACGCTCTTCCCCGCGACGATGGGTGCTTCCTTTTTCGCCAAACGCCAAAAAGAAAGGCAGCCACGGTCATCACCAAGTACCGGACGGCCTCGTTGCGCACGAACTCTATTGGGGTGCCGCCAATCGGAGCGCCACGCGATCTATCAAGGCTAGCTCTCTCCCTCGGCTCACACCTGCTCCGAGATGTATGGATCAGATCACTCGGTCCGGCGGCTCGCGACCAGCAAAGAAGGCGCTGATATTGTCCATCACCTTCATGCCCATGGCTGTGCGGGTCTCTTCCGTGGCGCTGCCAAGATGCGGCAGAAGCACGACATTCTCCAGCGCCCGCAGCCGCTCAGGCACATGCGGTTCCGCCTCGTAAACATCGAGGCCTGCACCGCGGATCGTGCCCTGCTCGAGGGCGGCTATCAGGGCCGTTTCGTCGACCACATCGCCGCGCGCGGTATTGATGAGAAACGCACCCGGCTTCATTGCCGCAAAGCGCGTCGCGTTCATGAGATGGCGATTTTCCGCGCCGCCGGGGCAATGCAGTGAAACGAAATCGGCTGCACCAAGCACGTCTTCCACCGTGGGCAACTGCCTCGCGCCGTAATGCGCGGCCTCGGCCGAATCGACTGAGGAGCGATTGTAGAAGACGACATCCATGCCGAAGCCGAAATGGCAACGTTGCGCGAATGCCTTGCCGATGCGGCCAAAGCCGATAATGCCGACGGTCTTGCCGGTAACCTTGGTGCCGACCAGATGCGTCGGTCTCCAGCCGGTCCACGCACCGGCGCGCACCTCACGCTCCCCTTCTCCGCCGCGGCGCGCGACGGACAGCAACAGCAGCATGGCAATATCGGCTGTGCAATCGGTGAGAACACCCGGCGTGTTGGTGACGACGATGTCTTTCGCTTTGGCGGCTGCGATATCGATATGATTAAAACCGACACCGAAATTGCCGATGATCTTTGACCTGACCGCCTCCCCCTCGAAGAGCGCTGCAGGAAGCCTGTCGGAAACGGTGGGCAGAACGGCGTCATAGGAAAGCAATGCGTCCCGCAGTTGCGCCGCATCGAGCGCAACATCGTCCTGGTTCAGCGTGGTGTCGAAAGCTTCCGACAGGGCCGCCTCGACGGCGGTCGGCCAACGCCGCGTAACAAGAATCCGGGGTTTGCTCATGTGCTTATCCTCTTGCCTGTATCAGGCAGACTTAAAGCAGGTCCGCCGTGAAGGAAATGCCGATCCTCAGTCAGCAGCAACGAAAAAAGCCCGGCGCGCAGCCGGGCTTTGCAGATCGTGTCGAAGCCGGAAATCGGCGGGTTCGAAGCTTACTTCGCGATTTCGTCGTAAGCGTACTTGCCGTCGGAACCCTTGGACCACTTGTAGATGACGTAGTCCGGGCGGGTGATGTCACCCTTGGCGTTGAAGCTCAAGTCGCCGATTGCAGTCTTGAACGGACCCTTTGCCTTGATAGCGTCGGCAACGGCCATCGGATCGTTAGAGCCGGCAGCCTTGGCGGCAGCGGCAATGACCTGCATCGCTGCATAGCTGTAGAAGGTGTAGCCTTCCGGTTCGTAACCGGCAGCGCGGAACTTGGTCACGAGGTCAGCAGCAGCCGGATTCTTGCGGGCATCCGGTGCGAAGGTCATCAGCGTGCCGTCGACGGCATCGCCGGCGATGGAAGCCAACTCGTTGGTAACGATACCGTCACCCGACATGAAGTGAGCCTTCACGCCCTGGTCCGCCATCTGGCGCAGGATCAGGCCGGCTTCGGTGTGGAGACCGCCGTAGTAGACGAAATCGGCACCGGCCTGCTTCATCTTGGCGATAAGAGCCGAGTAGTCCTTGTCGCCGGGAGTGATGCCTTCATAGAGAACTTCCGTCACGCCAGCGGCGTTCAGGTTCTTCTTGGTTTCGTCGGCAAGGCCCTGGCCGTAAGGGGTCTTGTCGTGAACGACTGCAACCTTGGCGCCCTTGAAATTGTCGACGATGTACTTGGCGGCAACTATGCCCTGCTGGTCGTCACGGCCGCAGGTACGGAAGGTGTTCCAAAGACCGCGCTCGGTATAGACGGGATTGGTAGCGGCCGGCGAGACTTCGAGGATGCCGTTTTCGGCATAGACTTCCGAAGCCGGGATGGAAACGCCCGAGTTGAAGTGACCGACGACGAACTTCACACCATCGGACACGAACTTGTTGGCAACCGAGACGCCCTGCTTGGCGTCGGAAACGTCGTCGCCCAGTTCGATCTTGATCTTTTCCCCGTTCATGCCGCCAGCCGCATTGATATCGGCGGCAGCCTGCTCGGCGCCCTTCTGAAGCTGCGCACCAAAGGCAGCGTTCGGGCCCGTGAGGGGAGCGCCGACGGCAATGATGATATCGGCCTTTGCAACGCCACCGAATGCGATCATCGCCGACAATGCCACTGCCGACAGAAGATACTTCTTCATATTGTTACTCCCAATTTTTGAGCGGGTTCCGTTTGATTTGCCCTGCGCGATACCCACCAATCATCACGCCGGTAACGCTTGTATTCCGAACTCTGGAAGCATGATCTTGCCGTAAGCTATTTATATTTATGAGGCAGGATGACGCGGATGCTGGACTAAGACTGTGCCTAGTTTAGGCACAGTGTCAATTCTTCTTCCGCCAGGAAAAGGCGGAGGTCTTTTCGTAAAGCCAGTAATAGTTATTCACCATCTGGTCGGTACGTCGATACCGGTATCCTGCCGTCGCAAAGATCAGCAAAAGAACGACATCTATGATGTAGATGGTGACGTCGAAGACCGGCCCGTTGAACAGCGCATGGTGCAGGAACTGCAGGCCAAGGCCGATCAGGAAACAATAAATGACGACGAGCGGATAGTTTTCCCAGTTGGAAGCGACGGCGCGACCGGCGCGCCATGCCGTCCAGAACCCGAGAAGGACGATGACCACGCGGATAATTAAGCGGCCGCCGCTATCGCTGTCGAAGAGAAGTCCCTGCATGTCAAATTCTCCGCGAAACGAAACTCAATGATGTCCACCTTCAAGATAGGCGGCACGCACTTCCGGATTGGCCAGCAATTCCTTGCCCGAACCGCTCATCGTCACCCGGCCGTTGACCATCACATAGGCGCGGTCGGAAAGCTTCAGTGCGGCAAAAGCGTTCTGTTCGACAAGAAACACGGTCAGGCCCTGGGTCTGGTTCAGAACCTTGATAGCCTCGAAAATGCCCTTGACGATCAGCGGCGCCAGGCCGAGCGACGGCTCGTCCAGCAAGAGTAGTTTAGGCCGCGCCATCAGCGCACGGCCGATCGACAGCATCTGCTGCTCGCCGCCGGAAAGCGTGCCGCCGCGCTGCGACTGGCGCTCCTTCAAGCGTGGAAAGAGCGTGAAGATCTTCTCGACGTCCTCGTTGAAATATTTGAGCTTGTCGAGGCTCGCACCCATCTGCAGGTTTTCATAGACGGTCATGCGCGGGAAAATGCGCCGTCCTTCGGGGGACTGGGCAATGCGAAGCCGCGCGATTTCATGCGTCGGCATGCGCGTGATATCCCGGCCATCGAAAGTGACCGATCCGTTACGGGCCTGCGGGCTGCCGCAGATCGTCATCATCAACGTCGATTTCCCGGCGCCATTGGCGCCGATCAGGCTGACGATCTCGCCGCTGTTGACCTCGATATCGACGCCGGAAAGCGCACGGATATTGCCGTAATAGGTTTCGACGCCCGCGACTTTCAGAAGTGGTTGCCCCGCCATCAATTCTCACCTTCCTGGAGGTGTTCGACTTCGGCAATCACCTCTTCCACTTCCTCGTCCTCGACACCCAGATAGGCAGCGATGACACGCGGATCGTTCTTGACCTCGTCCGGCGTACCGTCGGCGATCTTCTGACCGTATTCCAGCACGATGACATGATCGGAGATTTCCATGACCACCGACATGTCGTGCTCGATCAGCAGGATCGATGTGCCGGTATCCTTGCGGATGCTGCGCAGGAATTCGTTGAGCACCAGGGACTCGCGAGGATTGAGGCCGGCGGCCGGCTCATCCAGGCAAAGCAGTTCCGGACCCGTACACATGGCGCGGGCAATCTCAAGGCGACGCTGAGCGCCGTAGGAGAGATCGCCGGCCGGATCGTCGGCGCGATCGACGAGATCCGCCTTTTCGAGCCAGAAGCGCGCCAGCTCGATCGCATTCTTCGCTTCGGCTCGGTATGGGCCGATGCCGAGCAGGCCGAGGATCGTATAGCCGGAGGCGCGCATCAGCTTGTTGTGCTGCGCCACCAGCAGGTTTTCGAGCACGGTGAGACCCGAAAACAGGCGGATATTCTGGAATGTGCGCGCCACCTTGGCTTCGCGCGTGATCCGGAAATCGGGTAGCCGCTCCAGGAGATATTCCTTGCCGCTCTTCTGATTGAGGGTCAGCATGCCCATCGTCGGCTTGTAGAAGCCGGTGATGCAGTTGAACACCGTGGTCTTGCCGGCGCCGTTCGGTCCGATCAGCGCCGTGATATCGCCGCGCTTCGCCTCGAAGGAGAAGTCGTTGATCGCCATCAGGCCGCCGAACTTCATCGACAGGTGATCGACCTTGAGCAGGATGTCGTTGGGGGTTGTGGTCACAGCGTTCATCAGCCGTGGCCCTCCTTGGTGAAGCTGCCAGAGATCGCTTTTCGCTCCTTGAGGAAGGCGGTTGGCTCACGTGTACCGACGAAGCCGCGCGGCTTGAAGATCATCACCACCACCATCGCAAGGCCGAAGATCAGCATGCGATAAAGTTCGGGAGTGAAATCGGCACCGAAGAACAACTTTAGGAAATCCATGTCGCGCAGCAGTTCCGTGCCGCCGACCATGGCGATCGCGGCAATCGCGATGCCCTTCAGCGAACCCATGCCACCGAGAACGACGATGGCGAGGATGACGGCCGACTCGAGGAACACGAAGGATTCCGGCGATACGAAGCCCTGGCGCGCGGCGAAGAAGGAGCCGGCGAAGCCGCCGAACATGGCACCGGTCGCGAAAGCGGTCAGCTTCGTCGTCACCGTGTTGATCCCGAGCGAACGGCAGGCGATCTCATCCTCGCGCAGCGCTTCCCACGCACGTCCGATCGGCATGCGGCGCAGCCGTATCGTTACGTAGGCGGTCAGCATGCAAAGCAACAGAATGACGTAGAACAGGAAGATCTTGTACCAGGCCGACGACATGGGCAAACCGAAGGACCGGATGAAGTTATGCGGATCTTTGAGATCGAAGCTGTAGATGCCGAACAGCGACGCCTTGGTGATGTTGGAGATGCCGAAGCTTCCCTGCGTCACGTCGGTCCAATTGGTCAGCACGATGCGGATGATTTCACCGAAAGCGAGCGTGACGATGGCCAGATAGTCGCCTCGAAGGCGCAGCACCGGAAAGCCGAGGATCATGCCCCAAAGTGCTGCAAGTATGCCCGAGAGCGGCAGGAGAAGCCAGAAGGACAGGCCGAAATGCATCGACAGGAGCGCGTAGGAATAGGCGCCGACCGCATAGAAGGCGACATAGCCCAGATCGAGCAGACCGGCGAGACCGACAACGATGTTGAGGCCCCAGGCGAGCATCACATAGATCAGGATCTGGATGCCGAAGTTGTCGACATAGGTCAACGAGCCCTGCGGACCGAAGATCGCAACCGCCGCAAGCGGATAGAGCATCAGCAGCACAAGCGCGATCTTGTTGAAATGCTTGGAGGCGAAGCTTTGCTCGCCTTCCACCGGCACCACCTTGGCCTTGGCCGCCTTGCGCGCAGCTAGCGCAGGCTGAACGAAGACCGTCATGATGAAACGGCCAACGGCAGCGATGGCAACGATGGTCGCCAGCAAGCCCCAGCGCTGCACGATGACCAGCTTGTTGTCCATGTTCTGATCGGTCTTGAGGCCGATATAGAGAACGAACATGCCGAAGGCTATCAGCGCGGTCCAGAGGGCATCCGTAATCCCTTTCCGGACAAGGCCGGGCGCGGTCTTGCCTGCAACGAAGTTTGAATTTGCCATGGCGTTATACCTTTTCGACTTCCGGCCGGCCGAGAATACCCGTCGGCTTGAAGATCAGCACGTAGGCCAGGATGCCGTATGTCGCGACATCCTTATACGCGATGGGAAAATTGCCCGACCAGAACGACTCGATGAAGCCGATCATCAGGCCGCCGAGGACAGCGCCGGGAAGCGATCCGATGCCGCCGAGAACGGCTGCCGTGAAGGCCTTGACGCCGGGGACAAAGCCATCCGAGAAGTTGGCGACGCCATAATACATCAGATACATCGTGCCGGCGACGGCAGCGAGCGCCGCGCCCATGATGAAGGTGACGGAAATGGTCCGGTCGACATTGATGCCGAGCAGCGCCGCCATCTTGCGATCCTGCTCGGTGGCGCGTTGGGCGCGGCCAAGCGCCGTCTTGTTGACCAGATACCAGAAGGCAGCCAGCAGCACGACCGTCATGATGAAGATGATGATCTGCTTCAGGGACAGCGAAACGCCGCCGAAATTATAGACATCGCCCACCAGCGTCGGGATCGGCTTGTTGCGCGGACCCTGAGCGACCTGGATGAAGTTCGACAGCACGATCGACATGCCGATTGCCGTGATCAGCGGCGCGAGCCGGAACGAACCACGCAGCGGCCGGTAGGCGACGCGCTCGATCACCCAGTTCCACAAGCTCGTCATCAGCATGGCGACGATGAGCATCACCAGAAGCATCACCGCAACGGGCAAGCCGGCGAAAAGAGAGATGAGAACGAGGTAGGTGATAAGGGCCGCAAAGCCGCCAAGCATGAAAACGTCACCATGGGCAAAATTGATCATGCCGATGATGCCGTAAACCATCGTATAGCCGATGGCTATCAGGCCATAGATAGACCCTAGAGTCAGCCCGTTTAGGAGCTGCTGGATAAAGTAATCCATATGTCATTTCCCCTGGATGCAGCGTTATACGACCACATCTCATTTTACTTTTTTAGGTTCCTTCGAGAGGGCCTGTAGGGTCGATTCCATACCGCTTTCGAAAGAAATGTGAAGCCAAAAAGGCGAGAAACTGACAAATTCTTTTCAATTCACCGTGCGCTGGCGCGAATCCGACCAAAAATGACACAAAAGCGGCAGCGTTTGGCTCAAATCTAGCCAAAACGGTCCGGCAACACGCTTGCTCTGAAAAGCTTTCGTCAGTGGCAGGCCCACTGAGGGCCTGTCACTTTTCCACAAGGCCTCCGATCACGCCCGCATGCGCGCACCGTCTCCATCGAACAATGGCTCCGCCTGCAGTTGAGCCGGGAGAAGCTCGCCGAGCAGTTCTATCGACCAGCCCTGTGTTTCGTCAGCGATTCCCTTTGGCACATAGCCGACCGCGACCGAAAGGCCCGAGCCATGGGCGTAGCCGCCTGATGTCACCCAACCGCACACGGCGCCATTATGGTAGATCGGCTCGTCGCCGATGACGTCGGCATCCCTGGCGCTCAGGATGAAGGTGCGCAGCCGCAGCGCGCCGCCCTCGGCTTTTTCCTTGGCGGCAGCGGCCTTGCCGATGAAATCGGCTTCCTTGCTCAGCGCGACGAATCGGTTGAGACCTGCCTCGAGCGGGCCATAGAGCGGCCGGTACTCTCGCGACCAGCTGCCATAGGATTTGTCGAGACGAAGCGCATTGAGCGCCCGCAGGCCGAAGAGCCGGATGTCGAATTCCGCGCCCTCCTGCATCAGGAGATCGAAGATGTAGCGCTGATGCTCCGGCCTCATCCAGATTTCATAGCCGAGATCCCCGGTATAGGAGACGCGGCCCACGATGGCAGGCGCCATGCCGATATCCATCCGCCGAATCGTCATGAAAGGGAACTCTGCGGTCGAAAGATCCTGATGGGTCAGCTTCTGCAGCAGCTTGCGGGAGTTCGGACCGGCAATCGAAAGGCCGAGCAGCGAAAGACCCAGAGCCTGCAGCTCGACCGAACCATCCTTTGGTAGAAGGCTTTCGAACCAGCGCATGTGATAGGCCTCGGCAATGCCGGAACCGATAAGCAGGAAATCCCCTTCGCCGAGCTTCGCCAGCGTGAAGTCGCCGATCAGCTTGCCGTCATGCTTCAGCATCGGCGCAAGCGTCATGCGGCCGATGGCTGGAATACGGCAGGTCAGCAGCTTGTCGAGGAAAGCCTCCGCCCCCGATCCCTTCACCGAATATTTGGCAAAACCGGAGGTCTCCATCAGACCGACGCTCTCACGCACCGCCTTGGCTTCGGCGCCGACGACATCGAAATCGTTGGAGCGACGCCAGGAGAATTGATCCTCCTCACCCTTGGGCGCGAACCACAGAGCCTGCTCGAGACCGTAATAGGCTCCGAAAACGCCGCCTGCCTCCTTGAGCTTGTCGTAGATCGGCGTGGTCAGCAACGGGCGGGCGGCTGGCAGTTCTTCATTCGGATAGCGGATCGAGAAGCGGCGAGCATAGTTCTCGCGCACCTTGGCGTTGGTATAGGCGAGCGTCGCGTAATCGCCGTAGCGGGATACATCCATCGCGAAAACGTCAAAACCCGGATCGCCGTAGATCATCCAGTTGGCAAGCGCCAATCCGACGCCTCCGCCCTGGCTGAACCCGGCCATCACGGCGCAAGCCGACCAGTAATTGCGCAGACCACGCACCGGTCCGACCAGCGGATTGCCATCCGGCGAGAAGGTGAACGGGCCGTTGATGATCTTTTTGATGCCGGCATTATTAAAGGCCGGGAAATGACGGAAACCAACTTCCAGTTCCGGCGTGATGCGCTCAATGTCCTCAGCCAGAAGCTCATGGCCGAAATCCCACGGCGTAGTCAACGGCGACCATGGGCGACAGGCCTTTTCATAGGTGCCCATCAACATGCCCTGGCGTTCCTGGCGCAGATAGATCTCGCCGTCGAAGTCGACGCAGTGCATCAGCTCCTTGCCCGTCGTCTTGTTGAAGTCGATGACCTCGGGCATATCCTCGGTGATCAGATACATGTGCTCCATGGCGAGCACCGGCAACTCAAGCCCAACCATGCGGCCGACTTCGCGCGCCCAGAGACCGGCGGCGTTGACGACATGCTCGGCGATGATCTCGCCCTGATTGGTAATGACGCGCCAGGAACCGTCCTCGCGCTGCACCAGCTCTTCCACCTTGGTATGCAGATAGATATCTGCACCGTTCTTCTTGGCCGAGCGCGCATAGGCATGCGTCGTGCCGTATGGGTCAAGGTGGCCTTCGACGGGGTCGTACAGAGCGCCGACGAATTGATCTGGGTCGAGAAGCGGCATCATCTCATGCGCTTCCTTCGGCGTCAGCAGCGTCGCTTCAAGACCATTGTAGCGGCCCTTGGCGAGGATCGACTTCAGCCAGTCGAAGCGCTGCGGCGTCGCTGCCAGCATCAGGCCTGAAGTCAGGTGCAGGCCGATGTCCTGACCGGAATATTCCTCGATCTCCTTATAGAGCTCGACCGTATATTTCTGCAGCTTGGCGACATTCGGATCGCCATTGATCGTGTGCATGCCGCCCGCGGCATGCCAGGTCGAGCCGGATGTCAGTTCGGAGCGCTCAAGCAGCACGACATCCTTCCAGCCGAATTTCGTCAGGTGATAGAGCACCGAACATCCGACGACACCGCCACCGATGACGACGACCTTGGCATGGCTTTTCATCTAGGAATCCCCTGTTTTCGGCACGAAGCCGCCGGGTATCTTCCCGCGCGACCGACCGCATTTATAAGGAAACCTAGAGACTATCCGACAAGCCAAATAGCCCGAACTGCGAAACGGACATGCCTGTTTGCGCCATCGCAATTGTTCGGATCGCGCCATTGCCGTGAGAAGCCGCAAACCGAGCGGCAGGGCCCTCCCGGTCCGGCAACATCAGGCCTTTCAGTCGACGAAGGCGGCTGTCAGGGCGAACTCCCGCCCCATCTCCATGATCTCCTCGAAAACGCTGCCGGCATAGGAGCGCAGCAGAATGATTTCGAAGCGATCGGCACCCGTGCGGGCGACATTGGCGCTGACATGGCAGCACAGCATGTTCGCCGACTGTCCTTCGGCAAAGACTTGCGGATGCAGGTCTACAGCCACGCATTTGGCGAGAATACGCCGCACGTTGGGACCGGAGATGCGAAGCAGCACGCGGCCGTCGCTCTGCTCGAAAAACGAAACGCGGGCAGGATCGAGCGCAAAGAGATCGCGCGCCACGCTCTCCGCGCCCAGCGTCTCGGAAACGACAAGCCACTCCCTCGGTCCAGCGTTGCGGACGGAAACATCGTCGATCACCTTCAACCCGGCCAGAACCCAGTCTTCATCGCCGGCCTTGGCGAGCACCGAGAAGATGACCGGCCTGCGAACGACGGCGAGATGATTCGGATTGGCGGCAGCCTCGAAGCCGGAAATATGATCTTCCAGCACATGCCTGTTTTGAAACGCGACGCTCATCAATCCCTCACCCGAAAAGCTTCTTGTTGTCCGGATCGACGAAGACAGGATTGCAGACCTCCGCCGGCACCTCTTCGCCGCGCAACCCGTCCCAGACGACCACATGCTCGCCGATCCGTTCACGGCCCGATTTCAGGAAGGCCAATGCGATGGAATGACCGAGAACCGGCGAGAAGCAGGCTGAGGACACATGCCCCTGATCGTTCACTGTCGATGGCCTTGCACCTTCCCTCAGAAGATGCGCGCCGGCTTGGATCTCCTTCGTCGTGTCGAGCGGCTTCAGTCCCACGAGCTGCCCGCGATCGGCCGCGGTCAGACCGAAGCGTGTGGACAATCTCTTGCCGATGAAATCCGGCTTCTGAGCCGACATCATTTTCCCGAGGCCGACATCGTCGGGAGTTGTCCGGCCATCCAGCTCGTTGTGCGTGACATGGCCCTTTTCGATGCGCAGCACGTTGAGGGCTTCGACCCCATATGCGCAGATGCCATGAGACTTGCCGGCTTCCATGATCGCATCCGCCACGGCCTCGCCGTAGCCGGCCGGAACAGCAATTTCGTAGGCAAGCTCACCCGAGAAGGAAATGCGGAACAACCGTGCCTTCAGCCCACCTTTCAGCATGACTTCAGCTGCTGCGAGGAACGGGAAGAAGGAGTCGGATATATCGTCCTCGACGATCTGCTCGAGCACCAACCGCGCCTTAGGCCCGGCGATCGCCATCTGCGCCCATTGATCGGAAGAGGAAACGAAGCGGACGTCGAGCTGTGGCCAGAGCGTCTGCGCCGAGAATTCCATATGCGTCATCACCTCGCCGGCCATTGCCGTCGTGGTCGTCAGGAAGAAATGGTCCGGGGTCAGCCGGCTCGTCGTGCCATCGTCGAAGACCATGCCGTCTTCACGCAGCATCAATCCATAACGGGCCTTGCCGACCGGCAGCTTCAGGAACGCATTGGAATAGAGGCGATTGAGAAACTCCGCCGCATCCTTGCCGAAGACCTCGATCTTGCCGAGCGTCGACACGTCGCAAAGACCGACATTATCGCGCACATTCAGCACTTCGCGGTCGACGCTGTCGCGCCAGCCCTTCTCGCCCGGCCGGGCAAACCAGGAGGAACGATACCACAGGCCGGCTTCGACGAAGCTCGCGCCATTCTTCTTCGCCCAACCATGCAGCGGCGACTCCCTCACCGGCTGCGCGTGCTTGTCCC
>NZ_JAELUG010001180.1 GCF_016429255.1 Rhizobium sp. ASV8
TCGCGCCGTTCTTCACCGACATGGCGGAGCGTATCGGCGCTGCTCATCTGGTCCTTTGCCGTTCTGGTGCTTCCACGGTTTCCGAACTCGCCGTGATCGGCCGTCCGGCAATCCTGGTGCCTTATCCCTGTCTCTTATACACATCTGACGCTGCCGACGACGTGTCGTGGGGGTGGGTGTGGGGGGGGGGGGGGGGGGGGGAAAGGGGGGGGGGGGGGGGGGGGGGGGGGGGGGGGGGGGGGGGGGGGGGGGGGGGGGGGGGGGGGGGGGGGGGGGGGGGGGGGGGGGGGGGGGGGGGGGGGGGGGGGGGGGGGGGGGGGGGGGG
>NZ_JAELUG010001181.1 GCF_016429255.1 Rhizobium sp. ASV8
CCCCCCCCCCCCCCCCCCCCCCCCCCCCCCCCCCCCCCCCCCCCCCCCCCCCCCCCCCCCCCCCCCCCCCCCCCCCCCCCCCCCCCCCCCCCCCCCCCCCCCCCCCCCCCCCCCCCCCCCTTTTTAACCCCCCCCCCCCCCCCCACAACAACCCCCACGACACGTCGTCGGCAGCGTCAGATGTGTATAAGAGACAGGAGCTGGCATCGGCCGCTGTCATATGTTGGCCTTTTAAGCGAAAACCTCACTATTTATACATTGAAAATAAGCCGATATCGGCGTGGTTTTACAGATATTTCGCTTTCTGCTGTAGCGATACTGGTC
>NZ_JAELUG010001182.1 GCF_016429255.1 Rhizobium sp. ASV8
GAGGGTCGTACGAGCATTCCCTCCCTATTGGCCGAAATCGGCACGAACAAGCTGCAGGGCAAGCTGGATCTCTCCCCAAGCTTCGAGCCGAACGGCGCGCTGACATTCGACTTGCCCGACCTCAGCCCTGTCTCTTATACACATCTGACGCTGCCGACGACGTGTCGTGGGGGTAGTTGTGGGGGGGGGGGGGGGGGGTAAAAAGGGGGGGGGGGGGGGGGGGGGGGGGGGGGGGGGGGGGGGGGGGGGGGGGGGGGGGGGGGGGGGGGGGGGGGGGGGGGGGGGGGGGGGGGGGGGGGGGGGGGGGGGGGGGGGGGGGGGGGG
>NZ_JAELUG010000129.1 GCF_016429255.1 Rhizobium sp. ASV8
GTTCAGATCCCTCTGCCGCATCAGATGCGTCGTGCCTTCCTGCATCTGCATGGCGATCATGGAGTTGTAGAGGCTGACGGCAACTTGCTGGCCTTCGCCCGCCTTGTCGCGTTGTAAAAGGGCGAGCAGAATGCCCTGGACGAGATGCATGCCGGCGGAATAATCGGCGAGCGGCGTCGCGTAGATCGACGTCGGGTGGCTGTTGTCCGACTTGCGGCGCATGACGCCGGAAACGGCCTGGGCCAGTACATCCTGGCCGCCCTTGTGCTGATAGGGGCCGGTCAGCCCGAAGCCGGTGCCGACGGCATAGATCAGCCGAGGATTGATCTTCTTCAGATCTTCATAGCCGAAACCCATGCGCTCCATGACACCGGGTCGGAAGTTGTTGACGACCACGTCGGCCGTTTCGAGCAGCGCCTGGACTGTCTTGCGGGCGCTGGGCTCTTTCAGATCCAAGGCCAGGCTCTTCTTGTTGCGGTTCAGGGAGCAGAAGACCGGGTTGTTGAGCCCGTCGGGATCCGAGCCGAGCGACCAGCGCGAGAGATCGCCGATCTTCACCTTCTCGATCTTGATGACTTCGGCGCCATAGTCGGCCAGGACCTGCGTGCAGGAGGGGCCGAGCATCACCTGGGTGAAATCGATCACGCGGATACCGTCGAGGGGTAAAGTCGTCATTCTGCTGCCTCCAAATATGTCGCGTTTTCCGAGGGTATGTCGCCGGGATCGGCGCCCTGGGCCCGCATCTGCTTCTGAATTGCCCGGATGTCGGCCTTGCGCACGGTCGTTCCGGCGTTGAGGGCAACGGTTGCGGCGACACCTGCCGCTTCGCCCATTGCCATGCAGGGGGGGATCTCGCGACTGGACTTCTGCGCCTGCGGTGTTGCCGAATAGTGCCGGCCAGCAACGATCAGCTGGTCGACCTCCTTCGGCAGCATGGAGCGATAGGGCGTGTAGTAGTCGCGGCCGCGGCAGACCGTGTCGGTGAAATGGCGGCGGGTCATGACGTCGTCCTTCGTCACCACATAATCGCCCTGCAACAAGCGTGTCTGACGCACGCCGGTCTGCGGCGCGAAATCGACGACATAGGCATTCTCGAAACCCGGCATCTTTTCGCGGGCAAAGTCGAGTAGCTTGGCGATCCGCGCGCGGCCGTCCATCTCCGCCTTGGTCAGGTCTTCGACCTTGAGGCCGCTTAGCGTCGGCATGTGCGGGCAGTTCAGCCAGACGACGCCTGGCAAGGGCGTCTTCAGCCACCAGAAGGACCAGCACCCGCCGATCAGCCGCTTGGCTTCGTGATCGAGCGCCTTGAAAGCTTCGGGCTCCTGCTGCTCGAAACGCTCAGCTGCCTCCGTATCGATCCCACCCCAACGCGACACCGTCGTCAGGATGAAATTGGATTCGACATGGGAAGCGCCGGCGCTTGCCGCGACATCGAGATCGCCCGTCGTGTCGATGACGACATCGCCGAGGATCGCCTGCATGCCCTCTTTCGTCTGGCAGATCACGCCCTTGATTGCTCCACCCTCGACGATCGCCGAGGAGAACCAGCTATGGGTTCTAAGCTTGATCTTGGCTTCGCCGATCATGTCATAGGCGGCGCGCTTGAAGGCGTCGGGATCGAAGGCGGCCGAAAAGCAGATCGGATGCGGCATCGACTGCGTGTGGAAGTCGAACAGCCCCCAACGTGCCCAGCGCTGCCAGGCCTCCGGCGTGTCGCGAAATTCGATCAGGCGGTCGCGGTCGGTCGGCGTCACGCAGAGCCCCCAGCGCTGCATGCGCTCGATCATTTCCATGCAGATGCCGCGCACGGTGATTTCGAGCTCGTTGATCATGTCGTCGAGCACCAACACCATGCCCCCGGCAGCAAGCCCGCCGACATAGGGATAGCGCTCAAGGAGAGTGACGCTTGCGCCGTTGCGCGCTGCCGATACGGCTGCGGCAATCCCGGCCGGACCTCCGCCGACCACAACCACATCGGAGCGATCGACGACACGGATATCCCGTGCAGGCTGGTGAATAACCTGTTCCATTGGTGTTTCCTCGATGTTTTTGGGTTCAGTGTTGTCCGGCCGGCTTCCAGCGGATCATCTTCGCCTCGGCAATCGAGACGATGAAGAAGAGGATCACGGCTAAAAGTGCAGCGATGACAACAGTTGCGTAAAGCAGCGGCGAGCGGAAATTATAGGTTGCCTCGATGATGAGCGCGCCGAGGCCGAAGCTGGAACCGATCCACTCCGCAACGATTGCCCCCATGACGCTGCTGGTTGCCGCGATCTTCAAGGCGGCGAACAGGAATGGCAGCGAACTGGGGAGGCGAACCTTCCAGAGGATTTCGGAGTTGCTCGCCGATAGCACCCGCATCAGATCGAGCATGGCAGGACTTGCGGAACGAAGCCCCTGGACCATGTTGACCAGCGTCGGGAAGAAGCAGATGAGGCCGGCGATGATGATCTTCGGGGCGATGCCGTTTCCGAAGATCAGGACCAGGATTGGGGCAAGCGCGATGATCGGGATCGCCTTGACGAAGACGGCGATCGGATAGAAGGCCTTCTCCGCCGTGGCGCTATGGACGAACCAGATCGCCAGGAGGATGGCAATGACGTTGCCGAAGACGAAGCCGAGAACGGCTTCGAGCACCGTGGGCAAGAGGTTTCGTGTCAGTGTCGCGGCATTGTCGCGAAAGGCATAAAGGACGTCGAGAGGGCTTGGCGCCATGAAGGTCGGGATCTTGAAGATCCAGATAACCGCCTGCCACAGCACGATGCAGCCGAGTGCCGCGAGGATCGCCGGCATGTGCGAGGAGACGACGCCAACGGTTGCGTCGAGCACGGCGACCTTGCGCGGTGCCTTGGTGATGCGGCCGATGTCGGAGTGGACGGCATTGCTCATATGCATTCCTCCAGCAGCGTGCGCAGATGCGCGGTCACCCTGATGAAATCAACGGTGTCGCGCATCGCAAGTGCGCGCGGATAGGGGAGGTCGACCTTCATGAATTCCTTCACCCTGCCCGGGTGCGCCTGAAGCATCAGCACATGCTCGCCGAGGAAGACGGCCTCGGGGATGGAGTGGGTGACGAAGACGATTGTCGTGCCCGTCTCGCGCCAGATGCGCAGCAGCTCCTCATTGAGCTTGTCGCGGGTGATCTCGTCCAGCGCACCGAAGGGCTCGTCCATCAGCAGGATGCGCGGCTTTGTCACCAGGGCGCGGGCGATGGCGACCCGCTGGCGCATGCCGCCTGACAACTCGTGCGGCAGGGCATTTTCGCGCCCCTTCAGGCCGACAAGCGCCAGCAGTTCCATGGGGTCGGCATAGGAACTCTTGTCGTGTTTGCCCACTTCAAGGGGAAGGCGGACATTGTCGATAACGCTGCGCCACGGCAGCAATGTCGCTTCCTGAAAAACGAAGGCAAAGTCCCGTCCCTCGCGTGCCTGTCGTGGTGGGCGACCGAATACCGAAACCGAACCATCACTGATGTGAACGAGATCGGCAATGCAGCGCAGCAGGGTCGACTTGCCGCAGCCGGACGGCCCGAGCATGGTGACGAACGACCCTTCCGGAATGTCGACCGAAACATTGGAGAGGGCAGTGAATTCATTGCTCTTGTCGCCGAAGCGGATGTCGAGGTCGCGGATGGAAACGGCAAGCCTTGCCGTTTCTGCAACCGGCAATGGTTGTGGCTGCTGGATGATGGTGGCGCTCATCATGACGGTCACCCGATTTGCTTGCGGATTTCGGTTGTGGCGTCGAGGATCGCCATAGTGGCGACGTCGTCTACCGTCGGAGTGGCACCGGTAAATTGCTTGAGATCGGCATAGGCCTTGATCTGCGCCTCCCAATTATCCTTGTTCATCGCACCCCAGCCTGTCTGCTTGGTGCTGTCGCCGAACGAAAAGTCGATGACGGGATGCACGGCCTCAAGCTCGCTCGCCTTGTCGAAATTGGGATAGGCTTCGACCAGCATGTCGACGGCTTCTTCGGGATGTTCGCGAACATAGCCCCAGCCTTTTGCGGCGGCTGTGGTGAAGCGCACCAGCACATCGGAATGTTTGTCGAGCTGCTCGTCGGTCGTATAATAGACGTTAGCGTAGAGTTTCAGGCCGGCGTCCCACAGCATCATATCGACGCGCTCGTCGCCCAGCACCTTCAAGGCATTGGTATTCGTCACCCAACCGGTCACGGCGTCGGCTTGGCCGGTGACCAACTGGTTCATATCGGAACCCATGTTGACCATCTTTACCTTATCCTCCGGAATGCCATTTTGGGCGAGGAGGGCGCGCAGAAGGATAAATGCGGTCGGCTGGGTGGCGATGGTCTTGCCGATCATGTCCTTCGGTTCACGGATCGGTGATTTCTTCAACGAGAAATATGTAAATGGATGCTTACGGTATCCGGCCAGAAACGCTTTCACGGGCATGCCGGCGGAGCGGGCGAGCATCACGGAAGGGCTTGAAGAGATCTGCCCGATTGCGGACTGGCCGGCGGCAACGCCGGCGACGCCATCGACATTCGGGCCGCCCGGTACGATGGTAAGGTTGATACCCTGTTCGGCGAAGAAGCCTTTTTTCTGGGCCGCAACCTCGCCGAGTAGACCGTTGGAGGCAAGCCAGCCGAGTTGCATGCGGACCTCGGCGACATCGGCCGCCTTGCCGGCGCGGATGCCAACGAAGGTTTGGGTTGCAGCAAGGCCTCCGACTAACGCAGCATTTGACAGAAAACGGCGGCGATTCATCATGAATTGAGACATTCTGATAGTTCCCCTGTTGATTGGGCGATCGGACTTTTCGTCTCTTTATCCACCAATGATGGGATGATGCGGGAATTTGGCGTTCTAATAAAGAACAATTATGCGTATTATCGATTGCCGAAACGGCAACGCTATTGCCGATGCGCAGCGTTTGGCAAGAGGGGCTTCGGCACGCTGGGATGTCACCTTAATTCTCGCCCATGGACGGGATGAAATACCCTGCGAAGGGGCCGGATCGACGACCGCTCTTGTCGATCAGCCGGCGACGGTGCGCTCGGGTTGCTGCAGGATCGCGTCTCGCCAGACAGACCAGCGTCGGCGCAGCTCACCAGGGCGAAGACCATGTGCTTCGTCGAGCATGCCTGCGGCGAGAATTCGATCGGTGCGGAAATGGCGAAAACCCTGCCGCAATTCGCACCACGCCACGAGAACGCGGCTGGTTTCCGAGTAGCCGAGGATAACGGGCCATACGGTTCTCAGCGTTTCCTCGCCGGCATCCGACCGATAGCGCAGCCGAAGTTTCCTCCCCTCGCGCACGGCAGCCCGAAGCATCGACGGATCGATGGTTTCGTCTTCGTGTTTCTGGGTCATCGGCTTGGCGCCGACGCTCGGTTCGACAATGTAAGGGCGCAGGTGTTCGGGAACAGTTGCGGCGATCTTGGCAGCGACATCGCTGGCGGCGTTGGCGAGGGTCTTGTCGGCCCGCCCCGCGACCCATTGCACGCCGAGCATCACCGCTTCGATCTCCTCGCGTGTCAACATGAGCGGCGGCATATCGTAGTCGGAGGAGAGGATGTATCCGAAGCCCGCCTCTCCTTCGATCGGAACCCGTTGGCTCATGAGATCCGCAACATCGCGATAGACCGTTCGCTTTGAGACCTCGAGCTCCTCCGCAAGCGCAGCGGCGGTCACCGGTCGGCTCGATCGGCGCAAGATTTGGATGATTTGAAACAAACGGTCGGCGCGGCGCATGCTTACTGACTCCTGCTGCCAGTATGGTGGCAACAGGCTTGTGCGACAAGTGCCTTATCGGCGCCTGTGATCTTGTGCGCCTCTTGAAGGAGATAGCCCGTGAAATTAGCGTCCACCCGCCTGATCGCTGCCGACATCAAAAAGATCGTCAGCTTCTATGAGATGGTCACAGACCAAAAAGCCGAGTGGCTGGCACCCGTCTTTGCCGAAATCGTCACTCCCACCGCAACACTTGCTATCGGCGGCTCCGAGACCGTTGCCCTGTTCAAGGAGGGGAGCGCCGAGCCAGGCGCCAATCGATCTCTCATCATCGAGTTTCAGGTCGATGATGTCGAGCGCGATTTCCTGAGGATAAAGAACCATGCGGAGGTCGTGCATGCGCCCAAAATGATGCCCTGGGGCAACAAGGCGGCGCAGTTCCGCGATCCGGAGGGGACGCTAGTCAGCCTCTACACGCCCGTTACCGACATTGCGAAACAGCGCTTCGCCACACGTTGAGGGTCGGCCATCGTTGAAGCAACGGGCTGAGATCGAACCGCCCGTTGCCTGTCGCGATTGGATGTGCTCCGGCATTTGCCGCGTCCGGCCACGATATGCCGTCTGTGACATTGCTGACATCCGACGGTCCTCAATCGCTGGCGGAGGACTGCGGCGAGGCTGGTTAAGCCGAGACCGGCGTTTCGTGCAGGTGCCGCCACCGGAGCGGTTCGCCGGCGAGAGCTTCCATCACGACGGTCGAGCGCCTGACGGTTTGAATTCCATCGGCATCCGCCTGCGTCTCGCGATAGGTAAGGCAGGCACCTTCAGCCCATTGGCAAACGATCTCGATCTCGTCGACCACGATCCGCAGCTGCGGGCTTTTTCCGCGTAGCGGACCAAAGAAGTCGGTCACGGCTCCTTTGTCGAGAACGCTCCCCTGCATCGAAATCATGCGGAATTCGGGCGAGAAATGTTCAAGCAGCAAGGCAAGATCTGCAGGCTTGGCCGTTCCGGTGAACCAGTGTTCGATCGCGGCGCAGGTGTCGATGATCTCACTGAACAGTTTGTTGGTATCGGTCATATTCGGCTCCTTGCCGGGTGAGGTTGGACGATGATCACGCGTGCTGGCCGCCGGACCGCAGGCGCAGGACGAGGGGTAGCGGAAGTACGATCAGAAAGGCCGCAATCACGAAGCAATATCGGTACGGCATGGTATCGCCCGTGTTGCCGCCGACCGCGAAAAAGAAGCCGAGCAGGCCGCCGAGCACGCTTGCACCGAGAGAGAAACTGAGCTGTCGGTTGATATTCCAAAGCGCGCTTGCTTCCGCCATCCGCTCTGTTTGAACCGAGGTGAAGGCCGCCGTTTGTGCGGTGCTCGTGCAAAGGCTTGCTCCGAACCCCATTGCGACGAAGGAGGCAATTCTGACCCACAGCAATCCGGCGAATGGTGTGGCCAGCAGCAGCACGCCGGCGGAGGTGACGGCCATGCCGACCGCAAAGAGTGGTCGCGGACCTCGCGAGGCAAACAGCCGCCGGGTCGACATGATCCCGACGAAGGATGCGCCGGCCCATGGAAGCATCAGCATTCCTGTCTCGGTAGCCGTCAGCCCCAGGCGATCCTGCAGGTAAAGGGAGGCGACCAGGTTCACGCCCGTGAACACGCCTGGCACACAAAGATAGATGATGCTGCCGGTCCTGAGCATCGGATCGGACAGCAGGCGCAGATCGAGCAGCGGCTCGGGCGAGCGTAATGCATGATGGACATAGCTTGCGCCCGCCACGGCTGCGACAACAAGAGCGATTGCGGCGTGAAGGGTGTTTCCCGCTTGGCTGACGAGCGTCAGGCCCAAGGGCAGGCAAAATAAGGTCATGGCGCTCAGCAAGAAGCCGGGAATATCAAGCGCCGGCTTGGCTTCCGTCGGTCTCTGAGCCGGGGCCCAGGCAAGGGTCAGCGCGGCAATCGCCACGGCAAGCGGTGCGATGCCGACAAACACCCAGCGCCAGGAGACGCGATCGGCGGCAATGCCACCGATGGCCGGCGAGAGTGCCGGCACCAGCAGCGCAACGGTCATGACCACCGCCGTCAGATGGGCACGGTCCTCCGGCGGATAGGCGCGATAGGCCATGCTCTGACCGACCGGCACAAGCAGTCCTCCGCCCAGACCCTGAACCAGCCGCCAGGCGAGAAGCGCCGTCATCCCGCTGGCAGAGCCTCCGCCGATGCCGCCCACCGCCACGATGAGCAGCGAGGCAACGAACACGCGACGTTCGCCGATCCGTCGGGCAAGCCAGCTCCCCAATGGAATGGCGACCGTCAGGCCAAGCATATAGATGGTGCCGACCCAGGTGAGCTGCGCCACCGATGCGCTGAGCTCCCGCTGCAACGCCGGCAGAGCGGCGTTGAAGATGAACATGTTCGCGAGATCGACGGCAAAGCCTAGAAGATAAAGCGTGGCTATACGGGAGCGGACAGACAAGGAAAGGCCTTTGATTGGAAACACGCTTGCCGGGATATTCGCTTTCCTATCGCTGAGCCAGACGATACAATTCGACATCATCTGTCGTATTTTTTTACCAATCGGAGGAAAGAGATGGGGGTTAGTCTCGATCGTCTGGCCGTTTTCCGGGCTGTGGTGGAAACCGGATCGTTCACCGCGGCCGCCCGGCAGCTCAATCAGGCGAGAGCCGCCGTCAGTTTCAATGTCAAGCAGCTCGAAAGTGAATTGGGCGTCACGCTCCTTCACCGCACCACGCGCAGCCTAGCCCTGACCGATGCCGGTGAACGGTTCTATGCGCGCTGCCTTCGCATTCTGAGCGAGGCTGACGAAGCGATCTGCGAGGTGCGCATGGATCAAACGGGACTGAGCGGGAGTTTGCGGCTGACGTCCACTGTCGAATATGGCGTCGCGGTGATCGCTCCGGTACTTCAGAAATTCACCGCGCTCCATCCCGATCTCGATGTCCAATTCGAAGCGAGCTCGACGAATGTCGATTTGTTGCGAGAACGGTTCGACGTGGCGATCCGCATGGGACGCAACGAACAATTCCAGACGTCGCCCTATGCGGGTGTGCATCTCGCGACATATAGGCTGCGGCCTGTTGCGTCACCTGAGCTCGTTGCAGGACTTGAGAGGGCCGTTGTCGACACGCCCGCGATGTTGGGTGCGCTGCCGTATGTCGGCAACGCCACCGTCGAACATGTGAAAAGTTGGGCCATGGTCGATGGTAACGGGCGCGAATGCCTGTTCGAGGTGCCGCGCAGGTCTCGATTTCTCGTCAACAACGCATCGGTGGTTAAGGCGCTGACCATTGCCGGCGCGGGCGTTGCGCTTCTGCCGGATTGGTTCGTCGCACCGGAACTCGGCAGCGGAGCCTTGATCGATGTCCTGCCGTGCTATCGTTTCCCCGACCAGCAAATCTATGCGATGCACCTGCCCGTACATGTCGTTCCCCAGAAAATTCGGGCATGGCTCCGGTTCCTCAAGGATCATCTCCGCCATTGACTTTGCCACAGCGCTCTCAACCAACGCCGTCCCCTTCCTGTTGCGGCCTCTGATTGTTGAAGGGTGGCGCTTCCTCGATTTTGCGTCGGATTGCCGGTGTTTGCTACCGATCGATGACAGTCGAATCTAAGGGGATCGGCTATTCCGGCATGATGAATGTTGCGTCCGCTCCGGTGTCCGGCGTTGAAACGGTCGCTTTCGTGGATCGGCGGCGGCTGTCGTTGCAATTGCGCCTTGGCGGCGAATGGTTCACAAAGGAGCGTATCGGGGCGGCACGAAGCTTTCATTCGAGGTATGTCCTAAAACACTTGCGGATCGCACGACGAAGGTCCTGTGACCGCCATAATGCCAGATGACGCCACATCCCGGAGTTCCCATGCGCCGTATTGGTCTTTTTGTCGTGGTTGCTTTCCTGTTTCTGGCCGTTGTCTTGGCAAGCACCTGGGCGGCGCTCGCATCCTTCTACCGCCTGCCGATGCCGCAATCCGGCCGCCTGGCCGTTGCCGCGCTCTTTTGCTTCTTCGGATTGCTGACGCTCATTGCCCTGTTCACAAGGCTGCGATGGCTCGTCATTGTCATCTTTGCCGCCACATTTGCCGCAGTCCTGATTTGGTGGAGCACCATCACGCCGCCAGTCGGGGTCGCCTTCTTGCCGGAGGATGCGCGGCAAGTCACCGGCAAGATCGAAGGTGATCGCCTGGTTCTAACTGATGTGCGCAACTTCGACTGGCGTACCGCGACCGACCATACCGAAAAATGGGAAACGCGCAGCTACGATCTGTCGAAGCTGCGCAGCGTCGATCTGTTCATGTCCTATTGGGCCGGCCCTACGATGGCGCATACGATGATGAGCTTCGGTTTCGAAGACGGTGAACAGATCGCCTGGTCCATCGAAGTACGATACCCGGTAGGCGGATCCTATTCGCCGATTGCCGATGCCTTCAAGACCGATACGCTCATCGTGATCGCCGCCGACGAGCGCGATGTCATCGGGCTGCGCACCAATGTGCGCGGCGAGGATGTGCATCTCTATCGTTTGAAAGTATCGCCTGAGGATGTTCGCGCCATTTTAGTCGGCTATGTCAACGACGCGAATGCGCTTGCCGCCGAACCGCAATTCTACAATTCGATCACCACCAACTGCACGACGGCCATTGTCCGGATCCTGCGGCTTGTCGGCGCCAAGGTACCGCTCGACTGGCGCTTGCTGGTCAATGGTTATCTGCCCGGCTATCTCTACGATCAGCAGCGTGTCGATACGCGTCTGCCGCTGGCAGAGCTGCGCGAGCGTTCGCGCATCAATGCTCGGGCCAAGGCGTTCGGCCTCATGCCGGGCTTTTCGGCGGCAATCAGAGAGGGCCTACCGGACCCGAACAAATAGCGGCGAGATCGTCTTGCGCATGCGCTCGGTCTCGCTTTGCCACTCCTGGTCCAGCCGCAAAGTGCCTTCGCCGGTCACCGGCCTGACCCTGTCGGAGACCAGTCGGCCTTGAGTATTGCCGTCTGCTCGCCGGCGAGCGTAGTAGCGACCGGCCTCGATCTGCGGCTCAATCCCAGATGGTCAGCATAGCGTTTTCGACAAAGGCCAGATGAGCGTCCATGGCGTTTCGCGCGGCCATCGCATCGCCCGCGACAATGGCATGAACGATGCGATCATGGTCGGCCATGATGTGTTGGCGAACACTCTCCATATCCGCAAGATGCCGGTGGAACCTCTCGTCAACATCATCCGATCTGGAGTTCCACAATTGATCCAGCAACTCACGCAGCAAGGCGTTGCCGCTGCCTTCGGCGACCGTCAGATGCAGCGCGCGGTCGTTCTCAGGAGACCAGGTACCGCTCTTCGTTTCGGCTCGCATATGCTTGGCGATCGCAACCAGTCTTGATTTTCCGGCTTCGTCGATATTCTCAGCTGCCGACGCGGCGGCCGCCGGCTCCAGCAGCCGGCGCACGGCCATCACTTCAAGCGGCGAGTGGCCCGTTTCGGGAAGGCTGTCGACGGGCTGGTTCGGGGTGCTCACAAACGCGCCTACACCGACGCGGACATCGATCAAGCCGGCCACTTCAAGGGCGATCAATGCTTCCCGTACGGTCGGGCGCGATACGCCGAGGCTTGATGCGAGCTCGCGCTCGGACGGAAGCTGATCGCCGTGGCGCGCCGTACCGTCAGCGATCTGCTCGCGAATCTGGTCTGCAATTTGAAGATATAGCTTCCGGTTCGATACCGCTTGAAGTTTCATAGTCGTGTGGTGTCCCGCTGATCGCAAATATTTGGAAGAAACGACGTTCGCTGTCAACTTGCCTTCCTGGTGGTCAGGCCACTTGACAGCAAGGTGGCTGTACCGTAGTTGAGCAGTCAGCGACACGGGAATGGCTGTCTGACGGAGGAGCGGATATGACGGATCTAACGGGCAAGACATGTCTCGTGACTGCAGCGGCGCAAGGTATTGGCCGCGCCGCCGCCCTGGCCTTTGCCGCCGCCGGCGGTCGTGTCTATGCGACCGACATCAACAAGGATGTGCTCGACGAACTGCGCGGTCAGTCCGGAATAGAAACGCGGATCTTGAATGTTCTGGATACGGCGGCTGTCGACGCTCTAGTCGTCGAGATCGGTCGCATCGACATCTTGTTCAATTGCGCCGGCGTGGTTCATGGCGGGACGATCCTTGAAAGCACCGAGGCCGAACTTGATTTCGCGCTCGATCTCAACCTGAAAGCTCAGGTGCGCACGATCAAGGCGGTATTGCCGGGCATGATCGAACGCAAGGATGGCGCGATCATCAACATGGCGACCGTTGCATCGTCGGTGAAAGCTGTTCCGAACCGCTTCGTTTATTCGGCCAGCAAGGCGGCGGTGATCGGGCTGACCAAATCGATCGCCGGGGACTATGTCGCGCACGGCATTCGCTGCAATGCGATCTGTCCCGGCACGGTCGACAGCCCGTCGCTGCAGGAACGGTTGCGAGCCACAGGCGACTACGAGGCCGCCCGCCGAGCCTTCATCGCCCGCCAGCCGATCGGGCGGATCGGGACGGCGGAAGAGGTTGCGGATCTTGCCCTGTATCTCGCCGGCGCGACCTACACGACGGGACAAATCCACGTCATCGACGGCGGCTGGACGGCTTGAGGCGATAAGATGAACGCTCTCGTCTCCATGACCGGTATCGACAAAACATTCCCGGGCGTGCGCGCGCTCCAGAATGCCCGCTTCGAGCTGCGCGCCGGCGAAGTGCATGCGCTTATGGGAGAGAATGGCGCCGGCAAATCGACGATGATGAAGATACTCGCCGGCATCTACCAGTCGGACGCAGGTGAGATATTGATCGGCGGTCAGAAGCTCGAGATCAACTCGCCGGCAAAGGCGAGGGACGCCGGCATCGGCATCATTCATCAGGAGCTTAATCTGATGCCGCATCTGACGGCGGCTCAGAACATCCTGATCGGACGGGAGTCCCGTCGTGCCTTCGGACTGCTGTTGGACGAGCGCAAGCTCAATGAGCGGGTCCGCGAGATATTCCGCTCGATGCGGCTCAATCTCGACCCGAGAGCCATGGTCGAGAGCTTGACGATCGCCAAGCAGCAGATGGTCGAAATCGCCAAGGCGCTCTCCTATCGGTCGCGAATCCTCATCATGGATGAGCCGACGGCGGCTCTGAATGATGCGGAGGTCAACGACCTCTTCGACATCATCAACCGGCTGAAAAGCGAAGGCGTCGGCATCGTCTACATCTCCCACAAGATGGACGAAATAAAGCGCATCGCCGATCGGGTGACCGTCATGCGCGACGGCTCCTACGTCGATACCGTCGATGCCAAGACCACTGAAGTCGGCAAAATCATTTCAATGATGGTCGGGCGGGAAATTACCAGTGAGCTTGCGACACCGCCGGATCTTTCGCAGAGCCCGATCGTACTCGAGGCACGGCGGCTCAATCGCGGAACGATGGTGCGCGACGTCTCCTTTACATTGCGACGTGGCGAGATTCTCGGCTTCGCCGGCTTGATGGGTGCGGGCCGCACGGAAGTCGCGAGGGCCGTATTTGGCGCCGACCGGCTGGTCTCCGGAGAGGTGCTGGTGCATGGCAAACCCGTCCGCATCCGTTCGCCCCAACATGGGGTGCGGGCTGGCATCGGCTATCTTTCGGAGGACCGCAAGCGCTACGGCCTGCTGGTCGGCATGGATGTCCGCAACAATATCGCAATGGCAAGCATGTCGCGCTTTGTGCGAAGCGGCGGCCTTCTGAACGAAAGCGCGATGCAGCGCATCGCCAGGCGCTATATCGGCGACCTTGCCATCAAGACGCCTTCCGATCGCCAGGAGGTGCGCTTCCTGTCCGGCGGCAATCAGCAAAAGGTGGTCATTGCCAAGTGGTTGCTGCGCGATTGCGACATTCTGATTTTCGACGAGCCGACGCGCGGTATCGACATCGGCGCCAAGTCCGAGATCTATCGCCTGCTGAATGAACTTGCCGCAGAGGGCAAGGCCATCATCGTCATTTCGTCCGAATTGCCCGAGGTCCTGCGGCTCAGCCATCGCATTGCGGTCATGTGCGAGGGCAGGTTGACCGGGTTTCTGCCGGCAAGGGCCTCGCAGGAGGAGATCATGCATCTGGCTACGCTGCGCGACGGCGCCATTACAGAAGGAAGAAGCGAATGACCTCGAACGTCGACAGCGATGAAAGAACGCTGAAGGAAAGGATTTCCGATTCGAGACAGAAGCTTCTCGCATTCAGTGGCTTGGTCGTCTTGATCGTCCTCTTCGCCGCAGTGAAGCCCGAGGATTTCCTTCAGGTCAGCACATTGACCAACATTCTCACTTCGACGGCCGTCAACGGCACGCTTGCAATAGCCGCGACCATGATCATCATCACCGGCGGCATCGACCTGTCGATCGGCACGTTGATGACCTTCTGCGCGGTTGCAGCCGGTGTGTTCATCACCTGGCTCGGCCTGCCGATGCCGCTTGGCGTGGTCGGCGCGATCCTCACCGGTGTGATATGCGGTGGCGTGTCCGGCTTCCTGATCGCCTATGCCAAAATCCCTCCCTTCATCACGACGCTTGGCATGATGCTGATCTACAAGGGACTGTCGCTGCAGATCACCAACACCAAGCCGATCTATTTTACCCAATCGCCGGAATTTCAGCAGATCGCCAGCGGCTCGATCATCAAGGACATCATTCCCGGCCTGCCGATCGCCAACAGCGCCTTGATCATGGCGATCGTCGCCATCGTGATTGCCTTCGTTCTGGCAAATACCTTGTTCGGGCGCTTCATCTTTGCACTGGGCTCGAACGAAGAGGCTCTGCGCCTGTCAGGCGTCAACGTCGATCGCTGGAAAATGATGGTCTATGCGGTCGCCGGCGGGATCTGCGCAATCGCGGGCCTGCTCATCGCCTCGCGCGGCAACTCGGCGCAGCCTGCGCAGGGCATGGGCTTCGAACTCGATGCGATCGCCGCTGTCGTCATCGGCGGAACCTCGCTTGCCGGAGGACGTGGGACGGTGCTTGGCACCATGATCGGCGCCTTCGTCATGAGCGTGGTGCAATACGGCCTGCGCCTCTACGGCATGGCCTCCGAAAAGCAGGTCATGGTGACCGGGCTCATCATCATTCTCGCTGTTTATTCGGACATCTTCTGGCGCAAGAAGGCCTGATCGCCCGACTGCGCCCGTCGAGAGTTGAGACAGTCAAAAAGAGGCAGAACGCCCGCATGCAAGCCAATCGAATTTAACCCACAGGAGGAGTTATGATTACCAGACGTACTATTGTCGGGCTTATGTCCGCAGCCGCTTTCCTCGGCACCGTCGGCATGGCCCACGCCGCCGACAAGCCCTACATCGCGCTGATCTCGAAGGGGTATCAGCATCAGTTCTGGCAGGCCGTGCGCCAGGGCGCCGAACAGGCCGCCAAGGACCTCGACGTAACGGTAAGCTATGAGGGACCAGAGGGCGAATCCGCCATCAACCAGCAGCTCGATATGATCCAGGCGGCCCTTGCCAAGAAGCCCGCTGCCCTCGGCCTTGCGGCGCTCGACAGCCAGGCCGCCATTCCGCTGGTCCAGCAGGCCAAGGATGCAGGGATCCCGATCATCGCCTTCGATTCCGGCGTCGATAGCGATTATCCGCTGACCACGGCCTCGACCGACAGCAAGGCGTCGGCAGCGCTTGCCGCCGACAAGATGGCCGAGTTGATCGGCGGCGAGGGCGAAGTCGCGATCGTCGGGCACGATCAGACGAGCACCACGGGCGTCGATCGTGTCGAAGGGTTCAAGGGCGAAATTGCGGCCAAATATCCGAAGATCACCATCGTCGACATCCAGTATGGCGGCGGCGACCACACGAAATCGGCCGACATCACCAAGGCGATCATCCAGGCGCATCCGAAGCTCAAGGGCATTTTCGGCACCAATGAGGGTGCCGCGCTCGGCGTCGCCATCGGCAAGAAGGAAGCCGAAAGCAAGGTCGTGGTCATCGGTTACGATTCCGGCGCCGGTCAGATCGACGCGATCAAGGACGGCACCATCGCCGGTTCCATCACCCAGAATCCCGTCGGTATCGGCTACAAGACCGTCGAAGCAGCGGTGAAGGCCACCAAGGGCGAGACGTTGCCCAAACACATCGATACCGGGTTCTACTGGTACGACAAGTCGAACATCGACGATCCGAAGATCGCCGCCGTTCTCTACAAGTAAACTTAAACGGGGTGCCGGCACGGCCGGTGCCCCTCTTTACCCGCATCCGGCCAGGTGTGCCGGGCGTTGCCGTCGCCCCAGGAGATATTTATGACCGTTATCACCGATCTGAAGGTGCTAGATCTACGCTTTCCGACCTCGCAGCATCTGGACGGTTCGGACGCGATGAATCCGGATCCGGACTATTCGGCTGCCTATGTCATCTTGGAAACCGATCGCGGGCTTGATGGACATGGGCTGACCTTCACCATCGGTCGAGGCAACGAGATCTGCTGCGCTGCGATCGAGGCCATGCGTCATCTTCTCGTCGGGCTCGATCTTGACGAGGTCCGTGCAAATCCGGGCGCAGCCTGGCGTCGGCTGACCGGCGACAGCCAGTTGCGCTGGATCGGTCCCGACAAGGGCGCCATGCATCTTGCGGCAGGCGCCGTCGTCAACGCCATTTGGGATCTACTGGCGAAGGAGGCAGGCAAGCCCGTATGGCAGCTTGTGGCCGACATGACGCCTGAAGAAATCGTGAAGATCGTCGACTTCCGCTATCTGACCGACGTGCTGACGCCGGACGAGGCGCTCGATATTTTGAAGCGGGCAGAGGCCGGAAAGGCCGACCGCATCGCGACCTTAAAGCGCGAGGGATATCGCTGCTACACGACATCGGCGGGCTGGCTGGGCTATTCGGAAGAAAAGCTGCGGCGCCTCTGCAAGGAAGCGATCGATGCCGGTTTCAATCATATCAAGATGAAGGTCGGGCGTGATCTGGAGGACGACATTCGCCGCCTGACGATCGTAAGAGAAATTATCGGCCCTGACCGTAATCTTATGATCGACGCCAACCAGGTCTGGGATGTGCCGCAGGCAATCGACTGGCTGGGCCAGCTGGCATTTTCCAAGCCGCTCTTCATCGAAGAGCCAACAAGTCCGGACGACATTGCCGGGCATCGCAAGATCCGCCAGGCTATCGCGCCGACGAAGGTCGCGACCGGCGAGATGTGCCAGAACCGCATTATGTTCAAGCAGTTCATCGCCGAGGGCGCCATCGACATCGTGCAGATCGACGCCTGCCGCATGGGCGGCCTCAACGAGGTTCTCGCTGTCCTGCTGATCGCCGCCAAATACGACTTGCCGGTCTGGCCGCATGCCGGCGGCGTCGGACTTTGCGAGTATGTCCAGCACCTGTCGATGATCGACTATCTCTGCGTTTCCGGGACGAAAGAGGGCAGGGTCATCGAGTATGTCGATCATCTACACGAGCATTTCCTCCATCCCTGCGTCATCAAGGATGCGGCCTATATGCCGCCCGATGCGCCAGGTTTCTCGATCGAGATGAAAGCACAGTCGCGCATGGACTATCGTTTCAAGGGTCGCGAAAGCCATTCCGAGTTCGGCTGACGGGCAAACGCGTCCGGGCTCTGACGGAGGTCTATTCTGGATAGGCGGCCGAAGCGAGCATTCGCCGGGATATGGATGAGCCGCTGCGTCGGGACGATCTTCTTCACTTCGAGTCGCGTCTGGCGATGAGACTGGCATCCGGTATGTCGTTGCGTGACACGTAGGAAAGGCAAGGGATCGGTCTCGGCACGGCGCGGTCGTACGAAAAGTTTGTCATGAGCCATGCCTCGTCGAGTGCACTGCTTTGACTTGATCCGAAACCGCTCCTGAAGATATCAAGTGTCTGGATTTCACGAAGGAGCATCTCGATGCAGGATGAGCAAGCCGCGATTATCGAAGAATTGGGCGTCTCCGCGCAATTCGACGCCGGCACGGAAGCCGAACGACGCACGGCTTTCCTGGCAGACTATCTACGCAACAGCGGCGCCCGGGCATATGTTCTCGGCATCAGCGGTGGGATCGACAGCCTCACGGCGGCTCTTCTCGCCCAGGCGGCGGTCCGCAGGCTGCGTGACGGTGGATATCCCTGCGAATTCATCGCCGTGCGGCTGCCTTATGGCGTCCAGGCCGATGAGGCCGACGCACAGGCCGCCCTGGCGGCAATCCGGCCGGATCGTTCCGTGACGGTGAACATCAAGCCCGCCGCGGATGCCATGATTGCCGAGGTCGAACGGGGTGCTCCGGGCGTTTTCGGAAGTGAACGCGCGGATTTTCACCACGGAAACGTGAAGGCACGCGAACGGATGATTGCCCAATACGCAATCGCGGGAGCCGCGCGCGGTCTGGTTATCGGTACTGACCATGCAGCCGAAGCCTTGATGGGCTTCTTCACGAAATTCGGCGACGGCGCTTCCGACATCCTCCCGCTTGCAGGGCTGAACAAGCGCCGCGTCCGGGCCGTGGGCAAGGTGTTGGGAGCCCCGGATAGCCTGATTTTCAAGGTACCGACGGCGGATCTGGAGACGAATGCCCCCTTGCGGCCGGACGAGGACGCCTATGGCGTGACCTATGACCAGATCGATGATTTTCTGGAGGGTGGATCCATCGACGGCCAGGCCCGCGAACGCATACTGACCACACATCGAAACTCTCGGCACAAGCGCGCGCTTCCCGTCGCACCGTAATCGACGGGTGAGCAGACCAGTCAGCCTGTCGCCGCACTGCTCACCGAGCTTTGCCCTTGAGCGTTTCCGCCCTTCTCTGGATGGCGGAAACGGTCTGTCGACCTATCGTCGCGTATCCTGCTTGGAAAACCGGCCAATATTTTCCTGGGAATGTCCCCCCTCGGTCGACTGATTCGAGGGCATCACGACCTTTCGCGCAGGAATGAATCGATCTCGGAGCGGGTCGGCATCGATGGCGCCGTACCCGACTTCTGCACCGAGAGTCCCGCCACTGCTGCGCCGAACCGGACGGCTTCGAGGGGCGGGAGCCCCTCCGAAAGGGCCGCCGCGAACCCGCCATTGAAGGCGTCGCCGGCACCGGTGGTGTCGACAACGTTGGAGATGTCGAAAGCCGGCACGAAATGCGTTCCGGCCGCGCCATGAAGCAATGCACCCTTTGCGCCCAGCGTGACGACCACATTGCGTGCCCCACGCTCGATCAGGCTCGTCGCTGCTTTCAACGCACCTTCGTCCGTGCTCGTGTCTATCCCCGTCAATGTGGCGGCCTCGGTTTCGTTCGGCGTGACGAAATCGCAATAGCCGTATATGGCGTCGCTCACGGGAAGCGCCGGTGCTGGATTTAGAACCGTTGTGACACCATGCTCGCGGGCCATGCGGAGCCCTTCGACGGCGGCATCGATAGGCTGTTCGAACTGCGTAACAAAGACTTTTGCACCGGCGATCAGCGGTTGGGCCGCGCGAATGTCGGCGACGCTCAGATTGGCCGCTGCGCCACTTTCGACGATAATCGCATTGTCCCCGTTCTTCGCAGATACGAAAATAAACGCAGCGCCTGTGGGGCTGATATCGTCGACCAGCACATGCGAGGTCGCAACATCATCCTGTTCCCAAGTCTTGCGCGCCATTTCCCCGAAGGCATCGCGACCGATGCGGGTGATCATCGCCGACCTGGCGCCAGCGCGCGCCGCGGCGATTACCTGGTTCGATCCCTTGCCGCCGGGACCCATGGCGAAGCCGCGGCCAAGCAGCGTTTCGCCGATGACCGGCATACGGTCTGCCTTGAAAGCCAAATCGGCCACAAATGTGCCAAGCACCACCACATCGGCGCGATCCATCGATTTCCTCCCAATATACAGTCCGACGAAGCGGCTCCGTCCGTTCATCTCATCCTGACATGCCAGTGCCGCGCCCGCTGCGCAAGGC
>NZ_JAELUG010000012.1 GCF_016429255.1 Rhizobium sp. ASV8
CAGGATGAGAACAGGCGTTTGAACCGAGGCTGCGCGCAACGCCGCCAGCATCCCGAGGCCATCGAGGGTGCCCGGCAACATGCGATCGAGTACGATCGCGTCAAATGTGCCGGAAATCGCCTTGACCAGTCCATCCCGGCCGTCGAGCGACTGAGTAACGGTGCAGCCGTGATCCACAAGCGCCGCCTCGATTTCCGATGCCGTCCCCACGTCGTCCTCGACCACGAGAATCTTCGACACATTTCCTCCAAGAACGCTGAGTAGTTTCTGCCTATTGTCTAGATAATCAATATTGAATGTTCGTTCGCCTGAACATGAAATCAATTTCATCTTTGGGAAGGCGTGGAACGAAGTGCAATCTTCAACGGGGATTGAATGCGCCTACTGGTAGTTGAAGATGATGACCGAAGTGCGACCTATCTGAAGCGGGGGCTTTCCGAGTGCGGGCATGTCGTCGATCTCGCAGGTGATGGTGAACTCGGCCTCGCACTTGCAATGGAGCTGATCTACGATGGCCTGATCGTGGACCGGCTGCTTCCCAAGCTCGATGGCGTGGAACTCGTGAGACGCCTTCGCGAGATGAAGGTCAACGTGCCCGTGATCATGATAAGCGCATTGGCCGGCACGAGGGATCGTGTGGAGGGGCTGCGCGCCGGCTGCGATGATTATCTGGCCAAGCCCTTCTTCTTTTCCGAGCTTCTTGCCCGCATCGAGGCCATCACCAAGCACTTCATAAACGAGGGTCATGACAATATCCTGATGGTTGGCGATCTCTCTCTCGACATCCGGCGGCGGATTGCGCGCAGGAACGAGCGCGTCATCGATCTGCAGTTCAGGGAGTTCCTGCTGCTGCAGGCCCTTATGCGCAACGCCGGCTCAGTCGTAACCCGCTCGATGATGCTGGAGGCCGCCTGGGATTATGATTTCGATCCTCGCGGCAATATTGTCGACATGCATATCCATCGACTGCGCAAGAAGATCGACATGGGCGCAGCGACGAGCATGATCACCACGGTTCCCGGAGCCGGATATCTCATCAAGCCATAATCGGCGGGTTCGGCGAAACATAAAAAATTTTTCATCCTGGCGCGAATTGGCGGCCACTTGCGATCCTTCACATTCCAGGGAGTGCGTTGCGGGTTGCCGGCCTGTGCGCAATTGCAAGCGCGTTATGGAGCATTGTCGTGGATCGAGCCCCTTCAGGGTCAAGCAGTTCAGCTAAATCAATTTATCTTCTGGGGATATGTGCTCTGGCGGCAGCGGGTTCTGCTGCCGCCTATTTTTACTGGCCCGAGCCAGGTTTGAGTAAAACCAGAGCCTCGGCGGTCGAACGCGCTCCGGTCCCGGTGCAGACGGCAACGGCATCAATCAAGGACCTGCCGGTCGTGCGCAGCGGTCTCGGCATCGTGTCTCCCTTGACCGCGGTGGACGTAAAGGTCCGCGTTGATGGCCAGCTTCAGCACATCGCTTTCACCGAGGGACAGGATGTCAACGCCGGCGACATTCTCGCAACGATCGATCCCCGCCCTTATGCGGCAGCCGTTGCGCAGGCGCAGGCGGATTACGACAAGGAACTGGCACAGCTTGCCCAAGCCAAGATAGACGAGGCGCGGGCGCAGAGGCTGACGACCACGGGCAGCGGCACGACGCAGGCAGCTCAGACGGCGGCAGCACAGGTCCAGGTCATGGATGCGACGGCTGCATCGGGAAAAGCGGCACTCGACACCGCGAAACTCAATTTGGAATTCGCAACCATCACGGCTCCGATCAGCGGCAGGGTGGGCCTGCGCCAACAGCAGCAAGGCAGCATACTGCGCGCAACCGATGCGACGGGAGTGGTGACCGTCACACAGATGCGGCCCATCGCGCTTGAATTCACGCTGACGCAGGATGATCTTCCCGATCTGATCGCAGGGCAGGCGAAGGGCCAATTGAACGTTTCGGCCTATAGCCGCGACGACGCCAAGCATCTTGCCGACGGAAAACTGAGCGCGATCGACAGCCAGGTCGATTCATCGACAGGGATGGTGAAGTTGAAGGCGGTTTTTGCAAATGACGACCTTACGCTTTGGCCAGGAGAATTGGTGACCGCGAACATTACATTGCGCACAGATCCGAATTCGACGGTTGTTCCGTCCTCGGCAATACAGAACGGACAGACGGGCGCCTATGTCTTCCTCGTCAGGCCGGGCAATAAGGTCATCACATCCTCGGTCACCACCGGTAGCGCCTATGCGGGCCTGACCGCAGTCACGCAAGGTGTCTCCAGCGGTGAGACCGTTGTGACCTCCGGCCAATCCCGGCTTGTCGACGGAACCGTCATTGCCACGCAAGGTGCTGACGGCAAGAAACTGGCGGCCGCCGGCGAGGAGGCAGCGCAATGAATCTCTCGGAGATTTTCATCCAGCGCCGGGTCGGAACCTCTCTGCTGGCTGCAGGACTTCTCATTGTCGGCTCCATTGCCTATGGCCTGCTTCCGATCGCATCACTGCCGCAGGTCGACTTTCCCACGATCCAGATCTCAAGCTCCTTTCCCGGTGCGAGCGCTGAGACTATGGCAACATCGGTTGCGACTCCTCTCGAAAACCAGCTCTCGACCATCTCGGGCGTGTCGCAGATGACGTCGACGAGCTCGTCAGGGCGAACGTCGATCACATTGCAATTCGATCTCACCAGGGACATCAATGCCGCCGCTCAGGATGTTCAGGCCGCCATCAGCGCCGCCAGCGGTCAATTGCCCAAGGATCTCCCGGCCGCTCCCGATTTCCACAAGAGCAATCCGGCGGAGGCGACGATCCTGACCCTGGCGCTTACCTCCGATCGGATTCCGACCACCGAACTCGATCATTATGCGGAAGACATCATCGCGCAGCAGGTGTCCCAGATGAACGGCGTAGGGCTCGTCGACTATCACGGACCTCAGCGGCCGGCGATCAGAATTCAGCTGGACCCGGACAAGATTGCCGCGCGCGGTCTGACGCTGGAAGATATTCGCAGCACGGTCGGTGCCCAAACGGTCAATCAACCCAAGGGACAGCTCGCCGGCAACGGACGCACCACCGTTCTCGATGCGACCGACCAGATCATGGACGTTCCGGCCTTCCGCTCGATGGTCATCGCCTACAAGAACGGTTCCCCCATTCATGCGGAAGACCTCGGTACCGTCATATCGGCGCCGGAAGACGTCAATCAGGCCGCCTGGCTTCAGGACAATCGTTCGGTCATGCTGGACGTGCACAAGATGGCCGGCTCGAACGTGCTCGACACAATTGATGGTATCAAGGCGACGCTACCGCAAATGGAGGCGGGACTGCCTGCTGGGATCAAGCTGTCGGTCGTCGCCGACAGGTCGGGGATGATCCGATCCTCGGTCAATGACGTGAAGATCACCATCCTCATTACTATCGGCCTGGTCGTCTTGGTGATCTTCAGCTTCTTGCGGAACCTTTGGGCGACGATCATTCCGGCTGCGACCATTCCGCTGTCGCTGATCGGCA
The DNA here is from genome assembly GCF_016429255.1 of Rhizobium sp. ASV8. Taxonomy (GTDB): domain Bacteria; phylum Pseudomonadota; class Alphaproteobacteria; order Rhizobiales; family Rhizobiaceae; genus Rhizobium. The sequence goes on from NZ_JAELUG010000012.1 coordinate 3,498, forward strand.
CATTCGCCATCATGTATATCGCCGGCTATAGCCTCGACAATCTCTCGCTCATGGGCCTGACCATCGCTGTCGGATTTGTCGTCGATGATGCTATCGTTGTCATCGAGAACGTGATGCGTCACGTTGAGGAGGGCAAGCCAACCCTCGAAGCCGCTGTCGAAGGGTCGCGAGAGGTGGGCTTCACCATCGTTTCCATGACCGTCTCGCTGGTTGCCGTTTTCATTCCGATTCTGCTGATGAGCGGGATCGTCGGCCGGCTCTTTCGTGAATTTGCGGTGACGATCAGCGTGGCAATCATGATATCGGGGCTGGTCTCACTGACAGTCACACCGATGATGTGCGCCTGGTTGATCAAGCATGATCACGACAGGCCGCGTGGTGCGGTTTTCCGCTGGTCGGAGGCGTTTTTCGAGACCTGCACGGCGGGATACGGAAGGATGCTCGATGTTGTCCTTCGCAACCGCTTCGCCATTCTTGTCGTTGCAATTGCCACGATGGCGGTAACCGGCTGGCTCTACGTTTCCATACAGAAAGGCTTTATCCCGCAACAGGATACCGGATGGGTTCAAGGGCAGGCGCAGGCTGCGACCGACATTTCCTTTGCAGACATGTCGACCAAGATGCAGGCACTTGCGCATATCGTCATGGACGATCAGGCCGTCGACAACGTCGCCTATTGGATCAACCCAAGTCCGTCGGCCAGCGTCGGTCAGCTTCAGATCAATCTGAAACCTATCGGGACGCGAAGCCCGGCGTCGGCCGTGCTGGCGCGTCTGAGAACGGCGACAGCTGGCATGGAGGGGTTGACGGTCGGCCTGCAGATTCGCCAGGACGTCCAGATTGGAGGACGGTCTTCCGCGTCGCAATATCAATATACCCTCCAGGATCCCGATACGGCCGAGCTCGACAAATGGGCTGGGAACATGACCAAGGTTCTGAAGGGCCTCCCAGAGCTGCAGGATGTGATTTCCGACAAGCAGAAGGCTGCAACCAGCCTCACGCTCCATATCGATCGCTCGACGGCATCCCGGCTGGGGGTGAGTGTTTCGCAAATCGACCAGACACTTTACGATGCCTTCGGGCAGCGGCAGATCGCGACGATGTACACGCAGGTCAGCCAATATCACGTGGTCATGGAACTCGCGCCACAGTTTGCCCTGTCGTCCGAGGCGTTGTCGCACCTCTATGTCAAGTCCTCGACCACCGGCAAGCTTATTCCGCTCAGCATGCTTGGATCGTTGAAGACCGGTGTCTTGCCGGTATCCATAAACCATCAGGGATCCATTCCGGCGACGACGATCTCCTTTAATCTGAGACCGGGCAGTGCCCTTAGCGACGCTGTCACCGCCATCAAGGCGGCGGAGACCAGCGCAGGCATGCCGGCCACTGTCATTGGAACCTTCCAGGGAACGGCGCAGGCGTTCCAGGACTCGCTGAAGACCCAGCCATGGCTCATTCTCGCCGCTATCGTTGCTGTCTATATCGTGCTTGGGGTTCTCTATGAGAGTGCCGTTCATCCCTTGACGATTATCTCGACATTGCCATCCGCAGGACTTGGAGCATTGTTGGCGCTCAAACTGGCCAATCTGGACCTGTCAATCATGGGGATGATCGGCATTATTCTGTTGATCGGCATCGTCAAGAAGAACGCGATCATGATGATTGATTTTGCGCTCGTCGCTGAACGCACCCAGAAGCTTGCGCCATATGACGCCATACGCCAGGCTTGCATGCTGCGTTTCCGGCCCATCATGATGACGACGCTTGCCGCGCTGTTCGGAGCGGTGCCGTTGGCACTGGGAACCGGGCCAGGATCCGAATTGCGCGTTCCACTCGGCATCGCAATCGTTGGCGGTCTGATCGTCTCCCAGGCGCTGACATTGTTTACCACACCGGTCATCTATCTGGCATTCGACAGCTTGCGGGGGAGCGCCGCAAGGCGGCCGTCGCGTCTGCAGGCGGCGACTGGTTCAAGCTGATGATGGCGTCATACTAGCCTGGTTGTGGCAATCCGAGCCTTCGAGGCCGCGGGCATGGCGGCAGCCTGCTTGCCGAAACGAGGCCGCGCATGCGCGTCTAATTGCGAAGTCCTCGGGCTCACTCCAAAGAACGGCACCCTATCCGCCAATCGCGGGATGCCCGGTAATGTAGTCCCAAAGACTGGTGGCGACGGGTCCATGCGGTCGGTCGCGGCGGCGGGCGGCGACGAGCGCGATATCCGTGCCTGGGAAATGTTGTCCAGCGATGGAGAGCAGTCGCCCTTCGCGCAGCTCCTCTTCGATCATGAAGTGGGGCAAGTGTCCCCAGCCCATGCCGCGAAGGACGATCTCCTTCTTCATCGCGTGATCGGCGACCGTGCATTGCGGTGCGCCTTCCACCACGTAGAAATTGGTTTTCGGAGTATCCTTTGCCGTGTCGCGAATGATGCACTGTGTCAGCCCGCGCATCTGTTCGGGGGTAATCAGGGGGGAGGGCGCAAACGGCAGAAAATTCGGGGCGACGACCGGTACGAAGGAAATCGTGCCGAGATCGATCCATTCGAAGCGTGGGTCGGACTTGTCGATCCAATGGAGGATCAGATCGGCCTCATCGAGGAGGAGCCGCTCGGCTGGACCGCCAATCGTCTCGAAATGCAGATCGAGCCGCGTGTTCGGGTAGCGAGCAAAGAAGCCGCCCAGCAATTGCAGCCCGCCATGCAGTGGACATGTGTCGCCGAGAATGACACGCAGATGTGTTTCTTCGCCCATCGAGAGCTGGTGCGCATGCAGCCGCAAGACCTCCATTTCACCAAGCAGGGCCTGCGCCTTGCGATGAAAGGAGCGACCCGCCTCGGTGAGGCCGACCCGGTAGCCGCTGCGATCGAGGAGTGCCACCCCTAGGGTTGCCTCGAGCTTGGCGATCGCTGCAAAGACGGCTGTATGCGACCGGTTCAGCGCCAAGGCCGCGGCCTGGAAACCGCCTTCGCGGGCCACCGCATCGAGACACTGGATTTCCTGGAGCGTGAAGGGCTGCATTGTGCGTTCTAATTACAATGTTCTTCGAATCTTTGCAATTTTTTTTGAAGTAGCACCGAACTAGCTTCGCACTGTCTTCGATAAACGCGCCCGTTTCACCAGAGCTTCTGGCCAGCAAACGGAAAGCGCCAACAGCAAGTGAAGGTGCATATTATGACGAACAGTTCCACCCAGCCCGCCACGGTCAACGATGAAGAAGCGGCCGCTCTGTCGTTCTTCACCACAGGCGATGGCGTCAGGATTGCTTACAGGATCGATGGCCCGGAAAACCGGCCGGCACTTATCCTTTCGAACTCCATTGCCACCAACTTGCACATGTGGGATCTCCAGATCCCGACATTGGCCACGCATTTTCGGGTTATACGCTATGATTTCCGCGGCCACGGCGGCTCCGATGTTCCGGCCGGTGCCTACTCCGACGGGCGGCTTGGCCGCGACGTGCTGGAATTGATGGACTGGCTCGGGATCGAGCGGGCGCATTTCCTCGGCCTGTCCCTGGGTGGCTGGGTCGGCCAATGGCTTGCCATTCATGCGCCTGAACGCATCGACCGTCTCATCCTGAGCAACACGTCGTCCTATCTCGGCCCGGCCGAGAATTTCGACCGGTCGATAGCGGCAACGCTGGCTGCGTCGGACATGAAGGAAACTGCCGAGACTTTTCTCGGCAACTGGTTCCCGAAGCCGATGATCGTGGCGAACGGATCCATCGTTCGGCAGTTCCGAGACGTCCTGCTGAAGACATCGCGCCAGGGCCTTGCAGGCCTGTTTGCCGCCGTGCGTGACGCAGATATGCGGCGCACAAGCGCGCTTATCCAAAGCCCGACGCTGGTAATCGCCGGGGAGTTCGACACCGTGACCTCTCATGCGATGGGTGAAGCGATCGCCAACACCATCCCCGGGGCGAAACTGAAAACCTTTCCGTCCGTGCACTTCTCCAATATCGAGTTTGCGCAAGCATTCGCCGAAGAAGTCGTCGCGTTTCTAGATTCGCAATTGGCTTAGTGTTCCATCGGAGATCTCATTGAAGCATGGAAAGCGCCGTAGGCTGAACGTATTTCAGGCGGCGCTTGCCTCGAATAGCTCTTTGAGGGCTCGCGCTGAGTGGAAACCGAAGCGCTCATGCGCTTGTACATCATATGAACTCTCAATGCCGGCCAACATGCGTTCAGCCATCCGGAAGGACGTGAGGCCAAGTATCGACAGGACTGCCACAGGGTGGCGATGGTCCTGCCGATGCGATTGCCGAGATACAGGCGTTTTTAGAATGCGGATTGGCTTAAACCCAGGTCCTGCGCCCGTCTGCGTCCGATTTTCTCCGTCGCTGGCAGCAATCGGTGCCTGATAGGTTTTGCTGCTGCTGAATGCGATTTGCTCCGGGCTTTCTTTACTGACTCTGTCGCTTGACGCGAGAGAGTCAGATTTATATAAAGATATAAGCAATCCTTTATGTGGAAAATATCGTGACAATTGACCTCGTGAACTTGTCTCTCTTTTCGCTTGCCGCGGTGCTTCTGCTGGGGTCGCCAGGTCCTGCCATTGCGGCGCTTATTGCCGTCGGCAAGGACCAGGGATTTCTTCAGGGGTTGCGATTTTACGGCGGCCTGCAGATTGGCCTTGCAGTTGCCGCAGGTGCCAGCGCCGCCGGCCTCTTTTCGCTATTCGCCGCAATTCCGGGCGCTACAAAAGCGATGATGTTCATCGCAACGATCTATCTGCTTTATCTCTCCTACAAGATCGCCTTTGCGCCGGTTGGCGGGAGCGAGGCGGGGTCTCGACCGAACTTCGCCTCGACAGTGGCCGGCGGTGCGTTCCTTGGTGTCACGAACCCAAAGGCATATATCGCCTTTGCGTCGCTGATGGCGTCTTACTCGATCGTCCGGCTCGACGCGGTTGCGGACATGTCGATCAAATGGATCCTCTGCGTTGTCGTCATGGTCGTTGTCGACCTTGCATGGCTGTGGGCCGGCGTCGTCCTTGGTAGAGTTAACCTCAAGCCGACGATCGAGAGGGCAATCAATGTCCTCATGGGCAGCACGATCCTTGCGACTGCGTTGATGGCCTTTCTCTAGGCGGCGGGAAAATGCCGCGCCCGCCAAGTCGTGGCAGATGTTCCCGGCTCGGATGGATCACGGATAGTGTATTACCCTCAAGTGGCCCGCCACGGGATTTTCATCCAATGGCGATCAGAGTGCGTGCTGGGCTTGAACCGCTGCAGGTTTCTGGACCATCACGAATACTCGAACCAAGGGCTGTCAAGCGCGAGAGCTCAGATCAAGATCACTATCTATCACGTCGGAAACAGTCGCCGCTGGCAAGTATTGTCGTCCCAACTCAAAGCAGCGCGGCAAATCAATAAGAACCTCTTTTACATCGGCAAAGCTGTTTTACCGCAATTTAACCTTCATGGACGAGTTTCAAGCGCGCAATTGCATGTGAGCCGCCTTCCAGAAAAGGCAAGGCTCGAACGTTTCAATTAAAAGTCTGCCGGCCGGGCGTTCTGCGTCACGCCGATATGATTGTTCCGGGGGGAACACCGTTCATGATGCAGAGATTCAATTCCCTGTCCTTCAAGGTCATTGCCACGTTCATTTTGCTGACCGCATTGTCGATCGCGGTGATCAATGTTCTAGCCTATTTCGCCAGTAGCCGCATTTCCGGCGAACAAGCACTCAAGGCCACAGAGAGTGTTCTGATCTTCCGCGGCGACATGTTGCAGAACCAGTTGGACCAGCTGGAAAACCAGGCCAATTCGATTGCGCGTATCGAAGCGATACAAATGTCGATCACAAAGCTCAAAAGCGGCTGGAATTCCATCGGCAAGACGAACGGCGGCGCCAGTGCCGAGTTGAAGAAGGTGTTCATCACCGACAATCCGAACCCGGCAGACCAGCGCGAAAAGCTGATGAAGCCGGAAGGACCAAGCGGCTTCTATTATTCCAACCATGAGACGACGCAGAGCGAGGTTGCCCGCGACCTTGAAAATACCGCCTTCAGCGACCTGTTGATTGCAGATCTCGATGGCAACGTCCTTTATTCCTACAGGAAGAATGACGATTTTGCCGAAAATCTGAAGACCGATGCATGGAAGTCGACGGGCGCCGGCCTCGCCTTTGCAAGGGCCATCGATAACACCGCCAAGGCGACCGACAATTCTGCGCCAACGGGCTTTTCTGGCCTTCGCATCGATTCCAGAAACGGCAAGTCGGCAATCTTCTACGCCGTGCCGATCGTCAGGCTTGGCGCCGCGAAAGGCATCATCCTCTTTAAGGTGCGTGACGATATCCTCGGAAGCATCCTCACCAAGGGCATTGTCGCAGGCAGTACGGCGCAAGCGGCGATCATCTCGGAGGACGGCTCGGCGATTGGCGTGAATGCGAGCGGTCAACTCGCAATGCTCGATGCCACGCCTTTCACATTCATCAAGGACGCGTTTTCGGCAAAAGCCATGACAGTCAGCGACTTCGAGCGCGCCGATGGTTCGGCGCGGGCCTATGTCCGCGGCATCGACTATAAGAACTCGCGCTTGCTCATCGTCGAAAGTGTGCGTCTCAGCGAATTGAATGCCGGTTCTCTCGAAATCGCAACCTTGCTGACGATGATCGCCCTTGGCGTTCTCGCTGTCATGGCCGCGGCGACCTGGGTGATCACCAAGCCGCTGTTTTCTCCGCTTGCCCGCCTTGCGCGCGTCACCCGGGATGTTGCCGACGGCAATCTGGACGTCGAGATCGGCAGCCAAACTCGTGGTGACGAAATCGGCACGATGGCGAAGGCGCTCGCACGGTTCAAACAATCGCTCATCGATAGCCGCGAGCTGGAAGCTGCCAGCAGCGAAATGCGTGTTCTTGCCGAGCAGGACCGTCAAAAACATATGGCCGAGCGTGAAGCCGAGGCAGAGACGCTGCAAAAGGTCGTTCGATTGATCGACGATGGTCTGCACCAACTGGCCAATGGCAACCTTGCCTATCAGGTAGAGACCCGCTTCCCCGCCGAACTGGAAGGACTGCGCATAAATTTCAACAATGCGTTGACGGCGCTTCGCGAAACGATGACGGCAATCGGAGGAAACTCAACGGCGATGCGTGCCGGCTCGGAAGAGATGCGCACTGGTGCCGACGAACTTGCCGAACGCACCGAACGGCAGGCTGCCTCGATTTCCGAGACCGCCACCGCGATCGATGCGATCACCCAGTCGGTCCGAATTCAGATCGAGCGCGCAGAGCAGGCCGAACGCATTGCCCGCGACGCCAAACGGGAAACCGTTGGCTCCGGCCAGATCATGGAGGAGACGATCGCAGCGATGGAAGCGATCCAGGCTTCCTCACGCCAGATTAACTCCATCATTGCCGTGATCGACTCGATTGCCTTCCAAACGAACCTTCTTGCGCTCAACGCCGGCGTAGAGGCAGCCCGCGCCGGTGAAGCCGGCAAGGGATTTGCCGTTGTTGCGATGGAGGTCCGTGAATTGGCACAGCGCTCCTCTGGCGCGGCCAAGGAGATCTCGAGCTTGCTGCAGAAGTCCACGCATGAGGTTGAAACGGGTGTGTCGCTCGTCGAGCGCGCCGGCGCCGCGCTGACCGGTATCGGCGGCCACGTCGAGGCGATCAACGGTCGGATCAGCGAGATAATGCAGGCGACCAGCGAAGAGGCTGACACGTTGCGACAGATCAACGTGGCTGTGTCCGAGCTGGATGTGATGACCCAGCAAAATGCGACGATGGTGGAGGAGACGACAGCGGCGATCCACCGGCTCGCTGGGGAAGCCGCCGAAATGGACGTGCAGTTGGCGAATTTCCAGCTAACGCATGAATATCGGAGCGCTGACCTCCACGTGCTAAGACGTCGGGCATAGCGTCTTCCTTGTTCAAGTGAAGTGCCTTACGCGATTATCTCATCCGGCGGGACCCTTTTCGACCAGGTCGCCTGGCTCGGCAAAGAGAAGCCAGCGCGGTCGAGGCCGATGCCATGCCGTATCGCTTGCTGCCGGGCAGGTGGTGGCGAATGATAATGATGGCGTCAAGGTCTTGCATTTCGGGTCTGTCTTCGCTTTGAAGGCAGACGGACGGAGACCACCTTGAGCCAGTCTTGAAGGCAATGGGCAAATGGCCGTCGAGAGCATCAGACAGGCGGAACGGATCGCATGCCCCACGACCACCGAGACAATGCTCATGCGGGAAATCCAGGCGGTATCCCATCCGCTTTTGGCATTGTCGTTGCAGCATTTTTCCTTCTGCTCCTTGTGCCGCTGAGCGCGGTGGCAATGCCGGAGGCGAAGCAGTGCGGTGCAAAGACCGATGCTGTCCCGCTGCCCGATCCGGTCTCGGGGCGCGGATACCAATTGTTCGTCAGCCTCCCACAGGGATTTGATCCCGCAAGCCCCGTCCTGCATCCGGTGCTGTTCCTGGCAGACGGCGGCCGTGCGTTTCCGCGTCACATCTGTGAAATCCGTGACCTGACCGAGGCCGACAAAAGGGACCTTGTCGTCATTGGCCTTGGCTATGCGGATGGCGAATCGCTCGAGGATAGCCGCCGCCGTGACTACACGCCGACAGCCCAATCCTCGACAGGCCATGTCTATGGCGGGTCGGCTGCCTATCAGACCTACCTCAAGGACGTTGTCATTCCGTTCGTCGATGCGCACTATCATACCGATCCGGCGAGGCGGATATTCTGGGGTCACTCCTATGGCGGCCTCCTTGCGGCGACCATCCTTCTGCGCGACCCCGCCATGTTCCAAACCTACATCATCGGCAGCCCGTCGCTGTGGTATGGTTCGCGCGCAATCCTGGAGATCGAAAAGCAGTTCGCCGCCGGACATCAAAGCCTCCCGGCAAACGTTTTCCTCTATGTCGGCGGGAAGGAAATCCGCCGATATGAGGCCGACCGCCATGGCTTCACCAAGGACATGGTTGAGGACGCGAAGTCCTTCGAGCAGCTTCTCACATCAAGGCACTACGAGGGCCTGAAGACGAAATTCACGATCATCCCCGACAAGGACCATGTCACCTCGGTTGGGCCTGGCATTGAATGGGGTCTGCGCCTGGCGTTCCAGCCAGGCAGTTGAGCCCGCAACTTACCGGTCTGCCAACCAATTCTCGAAGGCTGAAACTTCGTATCGACGCGGCGCCACTTGCGAAACAGATCGTCATCGATTTTCCGCGCCAGCAAGCATTATCATGCTAGCGCTGTGCGCCCGACGCTGGAGCTGCGTTGATCACGCCGGTGCCGACGCGATCTTCAATCCTTCGTGCTTCCCTCCCAGGTCGCGCTGGCAATATCGCGTTGGTTTTCCATGTAGGAAGTGACGGCATCAATCTCCTCCGGATCGACCGCGGTGCTGACAAGGGTGGCGATGATCTCGACACTATCTGCGCCTCGATCGCTGATCTCGATATCACCGACCGGATAATCGGCTTCCTCCAGTCGCTCGATCAGGAGATCCCGCATTTCTGGCATCGCCTCGCGACTGGTCATGACCTTGACTTCATAGGTTGCTTCGGCCGCCTGTTCATTGATCGGAATACGGTTGATGAGGTTGACCAGGGGGCGCAGCAGCGTGTTTCCGGCCAGCACGAAGACCGTCAGCAACGCAGCTTCGGCAATCATATCCGTCCCCGCGCAAGCTCCCACCGCCGCCGAGCACCACAAGGTTGCTGCGGTATTGAGGCCTCGGACATTCATGCCCTCCTTCATGATCACGCCGGCGCCGAGAAAGCCAATTCCCGAAACGACATAGGAAATCACACGGACGGCTTCGGTTGTGCCGGCGATACGCTGCGCCAAATCGACAAAGGCCGCAGCGCCGACTGCCACAAGCACATTCGTGCGCAGGCCCGCCGTGCGCTGGCGGTACTGACGCTCAGCTCCTATCAATGTGCCAAGGACAAAGGCAGCGGCAAGACTGAGCGTGGTGTCGAGAAACGGATAGAGTTCGAACGTACGCACGAACTGCATGAAGAGGACCCCAAGAATTGTTAGCCGGATATTCCAGTGCCAATAACATGCTCTAGGCGACGGCAAGATGACAATGATTAACCCGTCTGGCGATGCCATGCGGATTTGCGCCCGGCGATATCATCTCGATCCATGCATCGTATCGAACGCGCCTCGTCTATGAATGAACCAATTGCAAGTGACCCTCGACGCCCGAAACTGTCCTAGGATGCGATAGGAACCAGCCCCATCTCCAATTGGGTGATTGACGATTTCGTCCATCCTGTCGCCGTCAGGAAAGCGGCTGCTTGAAACTCCGGCAAGGTCGCCGGGATGGACCAGGATTTGTCCGGATATCGACCAAGTAGCCCCTGGATGAAGCGGCGACCGATGCCTTTCCGCCGCAAAGCTGGCTCGACTGCAAAGGCGAGCAGACGAGCAACTCCGCCGGATCCTTCCGCAAGGGCTGCAGCACTGCCGTCCAGTGTTCGAAAGGCCTCAATGGGGGCGGTTGCTCCGACGAAGCAGTGTGGAGACGTTTGCCAACTTGCGTCGGACGGGTAGACGCGCTCTAGCAGGGGCAAGATTTCCCCCGGTGAACAGGGTACAATCTCTTCCCCCGAAGGAGCAGGCACATGGGTGTAGCCCACCAGCCGCCGCACTGGCACGAAACGCGCTTTAGTATATGTCGAAATTGCCGCATCGTTCGTTTCGATGACTTCGAGAATCTGGCGATCGTCGCCGCGGGCAACAGCATCGTCAATTGCCAATTCCACCGCACGCCTGCCAATGCCGGCGCCTCGCCAATTGGGGACAACACCGAGCGCGGCAATTCGGCTGACGCGCTCTCTTCGCGCAATCAGCATGATGCCGGCAGGCTCGTGCCCTTCCAGCAGCAAGAGGTGACTTGAAGACAGGCAAATATTTTCGGCCCGTATCCGGCGGTCCAGCGCCGGGGGATCGAAGTTTATCGGGACGATGTAGCCGGCATAGGCCATGTTCAGCGTCTGGCAGACGTCTTCCAACGGCACTTCGGCAAGGGGAACGGTTCGGATTTCATGTGCCATGTATCTGCCTTCTGCGGCGGGCGGGTGTCGGGGCCTAGAGAGACCGTCGATGATAGAGTGTCTCTATCAGGGCCGTCCAGTAGTTGCAAAAGCCGTCTGTTGTTGTCCCGGCCGATCTTTTAGATCGGGGAAGACATCGCATCCGTGCGACTATTTTTGGATGGCGAGGATCTGACAAATCTCACCGAAGAGAAGCCATAGGGTGTCGGCGGTGACATGTGCCTGGTTTGTTTCGCCTTGGAACGGAAAACGACGAGCTTCATACGGGGCAGTAACAAGGCGGTAGTACCAAAGCGATTGCCTCTACTTGCTCGCCGGACGTTCGGCATATATATTGGCAAAATGCCCATCAATTCATCCGAAGCATCGTCACGTCCAAACATTCCGATGGATGCGCTCAGCGAGGTTCTACAGGACTTTCGCCTAAGCGGCGTCAACTATGGTCGCTGCGAGCTCCGACATCCGTGGAGCATCGCCTTTCCGCAGCAAGCGTTTCTTCGTTTTCACTTTGTCAGCCAAGGCCCATGCTGGATCTATACCGAGGCCGAGGGTTGGCAGGAGTTGCGCGATGGCGATCTGGTGTTGCTTCCGCAGGGCACCGCCCATCGGCTGGCCAGCGCGCCGGACGTGGTGGGGGATTCGCTCGAAGGCTGCCATGTGACGAACCTCGGGAGCAACGTCTGCGAAGTGGTGCGGGAAGGAACTGGCGCAGCAAGCACGCTTTTCTGCGGTTCCATGGCCCTGGGGGCCTGTGCGCTACACCCCCTGATCATGCTGATGCCACCGATCATCAAGGGCTGCGACGTGGCCGGGCATGACCCAATCGTCGGTCCCTTGCTGGCGGCGATGACGGCAGAGGCCGCGCAGCCGCAAATGGGTAGCGCCACCATCCTGTCGCGTATGGCGGATCTTCTGACTGCCCGGCTCATCCGCTGTTGGGTTCATTGTACGGGGGCCTCGACCACCGGGTGGCTCGCCGCCATCCGTGACCCTCACATCGGCCGCGTCCTTGCAGCCATGCACCGGGACCCCGGCTACAATTGGACCCTTGAAAGCCTCGCCAGCTTGGCGGGTCAATCGCGCTCGATTTTTGCAGAGCGCTTCAGCGCTATGTTGGGGGAAGGTCCGGCACGCTATCTTGCCGGTCTTCGCATGCAGCTTGCCCGCGAGTTGCTGGGTCAAAACGGCATGTCGGTTGCCGAGGTCGCAGCCCGCTTGGGTTACGAATCCGAAGCGTCGTTCGCGCGCGCGTTCAAGCGCATCACCAGCGTCTCGCCAGGTGTTGTGCGCCGCACCATTTCAGGACGAATGGACATGAATTTCGGATTATAGGATACATTTCATCCGGACGGATTGATCTATGAAGATGTCCAAACCTTGGAGATCTTCAATGACGGATACAGCAGTACAACTTGATGGCGCGGTCGAAGACCTTGATGTCGCCGCACCGGTCGCGTGGAGCGCGGCCACCTGGTTCGCGGTTCTTTCGCTAGCGGCGACCAGCTTTGCACTGGTGTCGGCCGAATTCTTGCCGGCAGGGCTGTTAACACCGATGGCGCGCGATCTCGGCATCACCGAGGGAACCGCCGGGCAGGTCGTCACCGCCACCGCGTCCGTCGGCGCCGTGACGGCCCTATTGAGCAATGTTCTCATCGGCCGATTGAATCGCAAAACGGTGCTGGTTGGCCTCAGCGCCTTGGCGATCGGCTCCAATATCCTGGCGACTGTAGCGACCGACTTCTGGGTCTTGTTGTTAGCCCGGGCGGGGTTGGGTATCGCCATCAGCGCTTTCTGGGCACTTTCGGTCGCGGTCGTCGCGAGGCTGGTGGGCGCCAACGCAACGGGTCGAGGCATGGCTATCGTCACCCTCGGCGTGTCACTCGCCACTATCGCCGCACCGTCGATGGGCGCCTTGATCAGCGACTGGTTAGGCTGGCGCAGCGCCATGGGCATTACAGCGGGGCTGGCAGCGATCGCCATGCTATTACAGTTGCTCAGCCTGCCGACTTTGCCTGCAACGACAAGCAACAGCCTTGCCGATGTCTTCAACCTAACGCGGCGGCGTGGAGTCCAACTCGGCATGCTTGCTATCCTCCTGTTGATGACGGGGCATTTTGCCGGCTCGGTTTATGTCCGTCCCTTCCTCGAACATGTGACGCTCCTGACGACTGGCCCGATTGCGCTGGCACTCGCCGGATTTGGCATCGCCGCGGTCATCGGCAACATCGCCGGCGGTCGTATGGCCGACGCCAATATTCACTTGGCCCTTGCCGTGACGGCCGCATTGATGGCGCTTGCCGCACTCGCCCTGGTACTGTGGGGCGCCCATATCGGCGTTGCCTTCGGTTTCGCAACGCTTTGGGGCTTTGCCTTCGGCATGGCGCCCGTTGTGCTGCCAACCAACCTATCCCGTGCCGCGACCGATGCCTTGGAAGCAGCGGGCAGCCTGATGGTCGTCTCCTTCCAGGTCGCCATCACCATCGGTGCGGTCGTCGGCGGCTATTCCGTAGACACTTATGGTGCCAGGGGACCCTTGGCTCTTACCGCCGCGCTTGCCGTCTCGACCCTCGTGCTCGCGCTGCTACAACCCCGCAGGTAATTTGCGCGTTTGGGGGAGAAGCCAGATGTGTCGTTCGGAGAGCATAACGGTGCATCCTAAATCCTGAGGCGTCAGGAGGGGCATCATCATGGGACGTATTTCGTCGACGGTAAACTGCTGCCGCAAATCGCGGCAATGGAAGCAGTTGTGATGAACTCGGTTGGGGCGACGATCGTCGCAACGGGACGGCCAGCAGATGCGCAATCCGGCAATGCGGGGCGGCCAAGAGATTCCGCCCCCTGGATCGAGGCGCGTGACGACGCGAAGTTGTTCTATCGTGATTGGGGCGAGGGCAGGCCCGTGATGTTTTGCCCTCCTGGGCGTTGAATTCGGATATTTGGGGATATCAGCCTGTCCAACTGACCGAACGGGGATTTCGGTGCGTCGTCTATGATCGCCACAGTCGATCGGCCGATCTCGGCGAAGCCTATGACTGCGATACGCTGGCAGCGGATCTCGCCGCCGCTATGGACGGACTTGATCTGCGCAACGTCACGCTTGTCGGATATTCCATGGGCCGTGGCGAGATCACCCGCTACATATCACGTCATGGGGCCGGACGCGTCTCCCGTATTCTCCTCAGCACTCCTGTCGCTCCAGGACCGGGAGACCTTGCGAAGAGCGAGAGTTTCATCAAGGCACTCAAGAAGGACCGCCCGGTGTTCATGGCTGGAAGCCTCCCGCTTGTCCTCGGCAGAGACATGGCCGTGTCCCCGGCAATGCAGCAATGGGTTCTGGAGCAGTTTCTCCGCTCACGCTTACCGGCCGGAAGCTTGTAGAGGCGATGCCCGGCAGGCATCTGAAGATATTGACGGTGCTCCGCACGGGATCGTGGAATGCTGCAAGTTTTCTGAGTGCGCCGTGGCGCTGGCGCACAAAAGGGGGGCAGCCCAGACAAAGACTCCGGCTTAAGGAGCACCAGTTTCAATATTGCCGGTTCAGTAGCGGGTGACCATGAACAACTTGCCGTCCCTGACACCTGCCGATATTCCCGGATAGGTCAGCGGGCTATCGCTGGCGCGACGCGGCACGGCGGATTTCCAATCATACTCCGTATATTCTCCCGATCCGTTGCGCTTTTCCTTGCAGCCTAAAATTCTTACCGCCTGTTCGTAACTCATGCCGTTGACGATCTTGTCTCTTTGAACGTCACCGAATTTGCACTTTGACGCTGCAAAGGCCGACCCTGTATGGGCAATAAGCACTGTAAAAGCCGCCGCTGCGAGATAATTAATGCGTTTCAGATCCATATATATTCGCTCCGGCTGATGGTTGGTCTTCTGCATGTGCTGCCTGTGTCGTGTCGTTCACGACTTATGACGATTGACGCTAAGCGTGAGGATGCCGCGCTTGTGTTCCAACAACATAGCAAAAGACTAGAAATTGCAAGGTCGGCGTCAGCGGAGGCAGCAGTTGTGTTGTCGAGTTCGTCTGCTGCTGCGGAGCGTAGGTTCGCGCAGCTGATCGCGAGAGCACACGATGGCAATCAACCGGCATCGTGGTCATATCTCGTGGTGTTTCCTGGTGGAAACTTCCGTGCTCACTCACACGTTATGCCGCGTTGAAAATGCCGGCGATTGCCGACGGCATAGTTTCATTGTTCTCTACTCAAGCCCGCCTTGGCATCAATCGTGACCCCGTCCGCGGTAGGCGGTCGGCACGCCGGCGGCCTCATGGCATTGCGCGAGTGTTTCGAGCCACGCCGCCAATCCGGCCGGCACTTCGACATTCCCTGCTTCCAGCGCCTCCACCCACGACAGATCGCATTGCAATGCGCTCGCGAGATTGATCGGCGTCCAACGGATGTGCAGAAGGCATTCGGAGAAGCGTTCTCTGGTCATATATCGTCCAATCCTGGGTACTGCCTTCACTGTGCCTGATCGTGCAGTGACGTCAAGCGAAGGCAAAAATGCGGCCGCTCCCGACGATTGGTTGAGACGGGGAAAAGTGCCAAGGGTCATAAACGGAAAGCGGCTCTTCTTGGGACCGTTTCCGCCAAGCGTTCCAGGCGAGGTTCACGATGACAATCATCGATAGCGTTACTTGGGGTCAATATCCTCTTTAGGCGATGTCCAAACGCGGCCCACACCCGCTATTGCACCCGCAGTCTGCCGGCTCGACGCCAAGTCATTTTCGTCAAAGGCGTATCGACGCAGGAGGGAAAATAGCGCCTCATTCATTTGGGCGCCGTCCAAAAGATCGGGACTGTCGCAGATGACGTTGATCGTTCGCTGAACGACGCGATCTGCAGCCATATCGGAATCGACAAGCTTTCTGGCCCACCGGCGGAGAAGGGCACGAAGTTGCGGATCTTGCGGCACGTCTGAGGGATCTGGAAGGGGCATGCTTACTCCTCCTATCCTTGCAGGCGGGAGCCCCGTGGTGCCCGCGGTCGTGACCGCGTATAGGATGATCGGTGACGATAAATTGATCGTACCAATTGGTGTGCGAGAGTCCAGCTCGAACTGAGAGGATGGCCGGGAGTAGTGCTATTCTGCCCCCGCTCGAGCCCCGGCGTTTTCAAGGTGACCGTGGATGGCGCTGCGCGCTCCCGCCCTAGAAGAACACACTTCCAGGTTTCCGGCCATTTTATCGAACGTGCCGCATTCGGCAGCAGGGTCGCCCTGGCTACCGCGGCGCTGCGGCTCCACCCTCAGAGCCGCGAGGAGTCCTTTGCCACAGACAAGGAACTGTACCGACATCTCCCCCGGCACTTTTGGAATTTATAAACCAAGCTCGGCAACCTAGTGGCGAAATGGCAGCGATGGCAGCTGGACAGAATTGAAAAATTTTGCCTAGCTGTGGCTTCGCTGCGTTAGCTGACGCCTTCACAGGCAGTCCCTTAAGAAGGAAATCAAATGGCCTTCCTAGCTGAGATTTTCCGACAGTCGCCAGAAATCGCCTTGTTTTTATCACTTGCCCTCGGGTACTGGATCGGGAAGTTCCAGTTCGGTAAGTTCCAGCTGGGGGGCGTTGCGGGATCGCTTCTCGCCGCAGTTCTGATCAGCCAAGTTGGAGTACAGATTGACAACGGGATCAAGTCTGTCCTGTTTGCGCTCTTCATCTACGCCGTGGGTTTCGAAAGTGGGCCGCAATTCTTCCGATCGCTCGGCAGGCAGTCTATTCGCGAAATAGTGATGGCAGTGGTCCTCGCGATAAGTGGTCTGGCTACGGTCGTCGTGCTTGCCAAGATAATGGGACTGGACAAGGGCATAGCGGCCGGTATCGCAGCGGGTGGTCTTACCCAGTCGGCGATCATCGGCACCGCCGGCTCGGCGATCGAGAAGCTTGGGCTGGCGGCTGACGAGGCGCAGCGACTTCAGGCAAACGTGGCGATCGGATATGCCGTCACATATATTTTTGGCTCCTTTGGAGCGATCATTGTCTGCGTCAACATCCTTCCGTGGTTCATGAAGCGCGGCATTCGCGACGATGCGCTGAAGGCTGAAGCCGAGATGCTAAAGGGCGCGCACGTCTACGGCGTCGGTGAAGCGCCCGCGCTGCCCGAACTTGTCGGTCGCGTGTACCGGATCGGGAAGGCGGCTGGAAAGTCGGTCGGAGAAGCGGAAGCACTCGCTACCGGTGGGGCCGTCACGATCGAACGCATCAAGCGTGATGGCAAGATCATCGGCGTCGAGGCCGGCACAACACTCCAAGCCGATGATCTCGTCCTCATCGTTGGACGCCGATCCGGTGTCGTTGGGCTGGAAGACCGTCTGGGTTCGGAGGTAATCGGCGGCGAAGGACTGGAGCTGGTGGTCACGACGCGCGATATCGCCGTGCGTGGCAAGGAGTTCGTCGATCGAACAGTCGCTCAGATAATCTCGGCCAGCAGCGAGCTGAGACATGGGATCTACGTCCTGGCCGTCACGCGCGGTGGTAGCAAACTCGACCTGACCAACGACACCGTCATCAAGGCCGGTGATATCGTCACCGTTCATGGCGTGCAGGAAGATCTGCAACGTCTGGCGTCTCGTGTCGGTCCCGCGATTATTCCCAGCGACAAGACCGACTTCGTCTTTCACGGGCTCGGTGTTGCCATCGGCTTGCTCGTCGGGCTCGCCGTCGTGCGTATCGGCTCGATCCCGCTGACACTCGGCTCAGGCGGGGGCGCGCTCATGGCCGGCCTGGTGTTCGGTTGGTATCGAAGCCGGAACATGACGCTCGGCAATATGCCGACCGCCGCATCGACCTTGCTTCGGGACCTGGGTCTTGCAGGTTTCGTCGCAGTCGTGGGCCTCCAGTCCGGTCAGCAGGCCGTGCAGACCATCATGCAAAGCGGGCTTTCGATATTTGCGGCCGGGGTTGTCGTAACGATCCTGCCACTAATCCTCACCATGCTGGTAGGCCGATATGTCCTGCGTTACGACAATGTCGCGGTGTTTGCAGGTGCGCTGACCGGGTCGCGCAGCGCCAATCCCGCATTCGGGGAAATCCTCGACAAGGCCGGAAATTCAGTTCCGACCACATCCTTCGCCATCACCTACGCTTTGGCCAATGTATTCCTGACGCTGCTCGGGCCGCTCGTCGTCGCCTTCGTATAAACAGATCGGAGAAAAGCAATGACCGACTACAGTCAGTTCGCCAAACTCAGCCCGTTCGAATTGAAGGACGAGCTCATCAAGCTTGCATCGACCAAGACCGACAAGGTCATGCTGAATGCAGGACGAGGCAATCCCAATTTCCTCGCAACGCTGCCGCGACGTGGCTTTTTCAGGCTTGGATTGTTTGCCGCCACCGAGTCGGAACTCTCATTCTCCTATATGCAGCAGGGCGTCGGTGGCCTGCCACGCATCGACGGGATCGAGGCACGGTTCGAACGCTTCATCGCCGACAATCGTGATCAGGAAGGCGTGGATTTCCTGCGCCGTGCCATCAGCTATGTTCGCGACCAGCTCGGACTATCGGCTTCGGACTTCCTCCACGAGATGGTCGAAGGCATTCTTGGGTGCAATTACCCCGTCCCGCCTCGGATGCTGCGTGTCAGCGAGAATATCGTTCGCCAGTACCTCATGAAGGAAATGGTGGGCGGCCATATCTCCGCCAAGGACATCGATGTGTTTGCAACGGAAGGCGGCACTGCGGCGATGACCTACGTCTTCGACACCTTGAAGAAGAACCATCTCGTGAAGAAAGGCGACAAGGTCGCTATCGGTATGCCGGTCTTTACGCCGTACATCGAAATTCCGGAGCTTGATGCCTACGCTCTTCAGGAAGTGGCTATCAATGCCGATCCGGAAGCGGGTTGGCAATATCCGGATGCCGAACTCGACAAGCTTAAGGACCCGGCGATTAAAATCTTCTTCTGCATCAACCCCAGCAACCCCCCATCCGTGAAGCTGGACGAGCGGAGCCTGCAAAAGATCGCCGATATCGTCAAGAACGACCGTCCCGACCTGATGATCCTGACGGACGACGTCTATGGGACTTTCGCGGACGATTTCAAATCGCTCTTCGCGATATGCCCCAACAACACAATCCTCGTATACTCCTACTCCAAATATTTCGGCGCGACTGGATGGCGACTAGGAACCGTTGCCCTGCACCATGACAACGTCCTCGACAGAGCGATAGCGAACCTGCCAAGCGATGCGACGTCTGCCCTTGACAAGCGGTACTCTTCGATTGTCACTGATGTCTCTGCGCTCAAATTCATCGACCGCCTGGTTGCCGACAGTCGAACCGTCGCGCTGAACCACACCGCCGGGCTTTCAACGCCGCAACAGGTGCAGATGGTCCTGTTCTCACTGTTCGCGCTAATGGATGAGCACGACAGTTACAAAGCCACGCTCAAGAGCGTTATTCGACGCAGGCAGCGGGCGCTCTACACCGAACTGGGTATCGAGATGCCCGACAACGAGAACTCTGTCGACTACTATACGCTTCTCGACCTCGAGAGCATTTCTCTCCAGCTTTACGGCAAGGAATTTGCAGCCTGGGTTAAACAAGAGTTCTCAGCCAACGAGCTGTTGTTCCGGATCGCAGACGAGACCGGGATCGTTCTGCTTCCCGGTCGCGGCTTTGGAACCCAGCACCCTTCCGGCCGCGCATCGCTGGCAAATCTCAACGAGTTTGAATACGCGTCCATCGGCCGGTCGCTCCGCAAGATGGCCGACGAATATCATGCCGCGTTCCTAAAAACGCGCAAAACGAAATGATACCACGGCACCCGAGTGCTCAATCAGCAGCGCTCGGGTGCCGATCGAAAGCGTGAGCTAGATTGGCTATGGCTCGTTAACCAGCACTAAGGCTACAAAGGCACAGCATCCTGAGGAGGAGGAGGCCACGCAAGTTGTTGCCTGCGCCTCCGATAGATCTCTGCAGTGGAGCGGCAGAATGAGAGGGGACGTTGTTGCCGATCCATCGCATTGCCATCGTTCACCTCATTCCCATCCTCGGTCTCGACAAGCAAGCCGGGGCCGGGCTTCACTGGGGCTGCGCGTAATGTCGAGGAACGGTCGCCAGTCTCGCGCCAAAATCGCAAGGAACTTATCGAACGGCTAGGCTGCTGACGGGTACCGTGGCCTGGAGCCGGCCGTCGCAAATCCGAATCTGTAGTCTGGCCGCCATGGAGTGCCGACGGAGCAGCACAGGCGCACTAATCAGGCGGAGCCGGTGGGTTACAGCCACGCTTCAAGCAAGACCGTCAAGTCGCTTCGATATTTTATGACCAAACATTATTCTGCCCGCAAAAACCGATGGGTCACGCGTTCGAAGCTGTATCTAATTTGTTCTATTTCGGTCGAACTGTTGTTGACGTCGATCTGAGGCGCTGGTGCGTCACAGGAACAAGTGCCGAGATGATTGTCCGCGCCAGATGACTTTTTCAGAGTGGCGATATGGGTTGACCTTGGTTATCGCCAATGACAGCTTGTTGGTATGAATCCCAAATTCCTGAAGACTTTCCTTGCAGTCACGCGACATCGAAACCTAACTCGGGCTGCGGCGGAGATCCATCTGTCACAGTCTAGCGTGAGCGACCAAATTCAGACGCTGGAAGCCGAGATGGGCGCGTCTCTCTTTATCCGCGCGAAATCCGGTTTGGAACTTACGCCGGCCGGCGAGGCGCTCAAGCCCTATGCCGAAGAAATGCTCGCTATTGAAGACGAGGCGCGCGCCGCTGTGGCTGCCACAATGCAGGATGAAGGTGGTTCGTTGACAATCGGTGCCCTGGAAACAATAGCCTCCAGCAGGCTCGCGCCTTGGCTTTCGCGCTTTAGGACAAATCATCCGCAGATTGACCTCAGGCTTCGGATTGGCAGCAGCGGCGAACTGATCGACAAGCTCGAACGTCGAGAAATCGACATCGCTTTCTGCTTCCACGAAGGCGATGTCGATGAAAGATTAGTCAAGCGAACCGTCGCAAAGGAGCCGATATCATTGATCGGCTCCCCTGATCGGGCAAGCGTCGATGATCCTGTTGATCTGACCATCCTTTCGACAGCTGATTTTGTGGTGACGGAGCCTGGTTGCGTCTATCGCCGCATGTTCGATGCCGCTTTCACAGAAGCGGGTTTTCGACCACCAAAGCCGGCTGCGGAAGTTGGCAGCATCAATGCTATTACAAAGCTCGTAGCGGCAGGGGTTGGCCTCGCCCTGGTTCCAAGAATGGCGATTTGCGAGGATATGCAGCAGGGGCATGTCATCGAATTGCCTTGGCCGGGCATGGCGCAGACGGCGGCGCTGACGATAATCTGGCGCCGCCGTCGGGTGCAGCCATCCGCGCTGCGAAAGCTCATCGCCGCCGTTACCGACCACTCCGCCTTGATCAGATCAGCCGGTGACCTCCGTCCACATGCAGAACCGTGCCTGTCGTAAAGCCGTTGCCCATCAAGAAAGTGATGGCATCGGCTATGTCCTCCGCTTGCCCAATACGACCGGCGGGCAGGCGGCTCGCCATCGCATCGAGCGTTTCTGCTTTCCTGTCGCCTGCAACGAACGTCCAGATCGGCGTGTTCACCCAACCTGGAGAAACCGCATTTACACGGAGCGGTGCGAGTTCGACCGCCAGCGCTCGCACCAAACCTTCAAGAGCAGCGTTGACGGCTGCGACGACCGTGCCGCGGGTCGAGGGCCGATAGGCGGCAATTCCGGATGTAAAGGTGATGGATCCTCCCGGCCGCAGCTTCGGGGCGCCGTATTTGGCGAGCAGGATCGGCGCAAGAACCTTGCTTTCTACAGCCCGCAGTGCGGCGCTGATATCGAGGTCCGGGAGAAGCTCGTAGGCACCACGGATATCGGCCGCCGTTGTGACGATGTGATCGAGCGGTCCCACCTCTTCGAATAGCCGAGCGACGTCAGTCTCCTGGGTCGCATCGATGTTCATTGTCGAAAGCCTCGCCGACTGACCCAGTACCTCCCAGGCGTGATTTAGCTTCTCAGTCTGCCGTCCGACGATGATGACCTTCGCGCCTGCGTCAAGCGATTGCTTTGCGAGCGACAAACCCATGCCTGAGCTGCCGCCAACGATGAGGATTTTCGAATCAGATGTAAGTTTAACTGCCATTTCCATTCCTTCAGAGAGCGATGGCACGCGGAAATGGCAGAGTAGAAAATGATAGGAAAACGGAGAAAGCCGATGGCACCATCGGAGAAGCCGATCGGTGGCCACGAACCGTGCTGCGTGCGGCGTAACTTTGCGCCAGCGCATGGTGATCCGGCGGCCGCCTCGATTGACAAATTCAAGAAGCCGAAAGGCAGCAGGGGCAGAGCTATGGGGGCCATTTTTCAAGGGGAGGCAATCGTCAACATTTCCAGGAGGATCATCTCTTCCGCAGTATGTCTCAGAAGAAACGGGTGACGGCACCAATCTCACCTTCACTCAAGGTTCCCGATTAG
Organism: Rhizobium sp. ASV8; assembly: GCF_016429255.1. Lineage (GTDB taxonomy): Bacteria > Pseudomonadota > Alphaproteobacteria > Rhizobiales > Rhizobiaceae > Rhizobium. The sequence goes on from NZ_JAELUG010000012.1 coordinate 25,946, forward strand.
ATGTACGCGTTGCCGCGCGCTGCTACGGACGACGAAAGCGTCAGGGGCAAATTCATCGGAGCCGCGCAGCTATGAGTGGGTGATGTTCGCTACCTGCGTGGAGTACCTGCGCCAGCAGATTGCGCAGGTAGTTTGTTTCTGAATTGCCTGCGATAGTGTGAAGGAGAGATGGAGAAGGCTCGCGTGAAATGCTGGCGTAAGGAAACAGTCGAGCCGAACCCCGCCATTTCTGCAACATGGTCAATCGAACAGGAGCCGGTTTCCAGGAGATGTTGCGCCGCCGCGAGGCGCTGGCTCAACAGCCATTGTGTGAAGGTGGTGCCGGTCTTCCTCCTGAAATGCCGGGTGAAGCTGCGCAGACTCATGCCGGCGTGAGTTGCAAGCTTCTCCAGGGACAACGGTTCGTCCAGGTGCTTGATCGCCCAGTCAATTACTGTGCCAAGCTGGTCTGCGCCGGACGCCGGCAAGGGCTTTTCGATGTATTGGGCCTGACCCCCGTCACGATGCGGCGCGACCACGAGACGCCGCGCGATTCGATTGGCGATCTCCGCCCCATGATCGCTGCGTACGATATGCAGGCAGCAATCAATCGCGGCAGCCGTCCCGGCTGAGGTCAGAATGTCGCCGTCATCAATATAGAGCGCGTTCCGGTTCAGCGAGACCTGCGGGTAGCTCCGCTCAAATTCATCCGCCCAAGCCCAATGTGTGGCTGCCGCACGTCCGTCTAGCAGGCCTGCTTCCGCCAGCACGAAGGTGCCGAGACACAGCCCGACTATCCGCCCACCGCGCGAGTGAACAGTTCTCAGCGCCTGCAACAGGGCTTTCGGCGGCTGTTGATCGGCATCGCGCCAGGCGGGCACGATAACTGTGTCCGCTTCCATCAAACTATCCAGATCGTGCTCCACGTCGATGTTGAAGCCGGACATCGTAGAAACAGAGCCCCGTTTCTCTCCGCAGATATACAACCGATAGCGAGGCGCAGTGAGCTTCAGAATGTCATCCCCGAACACAATGCAGGGCACTGACAGATGAAAAGGGCTGATGCCCTCAAAGGCAAGGACGGCGATGGTATGCATGGTTCAATAGACCCAATCAGATAAACTTGGCCGGAATTCATCATATACTGTCATTCAGGCCACTTTCGCAACGCGGTCCAGTCCGCGATTTTCGCGCCGTCAACACACGATGCGAAAGGATTTTTCCATGGCACAGCATTCGACCATAAGAGCCATCGCCGGCGCGAGCGCGCCGCAAAGCGTCGATCCAGCTAAGACTGCGCTGCTGGTGATCGACTTCCAGAATGAGTATTTCAGCGGCAAATTGCCGATCCCGGATGGAGAAAAAGCATTGGCCAATGCTAAGCGTCTGATCGGCCGTGCCGATGTGGACGGCGTGAAGGTCTACCATGTCCAACACATCACCCCGGCCGGAAGCCCCGTATTCGCGGAGGACTCAGCGGCATCCGAGTTTCACCGTGATATACGACCGGCGTCCAATCATTCACTCGTCCGCAAGTCATCGGTGAGCGTGTTCGCGACCACCGATCTTGACCAGCTGCTCAAACAGGCCGGAATTGATACGCTTGTCATCACCGGTCTGATGACGCATGCCTGCGTCGCGGGCGCTGCGCGCGATGCCGTCCCGCTAGGTTACAAAGTGATTGTCGCAAACGATGCATGCGCAACGCGTGATCTTGACATGGCCGACGGTGGAACCGTGTCTCACGCCGCACTGCACCGCGCAGCGTTGGCCTCGATCGATGACACATTCGGCGATATTCTGACGACCGCTCAACTCTTGAACTTGCCGTTGTCGAGCAAATGAGGTTGAGATGACCACCCTTCCGCCCCGACGCTGGAGGGTGAAGCTGAAATCTGCGCAGGCGATTTCGGCCGGTCCTGAATGGCTATCGAGCCACCCTCCTTGTCAGCGCATGAGTGCGATGCGGCGCTGCAAGCGATCGGCATAGTTCGAGCCGCACATCTTCGCCCGCCAATGGATCGTCTCATAGGAAACGGAGATGCCGCGCTCGAGCGGCATTTCTTCCACCAAACGAGGGCTCACAGCAATCCGATGATGCGGCCAGCGGGCATGCGCGATCACAGAAGACGGGAAACGATGGCGGGGTCGCTTAGAGGAGAACAGATCCTGCTACGGATAAACGGCCAGCAGCTTCATCCGCCTCCAGATTGACATCACTCGCGCGACGGATTGGGTCGCATGCAACGCCTCTTCTTTGATCGGTAACACCAAGGCGCTCAACCTTGCTCCTTGGCAATCGCTTCATAGCATGCGGAGTAGGAACGTTGAATTACTATCACCAGGAGATGATCCTGATGACACGTTCCATCTCACTCATGCGTCTCAATTGTTGCGCTCTTCATTGCTTTCCAAGTTAGCGAATACGTCTCGAAACCCACCCAGCGAGAGATTGATTGGTATGACCTTACCGTCTGGAGTTGCAACGGCCACTGTCATTTCCGATCCAGTCTTCATGGCGTCGAGAAGGGCGGGTTCCACATTACCTTCGGCAAGACATCCTTGGGATGTGCACCGACTTAAAGATATGGTGGTGCTATATTTGTCGCCGACATTGATTTTAATCCCGGGCTTCAGGGCGATTCCAAGCGGAACTGCAATTTGAGTGGTTGTGGCTTTTCCATCCGTTGCCAGCGCCATCACAAGGATTACCTGCTTCATATCCGCTGAAAGAACGCTGCCCATAACCTGGCAACGTTTCTGGCCCTTGGCGATCTCCATGCATTGCAGTTGCCAGTTCTTGTTTTTTGACTGCTGTTCCGCTGTCGCAGTTGGAGCGGTCGTGCGGGTGGCATGGCCAGACTGAGAGGATTTCGCTCTTTCCTTCGGCTGGCCACCTATTACCGCCTCACCTTGTTGCTCGGTCGGATCATTCAGTATCGGCGAACCGACCGTGGAGCGTGAGGCCGGTGTTGAGAACATTGGTCCTGTCGACTGCTGACCGATTGCGGCGGATGCACCAACCAGCACTGAAACAATCCCTACCAATGCGCTCTTAAATGTCTTCGGTGCCGTAGACATACAGTTCCTCCGCCGATCTGATTTGTATGGTGTATCTTTCATGGAGCTCGCAGCAAGTCAAATGCAATACTTCAAATGAAGATCAAACGCTCTTGATTCCGAATTCGAATAATAAGAGGATCGAGAGGATGCGAAAGTGAGTAATTATGAAAATATACCAAGCAATAGCAGTTTGCGCTCTATGCACCTGCGCCGTGGTCGGGACTACGTCAGCGGCTCGCTCGCAGGCCTATGTCGATCAGCTTTCTCCGGGCATCGGCGGAGCCTATGTGACGCAGACGCCACCGACGGCGCAGCCGGTGCCGGCGACCAATGGAAGGGCGAGTACGCTCGTGCAGCGGGACCGCAAGGGAACGAAGCCGAAGCCAACGGCCTATCGTCCGTTCCCCACCGTTGGACGCGGCAGCTCCGCCGTTGTCGGCCTCTCTGCGGATAAGGCCGATTGGCCGACGGTCGGGCGGGGCGCAGTGAATCGATAATCGCAGGCCTTTTGGAGGTGCACGAGTATAGTCACTGCCCTGCTCGTGCACTCGGCTATCTGCGCAATCTCGGCGGCGTTCTTCCCGCCGATGGCCGGCAAATCCCCGTGTGTATACCGGCAACCCCAGCAAAGCTGCGATTAAAATTCAGATCATAATTGGCGAGTTTTCAACTCGAGCAGCCACCCGTTGCGCCTTTTGCGTTGGGTACAGTCAGCACATCGCGTGAGACCGGGGCCGGAAAAGAGGAACGATCGCGTCCGATGTGTGAATGTAGCACAGAGCGGCGCGTAAAAAGGGGGTGTTTATCTCTATATATATGCGAGTTCAAATATAGGTGTAGCTGCGCCAAGGCCAGCATAGTAAATATATGTTTAAATCGATATAAATTGAATTGAAAGTTTCGAAAGCGCTAATTTATCTGAAGTTATTGCAGATATTTCTTCGATAATTTCCACGTTTTATAGATGCACCCAAAAATGAGCGTGTAAATTTACATCTCTTCAGTGATAGGAGACCGGAAGAAATGTGTGTTTTTGCAGAGGGCGGTTTAAAACCAGTATCTATGTAGTTTAATCGTCATTCTAGGGAGTAACGCGAAGAAGTGGTGTGTTGCTGCTCCTGCATTGCGAGAAGCTATATTTGTTGAGTTTGTAAGCTGCGTCGTGCAATTTCGGGGGGACTATGAGAGTAAAATTTGTAGCGGTTTCAGTGGCGAGCGCCCTTCTCTTGGCGGGTTGCCAGACCGGACAGAAGCTTGATACGCCTGCCGCAGCGCTGACCTCGGCAACCAAGACAACGGCAAAAGCTGTCACTCTACCTGCCCCCGAGCAGCCGGTTGATGTAGCCGTCTACGATTTCCCTGACCTCACCGGTCAAGCCAAGCCCAATGACAGCTTTGCGGAATATAGCCGCGCTGTTACGCAGGGCGGCGCATCGATTCTGATCGACGTTCTGAAAAAGACCGGCAGCGGTGCCTGGTTCCGCGTGGTGGAGCGATCGGGGCTGAAGGATCTCGTCCAGGAACGGACTTTGATCGAAAATACGCAGAAATCATACGGGCAAAAGACGACCCTTCCTCCGGTCCGCTTTGCCGGACTCATCTTGGAAGGGGGCATCGTTGGGTATGATTCCAATGAATTGACCGGCGGCGCCGGCGCCCGCTATCTCGGCATCGGCGGTGATGTGCAATATCGCTCCGATGTTGTGACTGTCGGACTGCGTGCTGTCAGTGTTCAGACCGGGGAAATCCTTGCGTCGACGACGACAACCAAGCAGATCTACTCCGTTGCGGTTCGGGGCAGTGCGTACAAGTTCGCGACCGCGAACGAGTTGCTGGAAATTGACCTGGGCCAGGCTCGCAATGATCCCGGTGCGCTTGCCGTTCGCGAAGGCATAGAGCTTGCTGTCGTGTCTCTTGCGGTTGACGGCGTCCGCAAGGGGTTGTGGCACCTGAAGGACAGAGCGCAGGAAGCCGAATTTATTAGCAGTTTTGAAAAGAAGTATGCTGCCGCGCCGCTGCCGCGATCGTAATATAAAGATTAGACCTATAAAGTAATATAGAAATATCTAACCAAATAGCGCGGATGGTAATATTGCCATACCGTGCTTATTGGCGTTTCTTTGTGTATAAATTTTATATATACAGTTATAATAAATAAAGAAAAATTACACCGATAATGATGGCGCCCATTTTTGGGTATTTCTATACAGCAATTAACTATCTGTAAATCTTATAAGACTTGCACCTTGCCGAGTGATATTCCTCGATGATAGTAAAAAGTCCGTTAACGTATTTCTTTTCGGAACAGCAACAACGCTGGCCGGAATCATTATTGGGGAGAAGCTCATGAAAGTTTCTATAAAGTACGCAGCGCTTCTTGCGGGCGTCGCTGTTATTGGACTTGCCAGCGGCGCCGCCGCGCAGCAGGTTGGAAACAAAGCCTTTATCGGTCAGTTGGATGACTACAACTATGCCTATCTGTTCCAGGCTGGTGCGAACGGCCTCGACGGAGGCGCCAACAGCGGCTTTGTCTATCAGTACGGCCATCACAACGTGTTCATGCCGCTGGACAGCCACGGGCAGGTCTCCGACGCTCAGCTTGGTGCCAACAGCCTTGGTGTCATGCAGCTCGGACAGGATAACTTCATCGGCGGCGTCTTTTCGCAGTCCGGCGCGAACACGGCCGGCCTGGCCCAGTTCGGCAATGGCAACGTCGTCAACCGGTTTGAGCAGACCAACACCAATCGTGGTGCAATCTTCCAGGGTGGCAATCGAAACCTTGCTCAGACTGTCCAGCATGGCGGTTCTAACGATGCCGGTATCGTTCAGATCAACCCATACAGCCTGGCAGACGGCAACTTTGCCTTCAACGATCAGGAGGCAGGCGCCACTCAAGCAACTAATGGCTCGTTTGAAGGCATTCTGCAGCTCGGCTCGAAAAACTCGGGCGTGAACACGCAGGCCTCTCAGCTGGCTTCCAACGCGACGATTTTGCAGGTTGGCTCGAACAACTCTGCAGCCAACACGCAGGTGCTCAACACCTATAACAGCCGGCAACAGATTGCGGACTGGGGCGTAGGCCAGAATGATCATGCCGTCATCGAACAGTATGGCACGTTCAATGAAGCCCTGAACGTTCAGGATTCGAGCACTCACAGCAATGTCGGTATCCTCCAGGGCGGAGACAACAACAAGGCTACGAATTACTATATCGGCGGAACGGACCACGTCGGCACGATCGCCCAGTTCGGTACCTCGAATTCCGGAACGAATTTGAGCGTCGACGGCACCGGCAATGCGGCTTCCGTTTTGCAAGTCGGCAACAGTAATAACGCTGGCAATCTGCAGACCACGGGTGTCCACAAGACTGCAAGAATCGCGCAGAACGGCACCAGCAATGTTGCTGCGAACGATCAGAGTCAGTACACCGGTCCGGGCGGCAATATTGATGGCAGCAATCTCAATGCCGGCATCGTGCAGAGCGGTACGGCCAACAACGCCGTAAACACCCAGCACGGCCAGGATAACAATGCTGGAATTCTGCAGAACGGCACCGGCAACAAGGCAGGAAATTCCCAGCTCGGAACGAACCTGAATGCAGGCATCGCTCAGGACGGCACTGCAAATGTCGCCGCCAACGCCCAGAATGCAAATTCCAGCAAGGCGCTGATTGGTCAGTCCGGCCATGACAATACCGCAAGCAACGTTCAGAGCGGCGGGACGCTTAACAGCGCCACCGTGCTGCAGAGCAATGCCTTTAACAAGGCGTTGAATATTCAGAACGGTGACACCAACTCGAATGCCGTGATTGGCCAATCGGGCGTTACCAATGTCGGCGGCAATACGCAGACGGCATCCAAGAACTCGACTGCTTCGATTCTCCAGACCGGCGACAACAATACCGGTGCGAACGTTCAGGCGCTTGCGTCTGCATCCAACGCGACGATCGTTCAGGCTGGCGTCGGTGGCCAGGCCGGCAACGGCCAGACCAATGTGGCGAACGCCGATGCGACCATCGTACAAGGCGGCCAGAACGGTACGGCTTTGAACCTGCAGACCAATCTCGACGGGTCGAAGGCCTTCATCGGGCAAGCGGGTCTCAGCAATATCGCCGGCAACACCCAGAATGCCGCGAACGGTTCCAACGCCGTGATCCTTCAGGGCGCCGGCGGCTACAATCAGGCAGCCAACCTTCAGGACAACGTCACGAAGGCGGATGCTCTGATTGCCCAGACGGGGCTTCGCAATATCGCCGGCAACGTCCAGCAGGCAAATAGCGCTAGCGTTTCTGCTGCCATCGCACAGGATGGAAATGACAACCGCGCCTCCAACACCCAGGGAGCTACGCAGACTGTCGGTGGCGCCTTGCCGTTGCTGGACGTGGATGGGCGTGATAAGTACGGCACCGGCTTCGTGACGACAGGCAGCAAGGCTTCGGGATCAGGATCTGCTCCTGTTCAGGCTTCCGCAGCAGTTATCGCCCAGTCTGGTAACCGCAACACTGCGGCGAACTCGCAAGTCGGTCAGCTTGTAACTCCCGCGAAGGTTACGCTTTCACAGACGGTTACCGGTTACTTCTTGGGGTACAAGCTCGGCTCTGCAGATATCAACTCCACTGTGAAAAACCCGCTTGGTGAGATCAACATCCCGACGACCGCGTCCGCCGCGGGCATCGTGCAGTCGGGCGATGACAACACGGCCTATAACTTCCAGACGGTTACGGCTGGGGCTTTGGCAGCAACGGTTCAGCTTGGCAATAACAACGCAGCCCTGACCAGCCAGACGGCGTCCATCGGTGTCGTCGGTGCGACGACGCAGAAGGGTAACCGCAACGGCGCGGTCATCGCCCAGCAGCAGCAGATCGGATCGGCAGCCGGAATCATCCAGGTTGGCGACGATAACACCGCCGCAACCACGCAGGTGGACAGCCTGGTCGGCACCGGAAATCTGGCCCTGACGGTTCAGAGCGGCAAGCAGAACAAGGCTTACACCACCCAATCGGGTCGCTCTCAGAAGTCGCTGATCATCCAGAAGGCGGACAACTCGTTTGCTGACGTCTTGCAGACGGGCTTCACCCAGACATCGTTGGTCGCTCAAGCTGGCGACTACTCGAACGCCTGGATCAGCCAGTCAGGCTCCGGCAACTCGTCTGGTGTGTTCCAGTACGGTCTCGGTAGCGGCACGGACGCCAACGCTGCCGTCGTCTCTCAGAGCGGCACCGGGAACAGCTCGGTGGTCGTGCAGGCAGGACGCGGCAACGTCGCTTTCGTTCACCAGCACTAATCGTCTGAGGAAAATAGCGGAGCGCCCGGCGGGCGCTCCGCGACTACCGAGGGAAGGGACCATCATGTCGTGCATAGGAAAAGCGGCCGTGGTCTTTCTATCTCTCGCCATCGCCGGGACGGCTGGAAATGCACAGGGAACTTCGATGAGCGACAAAACCATCTTGGGAACAATCCACGATCCCCGCATTCAAGGATGCGGCGTCGAGATTGCCATCCGCGAATGGATTGAGCTTGTGCCGTTCATCAAGGCTACGTGGGATTTCGCCGGCAGCTATGAGATTGACATTCGAAAGATTTCGAAATCCGGCACCGCTCTTTCGCGGCAGAGCAACCCGGTTCGCAATGGCGGACCCGCTCCCTCCCGAATTCGGTTCGATAGCGCCGAGCGCATCGAGATCCGCATGAATGTGATGGCAGACGATGGCAAGGTTGCCTGTCAGCTGACTGAAACGCTCGATTTCCCTGATCGGCCGCAAAGCCTCTGAATTTCGAAGAACAAGGATAAGATAGGTGGGAAACTCCATGGAACGGTCAATCCGGAATTTAACCAGAGGTCTCGCTGGTATTTGCATCGCAGCCGGCGTCTTCGCCGCCTCTTCGGCATCTGCGGCAGAGCCCTATCTTCTGGATCAGAATGCCGCAGCCCCGATCGTTGGTGCGTTGATGGAGCCAATCGCGCCTTTCACCGGAGGCAAAAGCGGCTCAACCACATCAATCCTGCAATTCGGCGACAGCAACCATGCCAGCTCCGACGTTGCCGGCAACGGAAGCCTCTCGGTGATCCAGCAGTCCGGTGTAAACAACCGCGCGTCTCAGCACATCGACGGCAACAATTCGGCTCTATTGCTCGTTCAGGGCGGCTCCAATAACTCGGTATTCCAAGCTGCAAAGGGCGACAATGATTTTCAGCTTGTGGGAGTCTCCGGGCGCGACAACAAAGTCGCCTATATCCAGAACGGCGATAACCTTGCCGGTGCCCTTGATGTCCGCAATGCCCAGAACGCAACCGTCGTCGCTATTCAGACGCCGCAAAGCGGCAACTATCTGATGCCGACCGGTCTCAATGGCATCAAGAATGCAACCGTTGTAGTCGTGCCTGGAAGAATGTATGTTTTTCCAAAGCGCTGATATTGATGATATATTATGAGAGGAACTACCTAATGCGTCTTACTGCAATAGCCACGCTTTCAACCGCGCTCTTCATGGGTGCCGTTGCTTCGGTTTCCGCTTCGCAGCTGGTCTATAAGCCGATCAATCCGTCTTTTGGTGGTGATCCGCAGAATGGAAACTGGCTGCTGTCTCAGGCGAATGCTCAGAGCAAGAGTTCCGACAGCTCTTCGACGCCGGGCTTTTCCATCGATTTTCCGAATTTCGGCAATGTAACGCAGCCGACGGCGAATCCGTCCACGCTTCCGAACGTTAACAACAACACCAATAGCGGTGGTACGACGTCCGGGACGACGACACCTCAGTAACTTTTATAGTGTCGCCACTGTGATGAATGGTGCATCTTTCCGATTGCACCATTCATATCTGGGTACCTATCGCGCTCAGCATCGGCACCTGCGAATGCAAATGCCTTGATGTCGCTGTAAGCGGGATTTGCGGCGGTGATGTGGGTCGCGCTTATCGTGCGTTGCTGACAAGTAGCAAGGCAACGCTATCCTATTAACGCTGGCGGATCATCGCGACGTTGTGACTGCCCTGCTGGGCGATGAAAGCCTGATTGTTTCCGCCTCTTTGCGTGATCGATGCCGTGTTCATGTAGCCATTTTGCTGGATCATCGCGACGTTGCCAGATCCCAGCTGGTCGATACCTGCGAAGTTCGCATCGCCGATCTGCAGGGTATTTGCAAGATTGCCGGCCGATGGAGCGGAGCTGAAGGTTGGGAAGCTGGCCATCATATCCGTCATCGGCTTCATGATCGCAGCAGTGCTCATGCTCGCTGAAGTGGATCCACTAATCTGCTGGATAAAAGCGGGCGAAGAAAGATAGGTATCTGCAGCGAAGCTTGTGTTGGAAAGCAATGCGGCTGCGAAGAACGAGGTTAATGCAATTATCTTTTTCATTTTTGGCTCCCTGTCGTTTTGTTGCTTCAGGTATATTGGGAGCGGGTTAAAATACTGGTCGATGTTCTAGGTTAATCAAATATACTTATTGAGTTAGAAGGCGGATCAATATGTTTATATCTTGGCAACCATAACAGTTTGCTGTCGATCGCACGGAGCGATGGCACTCTTGGCCGTCTCGATACGGGCGGGTGCCCATCCAGTCGGCATGGGGCGACGAGAGCGATCAGTCGAGCCGCCATCGCGGGCGGCGCCGACCGCGAAACGGCATCGTTCCTATGGCATCGCTTGATGGTGAGTTTTTACGCTTCGTGGCGCAGTTGTTACTATTAATACTTGAGAGCCCGTTGATTTTTAGAGGTTTGTATAGTGATGGAGGCCAATTCCTGTGCTAATTTTCCTCTGGTCCGGTGGGGGAAGTCAGGACCTTGACGGTCAGACTCTGCGCTCATCTCGATCAAAAGCCATTCGAAACAACAGCGTGTTCCATAAGCAAAGTGTATAAGATACTCACAGTCGAAGCCATTTTGGAAAATCCCCGTTATGGCATAGCTTTAAGGGACGCAGCGCTGACGCTTATTGCGATGCACGATGTTTCACCGCGGATCGTCCGCTACACGGCGGATTTGAAACGGTGGTTGCTGACACAGGCTATATTGGCCTTTCACTTCGAACGTGTCACCGCACCAACCCGTCCCGGATTGACCGCTGCAAGCCTTCTTGCATTCATCGCCGAAAACAGGATTGTCAGCAAGAATACGGCTGTCGCACATCTGGCGGAGATGCGTCACTACGGCCTTTTGCTCGATACCGAGCAGACCGAGGACAAGCGCCTTCGCCGGCTGAAGATCGCGGACATAGCCGAGGCGCTAATTCGTGAATGGTTTGATGGGCATTTGAAATCTCTCGACATGCTTGACCACGGCTCGCGGTTCGCGCAATCGTCGAACAATCCGCAATTGCTCTGGCACGCGCAGCCAAGAATGTCTCGCCGCTTGTTTGAAGATCCAAGCTGGTCTGCTCCTCCAGAGACCGTTGAGGCGTTTGTCAGAACAGCCTCCGGCAGCAACATTCTTCACGATCTGATGTCAAGGTTGCCCCCGGAGAAGATACCGGACATGAAAGCGTCGATTGGACCGTTGCGTGTCGGCGATCTTGCAAAGCGCTACATTATTTCCCGCAGCCATGCGCAACGTGTTTTGGCTCGAGCCCGCGCGCTCAATATTATCGGCTGGGAGCATTCCGGCACCGCTGGCGACTTCTGGATTTCCGAGACATTGGTTCGCCATCATCGGCGTTGGCAAGCGGCTAAGTTTGCAGCCATCGATGAAGCCTTTCACTGGGCGCTTCATCGCCGAGGCAATGAAGGCTGATAAGGCCGTCGTTTCGATCTGCGGCAAGAAGTGGGCCTGCAGTGGCCGTGGCCCGCCGTAGATCAGGACGGTTTTGTTCCGAAGGTTCTCGCGCGAAGTCATCGGGATTTGGGCGACATCGTCGGCGAAATTTACAGGAAACTGCACGTCATATTGAAATGCAATAGTATCGTTGCATGTCGCGCGTGGTGCCTAGCCCAGAACGAACTCTGGACCTGTCAATCGACAGACTCAAGGGCAGGGGCCGCGATTTCCGCCGATGTCGCTTCGCATTTAATTTGGATCTTCCTCACTTGGTGCAGAGATCGACTATTCCGCGTTCCCTCTTTGGCGGGCGCTGCTCGCATACTTCCCCCTTGATATCGAAGCCGTCCGCAATGTCATTGACCTGCGCTGGAGCCATTGGTCAGGTGGACGGTCATGTCGGCTGTCTGAAAACGACGGAACCTGCAATCCAGGGCAGGGAAGGCCCCGAACCTTTTGGAGAACGGATGCCGCCGATCGAATTGGCCGACCTCCAAACATAGGTAGGACGATCGCGCTTACGTGCAAAGCGATGCCGAGGGCCTTTCTTGGTAAGAGCCATGATGATCGGTTTCCTCGCGTCAAAGCCGGCGGTTGAGCGGCTTTCGATAATTTGGAAGATTTTAGAAAATCATCGTTGACAGCCCGCAAGAAGTGAAAGAAACTTAACTCACGAGTTAAGAAATCTATCAAGTCAATGACTCGCCAAGGGAGGAAATGCCGCGATGCTGCAGGAGCGCGTCGAGGGCCGCTGGCTGGATTCATTTCGCCGGGTCTTCAAATTAAACGGCATCGGGCGGGGTACGCAGGTCGCGATCCTGTCCGAAACCCAGTCAAGACCAGTTCTCATTCATCTTTCCGATCTGGCTCTGCATGATCTCGGCGCGGAATACTGCATGATCCAGATGCCGACGCCGCGCCAGACAGCGCCAGTACCGGTAAAGTCGACCGGCACCTCTTGGGCGATCCAGCAGAACCGCGCCGTCATCGAAGCCCTGAAGCGCGTGGAAGTCATCGTCGACTGCACGGTGGAAGGACTGATCCATGCGCCGGAATGGCCTGAGATCGAGGCGTCGGGCAATACGCGCCTTCTTGTCGTTTGCAACGAACACCCGGAAATTCTTGAGCGCACAGAACCGACGGCCGAACTTGGTGCGAAGGTGGCGCTCGGCGTCGAGATGTTGCGTGCGGCAAACACCATGCGAGTCAGCTCGGCTGTCGGTACCGATCTTCTGATTGATCTTCGCGGCGCCCCTTGCGGCGGAACGCCGGGCTTCGGCACCAAGCCAGGCGATGTGGCGCATTGGCCAGGCGGCCTCTGCCTTGCCTTTCCGGGCCAGAACGCCGTCAACGGCCGCATCGTCATGGATGTCGGCGACATGAACCTGACTTTCAAGACCGCGCTCACCAGCCGCATCGATTTTACCGTCGAGAATGATTTCGTCACCGCGATCAAGGGTGAAGGCATCGATGCCATCCATTTCCGGGAATACATGGAGGCCTGGGACGATAAAAACGCCTATGGCATGAGCCACGTCGGCTGGGGCATGCATCCGCGCGCCCGCTGGGTCTCGGCCGCCATGTACGACAAGCGCGACATGCAGGCGGTCGAATTCCGCGCCCTTGCCGGCTCGTTCCTCTGGTCCACGGGGGCGAACCAATATGCGGGACGCTACACGCTCGGCCATTTCGACCTGCCGATGCGCAATTGCACGATCGAACTCGACGGAAAGGTCGTCGTGAAAAACGGCGTCCTGCAGGGTGAACTGGCGCTTTGACGCCTTCGAAGAGAGAAGAAGCATGAGCGAAATTGCCGATTACTATGACCTCTCGCGCATCCGGCCGGAAGTCCAGAACGTCCTCAATCGTATCAATGAACTCGGCCGCGAACGCTTCGCCGGGCGCGCCAAGGCCGTTGACGACGATGCCTCCTTTCCGGTGGAGAACTACAAGGATCTCGCCGACGAAGGATTCCTCGGGCTCTGCATCCCGCAGGAATTCGGCGGCTGGGGCTTTTCGATGTTCGAATATGCCATGGTCGGGGCCGAGATCGGCAAATACTGCGGTGCCACCGCATTGACCTTCAACATGCACAATTCCTCCATGGCCTGGTCGCGTTTCATGTTCGAGATGCCGAACCTGACACTTGAGGAAAAGGCGACCTTCGCTCCCTTGCGCGAGCGTCAGTTCCGTCGCGCCATCGCCGAGCGCGCCATCTTCTCGCAGCCGATTTCGGAAGGTGGGCAGAACTGGACGTCGAAGCCCAATCAGACCCAGTGCCGCAAGGTGGATGGCGGCTGGCTGATCAACGGCTTCAAGAAATTCGCCTCGCTTGCTGGCTATTGCGACTACTATACCATCGTCTGCACCGAGACGTTCGAAGGCCAGGAGCCAAGCCACGACGACACGATGCTCTTCGTCGTCCACAAGGATACGCCCGGCCTGACCGTCAAGGGCGAATGGGATCCGCTTGGCATGCGCGGCACCAATAGCCGCGACCTCATCTTGAAGGATGTCTTCGTCAAGGCCGACGATCTCCTGATGCCGCGTGGCATATTCAACAAGACGCTGCCCAACTGGCCGCACATGATGATCACGCTGTCACCGACCTATATGGGCGTTGCGCAAGGCGCCTACGACTTCATGGTCGACTATCTCAAGGGCAAGATCCCCGGCCAGCCGCCGATCGATCGGCGCATGTATGCCACCAAGCGTATCGCGGTCGGCAAAATGTACGCCAGGCTTGCCAATATACGCGCCCTCTGGTGGCAGGCTTTCAGTGAAGCCAAGGGCTTCCCGACCAAGGCCGAAGTGCTGCGCATGTATGCCGCGCAGTACAACGTCATGGAGGGAGCAGCCGAGATGACGTCGATGGCGATCCGCACCTGTGGCGGGCAATCGATGCTGAAATCGCTGCCGCTGGAGCGCATGTACCGCGACAGCCGCTGCGGTGCGCTGATGCTGCCCTTTACCTCCGAAATCATGGAGGACTATCTCGGCGTGCTTGCCCTTTACGAGATGGAGGAGCTTGATCATGCTCCGGGCGATGAGGGCGGTGCTCGCACGTCGCTCTGGCGCGGAGATGCCGCCGGCGCGCGAGGCGTGAGGTAACGCCGATGCCGCACGAACGGATCCAGATCGTCGGGCATTGCCCAGCCTCTCCCGAAGCGGTCTGGGCCATCGCCGGCGATTTCTGCGGAAAATGGCATCCGGCCATTGCCGATATCCACGCTGAGCGCGACGGTCGTGGCAGTGTCATTCGTGCCTTCACCGTTAGCGGCGAGGAAACGCTTTATCGAGAACAACTGACCTGGTTCAGCGATAGCGCTCGCTCGCTCGGCTATACCCATCTTGAGGGCATTTCCGCTGTCGAGCGCTATGATGCCAGCATTGCCGTTTCAGGCAACGCCGCCGGAGGCAGCAGCATCGAATGGACCGCCGACGTCGTCGCTGCGGATGCCGACCGTCTTGCAGCGATCTGCCGTGGCACCGAAGCGATTTTTGAGGCGGGCATCGTCGCGCTTTCAAACCAAGCCCAACGGCACCGGGAGCACCCGCTGCGCCCGGCTCTCTCAAATCCGGTGGTCGTAGAAAACAAATCTCTCGATGGAGCGCCGCGACTGTCGCTCTCCGTCACGCCGCCGAAAGGCGGTCCGCTTTGCCTCTTTCTCCACGGTATCGGCGGCGGACGGACAAATTGGCTGCCGCAGCTCGGAGCCGCAGGAACACTCCATCGCGCCGCCGCGCTCGATCTGCGCGGCTATGGCGACAGTGCATCCGGGGCAAGCCCGTCAACGGTAGACGACTATTGCGCCGACATATTGCGCGTACGCGAAGCGCTGGGAGCGGAAAAGCTTGTGCTGATTGGCCTCTCCTATGGATCCTGGATCGCCACCTCCTTTGCCATGCGCCACCCTGACATGCTTGCGGGTCTGGTTCTCTCCGGCGGCTGCACCGGCATGTCGGAGGCCTCTTTCGAAGAGCGCGAAGCCTTCCGCATCAGCCGGCAGGCGCTGCTCGACAAAGGGTTGGCGCCCGCGGATTTTGCTTCCGATGTGGTGAAGGTTTTGGCAGGCCCGCATGCTTCGGAGATAGTCAGGGAGCGATTGCTACTTTCGATGGCGGCAATTCCTGCTCGAACCTATCGCGACGCTTTGATGTGCTTCACCAATCCGCCGGAGCGCTTCGACTTTTCACGCCTCACCATGCCCGTGCTGATGATGACGGGCCAATATGATCGTCTGGCCAGCACCGCCGAAATCCAGGGTGTCGCAAGGCGCATCCATAGTGACGCTGCCTTACCCGATGTGCGGTATGAAACAATTTCGGATGCGGGGCATGTCTGCAACGTGGAACAGCCCGAGGTCTACAACCGCATACTTCTTGATTTCCTTGGAAAGCTTTCGACATGAACACTCTTCCCCGCCGCCAGCAGAACCGGATCATTCGCGAGCGGCGCATCCTCGATGCCGGCCTGAAGGTGTTTGCCGAGACCGGTTATTCGGGCGCGACGATGGATGCGGTCGCCATTGAGGCCGGTCTCTCCAAGCCTACGCTTTATCAATATTTCTCGTCCAAGGAAGCACTCTTCTCGGCCATGATGCTCGGTGAGCGCGACCAGATGCTGGAATTTTTTCAGCATCCCTCCGGCAAGGGGATGGTCGCCGACCTCCATGGCTTTGCCTGGGACTATGCCGATACGGTCATGCGCCCGGACCTTTTGTCGCTCGCCCGTCTGATTATCGGCGAAGTGCAGCGCTTTCCCGAGATCGGCCGCTCCTATCAGGAATCCGGACCGGACCGGCTGCTGCGCGGGATCATGGACTATCTGGAAGAACAGCGGTCCGCCAAACGGCTTGCCTTTGATGATGCGGAACTGGCCGCACAGGACCTCTGGGGTCTCATTCTCTCCGCCCCACGAACCCAAGCGCTCTACATGCCGGACAGCCCGCCAAGTCGCAGCGTGATCGCGCGATATCTGAACAACGGCCTCAAAGTATTTCTGAAGGCCTATTCGACCCAGCCAGAGGAGGATCTGGCCAAATTAGAGGCGCTGATAAACGCCCATTCCCTTCAGCAGGTGGAACATGACGATTGAAGACTATCTGGCCGATCCGGCCAGTCGATTTGCGACGGTCGCGATGACCGATACGAACGGGCTGTTGCGCGGACAAATGGTGTCCGTCGGTAGCCTCAAGGGGATCGCCAAAAGCGGAATGGGCATGTCTCCCGTGACGCTGGCCCTCGATCCGACCGACGTGGTTCTGACCATTCCCGGCGTCTCCGATGGCACCTCGGATTTTCATGACGATCCGCTGATCATCGATCCTGCGACCGTGCGACACCTGCCATGGTCAAAGCCCGGCCACGATCTGCTGGTCCTCTCGGACTATTCGGGCGGCACTTCCGAGCTTTGCCCGCGCTCCATCCTCAAGCGTGTGCTCGAGCGTGTCGGCATTGCCGGCTATGTGCCTCGATACGGCATGGAGCTCGAATATACCCTCTTCGACGAAACACCGGAAAGCGCTCGCGCCAAGGGCTATCGCAATCTCAAGACCGCTACCCAACACAACAGCCACGACCTGGTGCTCTACCAGGTCCAGCAGACCGAGTGGTACGAGGCGGTCGCCGCCATGTGCGAGCCTCTGAAGGTCAATCTTGCCAAGATGCACGAGGAGATCGGCGGCGGCTTTCTGGAGGCCTGCATCGCGGCGGGAGAAGGATTGGAGCCGGCCGACCAGCTTATTCTCCTCAAGAACTTCCTGCGCTCGCTGGCGCAAAGACAGGGAAAATGCGTCACCTTCATGCCGCGCTGGACCGAGGCGGCCGACAGCCAATCGATCCATGTGCATATTTCGCTCAAGGATCGCGATGGCCGTGCAGTCTTTTACGATCCCACGCAGAAGAACGGCGTGTCGCAGACCTTTCGCCACTTCCTCGGCGGGCTGCAGACCTATACTGGCGATCTGACGCTGCTCTTCCAGCCGACAGTCAATTCCTACCGGCGCTTCGCGCCGGGAACCTTTGCGCCGCCAGGCTTGAGCTGGGGTTTTGAAAACCGCACGACCTGCTTCCGCATTGTCGGTCATGACGCCGGCTCACTGCGCGTCGAAAACCGTCTTCCAGGCGCCGATACCAATCCCTACCTGACCGTCGCCGCCACCATCGCTGCCGGCATTGCCGGCATAATCGAACAGATAGAGCCGGAGCCTGAGACCATCGGTAATGGCTATGCACAGGAGCCGGCGCGGGACTTTGCCCGCTCGATGCCGGAGGCGATCGAGCGATTGCGGGGTTCTGACTTCGCCAAGGATTGGCTTGGAGCTCGGTTCGTGGAGGCCTTCGCCTCGACGAGAGAAACCCAGCACAACGAGTTCCGTCGCAAGATTCCGGATGTGGAATTGGAACGTTTCTTCGATTTGGGGTGAACGCACATGGACGCAGATCTTCGTGGCCTCTTTCTTGAGAGCATGAGCCGGGTCGCATCGGCCGTCACCGTGGTGACGACAGATGGCGAGGCGGGGCGCTTTGGTGTCACCGTCTCGTCCATGACATCGGTTTCGGCCGATACCAGCCGGCCGTCCCTGCTGGTCAGCATTCACCATTTGAGCCCTGCGGGCGAAGCGATCAGGAAAAACAAGCGGTTTTGTGCCAATGTGCTCAGCGGCAATCAGAGCTTCGTTTCGGATCTCTTCTCGGGGCGCCTCAAGCATATGGCCGACGATCGGTTCGCGGCAATCAACTGGCACAAGAGCGCAGCCGGATCGCCTGTCATTGACGGCGCCATCGTTTCTCTCGATTGCGAATTGAAGACGGCCCTGTTGTGGGGCACTCACTTCATTCTGATAGGGGAGGTCGAGCAGATCGCGCTGTCGCAACAACGCTCGCCACTCGTCTACGCCAACCGAGGCTACCGACGCGCCATCCCGATCGCACCGGATGACGACCGACCCCATCAGCCGGAAAGTCAGCTGCGGGTCGGTTTCTTCATCACGCTGGGGCCGGAATTCGTGCCGCCGCTCGTTGCGGATTTCGCTAGCCAGACACCGGCTGTCGACCTCAGCCTTCTGGAGGCGGACCATGACGATCTGATCGAACAAATGCGCGCCGGCAAAATCGACGCGGCGATCACCTTCGGGTCGGTCAATGAGCCGGAACTCGAAAGCGAGCTTCTATGCCCGCCCGCACCGCATGTGCTGCTGGCTGTCGACCACCCTCTTGCCGGCAGAGCCAGCCTTCGTCTTGCCGAGGTGGCCGAACTGCCGATGATCCTGCTCGACTACCCTTCCGTCCGCAGCGCCATTGCTGCCCTCTTCAAGCGCAACGAGATGAAGCCACTTACCCGGCTGCAATCACCGTCGCTTGCCATGGTGAGGGGGCTTGTGGCGCAGGGCCTGGGATATTCGATCGTCCCGCAAAAGCCGCATAACAGAACCGGCCCCGACGGTCGTGAAGTTCGAGCCGTGCCGCTCAGCGAGGATTTTCCGGAGGGTGCGCTCGTAGCCGTCACACAACAACGGGAGCGCCAGGGCAGCCTGGCGAGAGACTTCATCGAGAAGTGCAGGACATCGTTCAAGCGCACCTGACGGGGGGACGGCGCGCCGACGTTGGAATGAATGGGAGAGTATCACAGCAAAAACGCCGCGATCGGCGGCATAACGGGAGGGGAATATGGCTCAAGATGAAGCTATCGATATCAGCGGTGCAGGGAGTAACCAACTTCGCAAGAACTCGCTCGGTCTGATCGCCGTCACCTTCATGGTGATCTCGGCGGCGGCACCACTGACGGGAGTTGCCGGCGCGATGCCGCTGGCATTCATGCTGGGGAATGGCGCCGGCATTCCGGCAACCTTCGTCTTCGTGACATTGGTGATGCTGGCCTTTGCCGCAGGCTATGTCACCATGTCGCGCTACGTTACCAATGCCGGCGCCTTCTACGCCTATGCAGCGCGGGGACTTGGCGGCCGCGTTGCGGGCGCCGTCGCTGTGACCGCGCTCGTCGCTTATAATGCGATGCAATTCGGTCTGATCGGCCTTTTCGGCGGTATTGCCTCCGGCATCTTTGGGTCGTTCGGATTGGCGCTGCCCTGGTGGGTCTGGAGCCTGCTTGCAATCCTGCTGGTCGGCTTTCTTGGCTACCGGCAGGTCGACCTGTCG
This sequence comes from Rhizobium sp. ASV8, assembly GCF_016429255.1. Taxonomy (GTDB): domain Bacteria; phylum Pseudomonadota; class Alphaproteobacteria; order Rhizobiales; family Rhizobiaceae; genus Rhizobium. The sequence goes on from NZ_JAELUG010000012.1 coordinate 45,897, forward strand.
GCCAAGGTGCTCGTCTTCGTCGTTGCGCTCGAATATCTGGTGGTGCTTGTCGTCGATTTCGCCATTCTCGGCCAAGGCGGTGCGAGCGGTCTTACGCTCAATTTCTTCGACGCAAACGCTGTCTTCTCGGGTTCGCTGACGGCGGCGATCCTCTTTTGCATGGGCTGCTTCATCGGCTTTGAGGCGACGACGATCTATGCCGAGGAAGCGCGTGACCCCGAAACGACGATTCCGCGTGCCACCTATCTTTCGGTGCTGATGATCGGGATTTTCTTCATCTTCACCACCTGGCTTATGATCGCCGGCATCGGCGCCGACAAGCTGGTTCCAACGATTCAGGGCCTGTCGGATCCTTCGACATTCTTCTTCGATCTGGCGGGCCGCTATGCGGGTGGAGCGATCGCCAACGTTGCTGGCATCCTGTTGGTCTCCAGCCTGTTTGCGGCACTTTCGGCCTTTCACAACTACATCGCGCGGTACAGCTATGTTGCAGGTCGCGAAGGCTTGCTTCCCGATGTTTTCGGCCGGACACATGATACCCATCAGAGCCCACATGTCGGCTCGGTGACGCAGACCACTGGCGCCCTGATTGTCCTCGCGTTCTTCGCGGGATCCGGCTTGGATCCTGTGCTCAACATGTTCACCTGGATCAGCCAGATTGGGACGCTCGGCGTGCTCGGCATGATGACGGTAACCTCGGTCGCGGTGATCGCCTTCTTCCGGAGAGAGCGTCACAATGCTTCGGTTTTGACGACGCTCATCCTGCCCTTGCTATCGGGTCTGGTGATGGCGGCACTGTTTATCTACATCTTCCTGCATTTCGGTGACTTGACGGGGACGACAGGAGGCGCGCTCGGCATCGTCCTTCCTTCGCTCATTCCGCTTGCAGCGATCATTGGCTATCTGCTTGCCATGCGTCTCCAGCGCGCCGATCCGGCTCGTTTCGCTCGCATGGGTCACAATCAGGGTTAACTCGCCCTGTCCGCGGGATGGCGGCTGATGGCCGGCATCCCGCCTTCGACGAGAACCCGATCCGTTGGGAAACTGGCCACTCGATGCGAAATCAACTCGAACATGCCAGTCGCTTTTAGCCGCCTTGCCAGCAACGGGATGAGAGTGGTGTGCCGGAAATCTCGACTTGAGTCACCACCCTATCAAATATGCCTGCGTTAAAACGGAGCGGGGGCAGATAACGGCGGCTATGCATGAACCATCCGGCCTAAAGTCCAAACCGATTCAAGAGCAGTATTGCCGAGATACCATATGGTCGCGCCATTGCCGTCGGCCCGGGTTGGGGCGGATCGGCTGGGGACGAGTGGCAATAGCCACCAGTTTTCGGGCGTGGCATTCCCGCCCTTGTCTTTGGGTATAGTCGGCTATGCCCGGCGCCTTTACGATTCATCGCGGCAACACATTCCACTCATCGATGACGATTGATGCGATCTACCGCATTCATCATTTGCCGGCCCCGCGTCAATTCCGGGCGTGCGGTGACGCCGTGTCATAGTCGGGACCGATCACTTCGCTTTTTTGAGACGGAGATTGCCCGGCAAATGCCGCTTGACTTCATCAGATCAGGTTCCTATTAGGTTGTAGGCCTAACCCTACAATTTGGAAATCATGTCACAGTCTGATCCAAAACCTACCGCCACATTGTCTCTTGCGGATCTCCCTGGTCCCGAGGTGATCGTGCGTCGCCTGCGGCACCCCGGACGTTGGGTCAGCGGTGGCATTGTTCTCATCCTCCTGGCCGTCATCGGCCATGCCTTCGCCGTCGGACAGATTCAGTGGACCGTGGTCGGGCAGTTTCTGACGGCGGAGGTCATCGTCACCGGCTTCGGCTGGACCCTGCTGATTTCAGCCTGCGCTCTCGTGCTCGGCGTCTTCCTCGGCTTCGCTTTCGGCATTATGCGCCTTTCGGAAAATCCGATCCTGCGCTTCGCCTCCTGGCTCTATGTCTGGATATTCCGCGGCACGCCGGTGCTGCTGCAGCTTCTCATCTGGTTCAACATCGCGCTGGTCTTCCCCCGGCTCTATATTCCGGGCCTCGTCGATGCCCGCATGGTCGATGTCGTCACGCCCTTTGTCGCAGCCGTGCTTGGGCTCGGTGTCAACGAGGGCTCCTATCTCACTGAGGTCGTGCGCGGCGGCATCGCATCGGTCGATCGCGGCCAAAAGGAAGCGGCGCATACGCTCGGCATGACGCCGGGCCAGACCATGCGCCGCATCATCCTTCCGCAGACCTTGCGCCTGATCCTGCCTGTGCTCGGCAATAGCGCCATCGGCATGCTGAAATTCTCTTCGCTTGCCGCCACCATCGCCATGGGCGAGATGCTGAATGCGGCGCAGCGCATCTACTTCATCAACGGCGCCGTCATCGAATTGCTGTTCGTCTGCGCCATCTGGTATCTGGCCGGCACGACGGTTCTGTCGATCGGCCAATATTATCTCGAACGCCATTTCGGCCGCGACGCGGCCACCGCCACCCCTGAGCGCCGCTGGTTCTCGGGCTGGGCACGGCGACCGGCCACCACGGGGGAAGCATGAGTCTCGCAGTCAAGGCGGTCGGAATCCGCAAGAGTTTTGGCAGTCACGAAGTTCTGAAGGGCCTCGATCTGGATGTCGCTTATGGCGAGGTGTTGTGCATCCTCGGCCCCTCGGGGAGTGGCAAGAGTACGTTCTTGCGCTGCATCAATCATCTCGAAACGCCGAATGGCGGCTATGTGTGGGTGGATGGCGCCATCATGGGTTACTCGCTATCGCGAGGCGCCCTGCAGGAACTGCCGGTGCGGCATCTGCGCGCTCAGCAGAGCCAGCTCGGCATGGTGTTTCAGCATTTCAATCTCTTCGCTCATCGCACGGTGCTCGGCAACGTCATCGAAGGGCCGATGGTGGTGCGTGGCCTCAAGCGTTCGCAGGCCGAAGCGCGCGCCATGGATCTGCTGGAGCAGGTCGGTATGGCCGCCAAGGCGTCGAGCTATCCCTCGCAACTCTCCGGTGGCCAGAAGCAGCGCGTCGCGATAGCGCGGGCGCTCGCCATGGAGCCGCGCGTCATGCTTTTCGACGAGCCGACGAGTGCACTCGATCCGGAACTGGTCGGCGAGGTGCTGGAGGTCATGCGCAATCTGGCGCGCGGCGGCACCACGATGATCGTCGTCACTCACGAAATCGGCTTTGCCCGGGAGGTTGCCGACCGCGTCGTGGTGATGATCGACGGCGAGATCCGCGAAATGGGTCCGCCTGGCGAAGTGCTGAGCAACCCCGCCGATCCGCGCGTGCGCTCATTCCTGAGCCGCGTGCTTGCCTAAAAATTTCAGTCCAACAATGGGAGAACGGACAATGAAAAAGGGACATTCAATGGTACTGGGGCTCGCCTCGGCCGCGCTTATCGGCCTTGCGGCGTGCGGTGCCGCTCATGCCGCCGGCGACGAGAAGCTGGCTGCCGGTCTGCCGCAGGCAGTACGCACGGCTGGCAAGCTCAACTTCACGATCAGCCTTGCTTATCCGCCGATGGAATACAGCGATGCCGGTTCGACCGAACTCAAGGGCTTCGATATCGACCTTGCCAAGGCCGTCGCCGAGCGTCTGGGTCTGACCGCAGAGTTCCAGAACGTCGAATTTCCGCAACTCATCCCTCAGGTCGTAACCGGCCGTTCCGACATGGTCATCACCGCCTTCTCCGACAAGGTCGAACGTCAGAAACAGCTCGATTTCATCGACTACTTCAAGGCCGGCAACGTTTTCTACACGACCATCGACCATCAAAACGAGATCAAGACCGAAGCCGATCTCTGCGGCAAGACGGTCGCCGTGGCGACAGGAACCAGCTGGGTCACCTGGGCTGAGGATCTCGGCAAATCCATTTGTCCGGCCGGCAAGCTGATCACCGTCATCCAGATCCCGACCCAGGCCGAGCACATCATGCAGATCCGTCAGGGTCGCGCGCAAGCCTCGGTCATCGGCCTTGAAGGCCTGCTTGACCTGATGAAGCAGGAGCCGGGCAAGTTCTACCAGATCGGTCAGGTCGGCGATGTCAACTATTACGGCATCGCCTTTGCGAAGGCCAATGGTGAACTGCGCGATGCCGTGCGCGCCACGCTGCAGAAGCTGAAGGCGGATGGCACTTATGCACAGATCCTCGATCGCTACGGCTTGAAACAGGCAGGCGTCGAAGAGTTCAAGATAAACGGAGCCAAGAAGTAACACGATTCTGTCGGAGCCTGCCTTGACCAATCCTTCCACATCAGACGCCAAAGCAACAGGTGAACGCCCGGACGATAGACTGTCGCGCCTTCGTCTCGACGTCTATTCGAACGAGCAGCTTTACCGCCAGCTCTATCGGGCTTTACGTGCGGCCATACTCAGCGGGGACTTTTCCGAAGGGGAGGCCATCCCCTCGGAAAACCAGTTGCGTGACCAGTTCGGCATTGCGCGCACCACGGTGCGCAACGCTATGGCGCTCCTGGTGTCGGAAGGGCTGGTCCAGCAGGTTCGCGGCCGGGGCACGATCGTTTCGCACCGGCCGATCAGCCACAATATCTGGAACTTCGGGAGTTTCACGGAGTTGGCTCGCCGGCAGGGCCAACGCCCGATAACAAGAGTACTGGAGCACCGGGTGGAAAATGGCGAACTCCTCCTGGTGCGTGCACGAGGGCTTGCCAATGACGCAACGATCAGCTGGTTGAACGTCGACACCTCACAGCTCGATCTTGCCCTCTATCCAGGCATCGATACCTACGATTTCGGCGAGCAATCACTCTATGAAGTGCTGCGCCGCGACTATAACCGCCATCCCCTCCGCTCGGAACTGCTGCTCACCGTCGTGCCGCCGTCCGATCGCCTGCGGGAGGTCTTTGCTCCGGCACTTGATGTGCCGGGCTATCTTTGTGCCAGTGGGGACGTACTTGACGCTGACGATCGGTTGGTCGAGCGCACGTCGATCGTCTACTCGCCGGCCGTCCAGATGAAATTCGCAACGCGCTGGGGGCGCGAGACCGCACCCGTTGACAGCGGTGTGACGCAGGAGAACTGATATGAGCCGCTTCGGCGAGACTTTCACAACCCCGAAACCCATTCTCGGCATGCTGCATTTGTCCGGCGACGGCCCTGCTGCAAAATGTGCGCAGGCCGAAGAAGAGGCCCGCATCATGGCCGGTGAAGGCGTCGACGGGTTGGTGGTCGAAAACTATTTTGGCGATGCCGATGATGTGGAGCGTGTGCTTGAGCGGCTATGTGTCCTTGATCTCGGCTCCAAGATTGGCGTCAACGTATTGCGCGACAACGAGCGCGCCTTCGCGCTGGCGGCGAAATATCCGGTCGCCTTCCTCCAGGTCGATTCCGTCGCCGGCCATCTGCCGCCAGAGGCGGACATAACCTTTGCCGGCGATCTCGCTGCAAGGAGAGCAAATACCCAGGCACTGTTGCTCGGCGGCGTGCGTTTTAAGTATCAGCCGGTCCTTTCCGGCCGGCCTGAGGCCGAGGACGTGCGCATCGGCGCCGCCCGGTGTGACGGCCTCGTCGTCACGTCGGACGCGACGGGTCAACCGACCGATATGAATAAGGTCGCGCGCTTCCGTTCGGCGACGGGAGCCCGCACACCGCTTCTCATCGGCGCCGGCCTCACCGAAGCAAATGCCGTCGAGCAGCTTGCGGAAGCCGATGGTGCGATCGTTGGGAGCTGGTTCAAGGATAGCCACAAGGATACCGGCCGCGTCGAGGCCGCACATGTCGCTCGCCTGATGCGTGCCGTCCGCATCGCACGGAGCGCCGCATGAGCGTGATCGTCGCACGGCACGTAACGGCGGAGAATTTCGCCGGCTACGGCAAGGTCTATGATCTCGTCGACGACACCGATCCGGATGTGATCCTGACGAAGGGCGAGGGGTGGACCGATGGCTTTGGTCGCAAGCCGCTGATCGACGGCTCGGGTCATCTCGGCATGACGCGCGGTGGAAGCGCCCCTTGGAATTGCACGGCAATGGAGCGGCATCCGCAGACGGAAGAGGCGATCTTCTGCGCCGCCGAAGCGGTGGTCCTTGCCGTTGCTCCAGCTTCGTTAGCCAGCGCGCCGCACCGCGACGAGGTCGAGGCGTTTATTGTCAGTCCAGGTCAGGTCGTGGTGATGCATCGCAACGTCTGGCATGATGCCTGCCGAGGTGTCTCAGGTCCGACATCCTATTATTGGATGGCGATTTGCGGCCTTGGCGAAAGCCCGTGGGTTCCGGTCGCCGGAGGACAGCTGGAAATCCGGACCAATGAAGGGCCGCGCGCATGACAGCGTTTTTCATCGGCGACGTTGCACTTGACGAATATTACACTGCCGAACGTTGGCCTGGCCGCGCTGACAAGGGCATGGTCAAGGAATTGCCCGCCGAGATCGGTGGCTCTATCGCAAACGCGGCTGTCGTGCATGCGACCCTTGGCGGCGACACACAGTTCGTTTCCCTGCTGAACGATAGCCCCTTGTCACACCGCATGATTGCCGACCTCAAACAGAATGGTGTCGGCGTCGATCATATGCTGACGGATCCCGCCATTGCGGAATCGCGCAACTTCATCTTCCTGATCGATGGTGAACATGTCGTGCTTACGGTCGAGATGGGTGAGCAGCCGATGTGGCTGGCGCCAGCAACGCTGGAGGCTCTGCGTCGGCCGGGCTTCCTCTACACCACATTATACCGCGTCCGCCGTCTGCATACGAAAACGGGGGAAGGTCTGCTCAGACAGGCTGACCTGTTGGCCGACCTGCGTCGCCACGGCCGTCGAACGATCTTCGACCTCGATGTCGGTGGCTGTACGCCCGAAGACATGCCCTATCTCACCGGAGCCGCCGTCGTTATCTTCAACCAGGTCGGCTTCCGAAACACCTTCGGCCACGAGGATCTCTCCCTCATCGGCGATTGGACACGCAGCCATCAGATTGGTTGCGTTATCCGCACGCTCGCTGCCGAAGGCGCCGAGGCATATGACGGGAGCACCCGCACTCATGTGGCCGGCTACCCAGTTGCTGTCGCAGACGTTACCGGAGCCGGCGATACTTTTGGCGGAGCTCTTACCTGGTGCCTCACTCAAAAGCAGCTGCTTGCCGATGCTCTCGATTTTGCCGTCGCGGCCGCCTCCCGCTCGGTTACCGTCCACGGACCGCGCGGCGGCAAGGCATGCGCTGAGGAGGTTGAGCGCTGGCGTGGGGAAAGACGCTGATCGGGTGGGGCCGCGTCGCACCGTTGTTGGCTGAGCTGCTGCGGTCGGTCTGCCTTCCGACGTGAGCAGGATATCAAGTTCCAGGCTGACCCCGACATCAACGTAATGAGGAGATCAAATCATGGATAATGAGAGGCTGCGAGCGCTCAGGGAAAAGTATTTGGGCGCATCGGGGGGAGACATTTTCGATGCGGATTTTGCAAAGGTCGCCAAATCTCAGTTCAATGGGAGCGACAAGCGCAGGTGGCCTTTTGCAGGAGTGCCGACATTTCTTGACGCACCATATCTGCCAAACGCTCAAGAGCTCCCCGATTTTGGTGGGATCGACGTTGCCCTTGTGGGAGTTCCCATGGATCTGGGCGTCACCAATCGGAACGGAAGCAGGTTCGGACCCCGAGCATTAAGAACGATCGAGCGCATTGGCCCCTACGAACACGTCCTGCGATGTGCCCCCTTTTCGGAGGCCAAGATTGCCGATATCGGTGATGTGCCGATGGAGAGCAGATATGATCTCGCGCGCTGCCACTCCGATATCGAGGCGTTTTACAAGCGCCTTGTCGCCGCTGGGATAAGGCCGCTCAGTGTGGGTGGCGACCATTCAATCACGTCATCGATCCTGAAAGCCGTCGGCGAAAAGCAGCCAGTTGGCCTGATCCACATCGACGCCCACTGCGACACCGCCGGACCATACGAAGGCGCAAAATTTCAGCATGGCGGGCCGTTTCGCCTTGCCGTATTGGACGGCGTTCTCGATCCTGATCGCACGATCCAAATCGGAATTCGAGGAGGAGCCGAGTATCTTTGGGAGTTCTCCTATGAATCGGGGATGACAGTCATTCACGCCGAAGAGGTCGCCGGTATCGGCATTGAGGCTCTTGTTGAAAAAGCACGCTTGCTGGTTGGCGATCATCCGACTTACATCTCCTTCGATATTGATAGTATCGATCCCGGATTTGCTCCCGGCACTGGTACTCCCGAAGTGGGCGGTCTGTCGCCAGGACAGGTTCTCGCCCTCCTTCGGGGACTGAAGGGAATAAACGTCGTGGGGGCTGATGTCGTGGAGGTCGCGCCGCAATATGATGCGACCACCAACACGGCACAGATCGCAGCTCAAATGATGTTCACCATCCTTTGTCTGATGGTCGGAAAATTCTGATCGGCGGGCAAAACGCCGCCTGGAAAAGCTCGGCCCGACTTCGTTGCAGAAAATCCGTTGGTGCTCGAAAGAGCTTAGGGGATTTTCAGTGAGACCGTTGGCGAGCGATTTCAGGTGGCGGCATTGATTGATTCAGGAAAGCGGTTCGGCGGCTTGAGCCGATTTTCGGTGATCGGCATGTCCTATTTCCGAGAACCATCCGGCTAGAGTTTTCGATTTCGTCGGCGAGATCGGCAAGCCGTTGGACATTTTCAAAAGCCGCCGCTTGCCGATAGGAAGAAACTGCTTTCGGCAGCGCACATCCCCGACCTGGAGCGCCGATATCGACGCCAAACGACTGAGGTAGAGGCGTCGACAAACCGGTACGGTGTTTCAATTATGTGCCGCCACAGTACAACGCTGCCGGCTTGGCGAACATCATTTCCCACCGCGCATGAAAAAGCGCTGGAATATCGTACTCGATATTCCAGCCACAAAACATAAGCCCGCCATTGGCGGGCTTATGTTCGACGCGACGGCGTCAGACTTCTTTGAATGTCAGCCGCTTGGTGCGGTCGCTGTTGATGATCACGCCGCCTTGCGTAAATCGCAGGGTGAAGAGCCATGGCAGAACCCATGGGCATACCCGCCACTGGTCGTGCACGTCCACGCTCATAGGGTGGGCGAAAAAGAAATCCGCGCCATAAGCGACGAGCTTGACACGCTGCATGCCTTCCGGCGAGGAAAGACTCAGTTGCAGGTCGCGGCCGGCCATCCTGGTTTCGCCGCGAAAATCGCCCGATAGCGCATGGAAGGTGCGGTCCGCGAAGGCTTCCAGCGAGATGGCAGTGGGCGTGATGGGCACGAAACGGCGCACGCGGCCGAAACGTTCGGCAAGAATGGCGCCTTCGGATGCAGCTTTCAATGCAAAGGCGGGAATTGAGGCTTGCGGTTGCCATTTGCCGTTGTCCACGGCCAGGAGCGGCGCACCGCCCATATTCATGATCAGGCGCGGCTCGCCGTTACCCGTTTCGATCGCGAATGCGTCGTCTCCGCCTTCCTCGCGATAGGTGCCAGGGGCGATATCGAAACTGGCGTCGGGCCGTCCCGCCGCAATGCCCAGAAGATCGTGGGCGATGGTGCGCGCCAGCACATAGGGCGCGAAATCGTCGTGGTTGGACAGCATGACAATACCGAGATCCGCTTCCTCGAAACGAACCGATTCCGAACGTGCTCCGGCAATCCAGCCGCCATGACCGACCGATGTGAGCGGGCCGCTGGTATCCCGCACGAGGCCGTATCCATAGGGCGAGGCGTGGCCGTTGATCATGACACCGGCATCGGCCATGCGCTCGAACAGGGTTCTGTCGCCGACCTTGGGATCGCGCAGGTTCTGCTGCCAGAGGACCATGTCGCGCAGGCTGGAAACCATGCCGCCTTCGCCGCCGATGGCAATCCCCCAGCCGGATTTGAGCCATTTGCCGTCCGGTCCTCGCCGATGATGTACGGCAAGGCGCGGCACGATATCGTCGTCGCGCGGCATCAATCGCGTGTCTTCCATGCCGAGCGGGCCGGTGATGCGCTCGTGCAGGAGATCGTTGAAACTCTTGCCCGAAACCTGCTCCAGAATTTCCGACAGCAGCAGGAAATTGCTGTTGCTGTATAAAAGATCGTGGCCGGGCTCGAAATTCAGCGCGCTTTGGCGACCGACCACGCCGCAGGCATAGGCGCGTGAGGAAGGGGCGAGGATTGGTACGCCGCCGATTGTCATCATCTCCAGAATGTCGCGCAGACCGCTCGTGTTGGACGCGAGATGATGCAGCGTTACGGGCCACTCAAAGTGTGGCAACCAGGGTAGATGCTTTTGAACCGGGTCCTGCATCGACAACAGGCCCTCGCGCTCCAGCATCAAAAGCAGGCAGGTGGTGAACTGCTTGCTCTGCGAGGCGATACGCACGACCGAACGGCTCGACAGAGGCAATCCGTTGGCGATGTCGGCCATGCCGTAGCTTGCCTCATGCACCACCTTGCCGCCAGACAGCACGGCCAGCATCACGCCCGGCGAATTTTCGCCGCTCCAAGTGCGGAAATAGGGGTCGATACGGCCGGCGAGGGTGCCAGCTTCGAGAATGGGAAAGCTTGCGGTCATGATTTGCCTTCGCAACGCGATTGGAACGGAAAGCGCCGCATCTCGTTTTGAAATGCGGCGTAGGGCCTCGTCAGTTCTTGACCTGAACGTTCCAGAAATATGGCCAGGGCGACGGGTTGAAGCCACCGAGTTTCGGCGACGCCGCCGAAAGGGCGCTGAAATCACCAATCTTGACGACGGGTGCCTGTTCGAAGATCAGCTTCTGCAAGTCGGCCCACAATTTCACCCGTTCGTCCTGCGAGGTCGCGCGATTAAAGGCATCGAGCGCCTTTTCCTTCTCCGGCGTATCCCACCAGCCGCCGGCGGTCTTGGACAGGATGAAGTTCAGTGCCGGTTCCGGCAGGAAGGGGCTGTGGGTAATGAACACATCCCACAATTCCGGCTTCTTGTTGCGCTGGATCATGGTCGCCCAGTCGCTGACCTGAAGGTCGACCTTGAAACCGGCCTGTTCCAGATACATCTGCGCGACCTGCGCCATTTTGTAATGAAACTCGTACTGGCGGCTGGTCAGGATGCGCAGCGGCGTGCCGTCGTAGCCGGCTTCGTCCAGAAGCGCTTTGGCCTTTTCCGGGTCGGCAAGATTGTAATTCTCGGTGCCGATATCCGTGTGCCAGATATAGTTCTTCGGATACATGGCTGCCTCGACGGCATAGAATTTCGGGTCGCCGAAACCTGCCGCCAGCATGTCGGCCTCACTCAGCGCCATCTGCACGGCCTTGCGGATCTTCGGGTTCTTGAGCGGGCCTTCCTTGTTGTTCATGACGAAGATCGGCCAGCCGAAATGATCGAGCAGGACCGGCTTGTCCGCACCCTGTTCCAGGCGCTGATAGGATTCCACCGGCAGAGAGTCGACATAGTCGTACTGGCCGGAAATTGCGGCCTCGACCCGTGTGTTGGCATCGGGGAGCGGCGCGAAGCGGATTTCGTTCGCCTCGGCGATGCGTGCGCCGCCGAAACCATCCGCCTTTTCTGTGCGGGACTTGTAATCGTCGAAACGCACGAGCTGGATATATTGATCCGGCTTGTGCTCCTTGAGCTTGTAGGGGCCCGTGCCGATCACTTCCTTCAGCGGCATTGCCAGCGCATCGGTCGGCATGATCACGGCGGCGGAATTGTTGAAGGCGAGAAGCGAAAGGAGCGGCGCATAGGGTTGGGTGAGGGTGATCGTCACCGTATCGTCAGCGGTCTTGGCGACCGATTTGATATAGACGGCCGTTTGCTTGCCGCGCGAGGCGACGTCCAGCCAGCGCTTAAGCGAGGCGACGACGTCGTCCGCAGTCATCTCGCGTCCGTTGTGAAACTTGATGCCCTGACGCAGTTTGATCGCATAGACCGTGCCGTCCTCGCTCACCTCGGGCATGGATTGCGCCAGAAGCGGCGTGACGTTCCATTTGCTGTCGAAGGTGAACAGCGTTTCGAAAATGTGCTGCGAGATCATGCCGACCAGATCCGTTGCACTCACCATCGGGTCGAGCGAGGCCGGTTCACCGATGGTCGCGACATTGATCACCCCGCCTTGTTGCTGTGCGAGAGCGGCAGGCGCTGAAAAGGCCAGAAGCGAGGTTGTGACATAGGCAAGTTTCAGGAAATTCATGGTGTTCTCCTCCCGAGAAATACCATTATTATGGAATAATAGTTATAATTCGAGAATACTGAAGCGAACTACGGCAAGTCAATAGACGTGGAGCACAACAAAAGCCGGGTGGTATAAAATTTCCGAATTGGCGAATTTGCTCCCGGTGCCGGGAGCTGAAACGGAGGACTGACGCCTACGTCACCCTGTCCGGGTAATCTTCACGAACCTGGGTGGGTTCAAGGATTGGGCGCGACCCTCGAACGAACCCCACGCGGCCCTCATCCACCCGGATTGAGACCGTCTTCGGCCTTTGGGTCGGGCGACATGATTTTTGTGCACCATGCCAACGCTATCGCGGCCGGCTCTCAATACGAGGCCGATACTGAGTGCTTCTGAAAGATGACGCGAAACGCCGTAGGGGTTTTCATTGCAGCTGCATCAGGACAGAACGCGAGCAATGATGTTCGGTCGCTTTGCTGCGCTCACGCGCTAGAAGGCAATCTTGTAAAGCGAGAGAGGTTCAATGATCGTAGCCGAGGGAATGATGCTAACCGGTTTGGCTGGACGATCGTCATTGGCCAAACCGGCCGCAGCCGATGGAGTACCGCGTTGGGTGGAGGCTTACCAGGCGTCGGGCTCACGAACCATATGGATTATGTTTGCCGAGTTGGTGATCCATCCGCCCCTGAAGCCGTCAGCAAGTGGTTCGATTTGATCGCACCTCGTCACGCCTGATTTTGAGAGATGTTCGGCGGCAGCATCAAAGTTGTCAGTAAACAGCTCCAGCCAGACTTCAGCCTGGCTCATTCTGGGTTCCGCAGCGATCCAGAGTTTGTTTGGACCAAGCTCGAAACCAATATCCGGTGCCTTATCGGTAATGGGAACGAGCCCAATGGTGTCCCGATAAAAAGCTACCGTCGCCTCGTATTGATGAGGCGGCACCTTGATCGCGATATCGATGCCTCCATAAAGCTTTGCAGCCAATGCCTTTCTCCTTTTCCTGTCTGGTTCTAATCTCGGGGTCGCGCGGGCACGCCCTTCATTTCGCTGGTGTAATATCCCTCACGCAGATTGATGCCGTATTCCGCGAATGCCTTCAGGCAACACAGCATCTGGGTCCAACCTTCGCAGTTGATGTAGCTCTGCTTCAGTCCTGCATCCTCTGTGCGCCAAATGCCCTCGCGGATCGTCACCATCGTGGCGCAATCGTCCAAAGGCTCGAAACGCATCTCGATCTTGGTTTGGTAGTCCGCTTCAGCCCGCGCCGAGTTTGCACTCCAGCGTAATAGGATCCTTCGATCCTTCTCGATTGTTTCGACCTCGACGGGGACATTGCCCCACCAGATCACCGTGGTCCCCTCGATGAGCGGCGCGCTCGACCCACCGCCGGTTGTCACAAAGTAGCCGGAGAGTTTTGTCGGGTTGACGACCGCATCGAAGACCTCAGGCACCGGCCGACCAATGCGTGCATTGACACTAAATTCGTAGGCCATCCCATCCCCCCAATGCTTGAATGTCGGCAAAATATGTTATAAAAATATAACATGTCAAGTGAACCAAATGGCGATCTCGTTTTCAAGGCTCTGGCTCATCCGTTCCGGCGAAGATTGCTGGATCAAATCAGGGACGAGCCGAAAACAACCGGCAACCTATGCGAGGCGCATCCGGGCGTGGACCGCTGCACGGTGATGCAGCACTTGAGGATATTGGAGGAGGCCGGCCTGGTCATCGCCAAACGGGAGGGGCGTGAACGGTGGAACCATCTCAACGCTTTGCCCATCAAGGCGATCTCGGACCGCTGGATCAGTCAATATGCCAACCATGCACTGAGCGTGTTGGAGATGCTGAGCAATGATCTTGCATGAATTCGGACGCGCTTCGCGTGTCTCCGAATTTGCCAATTCAGGCTCTCACAAGCTGCTTCGCCAAAGACTTGTCCTGAAGCCGACCGATGCGGCTTCTCCCTGGTTTCTGGTCGACCGCAAACGATCATATCGGCTAAACGCCAGTATCGATTGAGTTCGGCCAATATTCCCAACGGGCGGGAAACCTTGACATGAGGTTCATCGACCTGGGATGGCGGCACGCATTTCGATGAATTTGAATACCCGCCCGAGGACCGCGCCCATCAACAAGTAGATTGTTCCGGCTATGAGGAAGGTTTCAAACGGAGCATAGCTGCGCGCGACGAAGACGCGGGCCGCACCCGTCATTTCCATGACAGTGACAGCGCTTGCGAGCGTGGAACCCTTCATGACCAGGACGAGTTCATTGCCGATGGGTGGAAGGATTGCCCGGTAGGCCTGCGGAAGAAGGATCTTGAGCAGAAGCACGCCTCGATGCAGCCCAAGGGCGCTTCCGGCTTCGGACTGCCCCTGCGGGATCTGACGGATCGCGCCCGCAAGCAGCTCGGCTGAATAGGCGGCAGAGTTGAGGCCGATTGCGAGGATCGCGCAATAGATCGGGCTTCGAAGAACCGGCCAGAGGAAACTATGGCGCACAGCCTCAATCTGTCCCAGCCCGTAATACACAATGAAGAGCTGGACGAGCAGCGGGCTTCCTCTGATCAGGAACGTGTAGGTGGAGACGGTAAATCGCAGCAGCCGGCTTGCGGATGTGAGCGCGAGCGCAAGAGGCAGAGCCAGAATTTGACCCACCACGAAGCTCACGATCGTAATGAGGACGGTAAGAGCGAACCCGTTCTTGACGGCCAGGAATGCGGGTGCGAAGAGCTCGAGCGACAACATGGCGTTACCTCAGATGCGGGGTCAGGCGGGATTCGTACATTTTCAGAAGAAGCGTCGAGACAGCCGTGATCAGCACGTAGAGGGCGGCGGCGGCGAGATAGAAAGCGAGCGGCTGATGGGTGGCACCCGCTGCCACGACAGATTTCCGCATGAGTTCCTCGAGCCCGACGACGGAGACAAGAGCGCTCTCCTTCAGGATGACCAGCCACTGATTTCCAAGCCCCGGAAGGGCCCGTGCCATCATCTGGGGCATGACGACGAGGCGAAAGGCGCGCGCCCGGCGCAATCCCAGGGAAAGAGCTGCCTCCCATTGGCCGGCAACCACGCTTAGGAGCGCGCCTCGTAGGATCTCCGTCAGGTAGGCTGCCGCGACGATGGAAAGGGAGGCAATGCCGGCGCTCAACCCGTCGACCTCGACATATTGGCCGGCCAATTTCGTAAGCAGCACGGTGCCGCCGTAGAATATGAGGAATATGACGAGCAGTTCGGGAAGGCCCCGAATGAGCCCGATATAGCCCATGATGACACGGCGAATTGCGGGAGGTCCGTAGACCGTAAGCGGCGCAAGGATTGCGGCGATGATAAAGCCGATGATGAAGCTTCCGACCGCTACCGCAAGGGTCATCAGGAGTCCCTGCATCAGTTGGCCTTGATATTGCTGGACCGCGTCAAGCATGCAGGCTCTCCGGTGCTCTGTCTTCGGCAGCATCGGCAAGCAGAGTGAAGAAATCAGCGGCAAAGCCGATCATCTTCGCAAACTGCGCAGTCAGGATATTCTCGTCGGGAGAATGAAGCATGGCACCGTGGTGGGTGAGGCCTGCACCAAACAGCGTCGCGCCGAACTTGTGCACGAATGGGTGGGCAAGTCCCGATGCTGCGGAACTGGGTTGAATGATTGCCGGGCGCTCGAACCATTTCTCAAGAAGCGCTGCGCCCATTTCGACGACAGAGTGCGTCGGATCGCTTCTGACGCCGAGCACCTCCGCATCGAGGATGGTCAGCTCGATATCCTCGAAATGGTGCTGGTCCAAGTGCTTGCGGAGCAGTTCGGCAATGCGCAGCGGGTGTTGCCCCGGCGCCAGACGGAAGTCGAGCTTCACCTGACCTGCGCAAGGCAAGACGGTTTTCGCGCCTTGCCCGCCATAACCGCCGTGGAAGCCGTTAACGTTGAGACAGGGCTCGAAGTTGAGATGCGCGTAGAAATTCTCTGGCCCCACGCCGCCAAGAAGGCGTTGGCCACCGGTCTCGGCCTGAAGATCGGCCAACGGGAACGGGGGTACTGCCGTAAGCTCCTTGCTGCGCCCGTCCGGCTCGATGATATCGTCGTAAAATCCGTCGATCAGAATTCGTCCGGAGGCGTCACGCAGGGAGGACACCGCCGCGGCAAGTCGCCAGAGCGGGTTGTCGAATATCGCGCCAAGGCTGGAATGCAGGTCCGCCCGGGCCGTGCGGCACTGAAGTTCGACTGCAAGTATGCCTTTGAAGCCCATCAGGATGATCGGTCGTCCCGACTTGTCGACCTCGCCATATTCCCACCAGCAGATATCTGCCTTTGTATCTGAAAACCTGTTTTCGAGAAAACGCGTGAGCGACGGGCTGCCGATCTCCTCTTCGCCTTCGACGATCCATATCAGCTTGAACGGCAGGGCTTCAGGCCGATCCGCGCGGAACGCGCGCCATCCTGCCAGGCGACTGACAAATTCGCCCTTGTCGTCAGCCGCACCGCGGCCATAGAGACGACCGTCACGCTCGGAAAGCGCAAATGGCGGGTCGGTCCATAGATCGGTCGGATCCTCGGGCTGGACGTCATAGTGATTGTAGATGAGCAGCGTGAAGGGACCGTCGCCTGTCTCGCCAACCACGAAGGGTCCGACGTCTCCAGGATGCTGCTCGGTCAGGAAGCCGGCATCCTTGAGCAGGCTTTCGACCTTGTCGGCGCAGGCCGCAAGACCTTCCGCCCGCGCGCTCACCGATGGAATGGCGACGAGGGTGGTGAGATCATCCTTTGCGGCGGTCAGGATTTCGGGACGTATTTGCATGGTTCCTCCATGATTGGGAGGCGGCAGGCCGCCTCCCTCAGGACATCACTTCTTCGATACGTCGTAGCCGAACCATTTCTCAGCGATGGTCTTGACCGTTCCGTCCTTGAGCATGGCTTCGACCGCGCCGTCTACCTTGGTCTTGAGCTCGGATTTGCCCTTCGCCATGGCGACGCCCTGGCCCTTGCCGAATTCGGCGAAGTCCGCGCCGGTCAACAATGGACCTGCATAGACCAGCTTGTCCTTGCCGCGCTCCTTGACGAGCGGTTCCCATGCGGAGCGCTCCATCAGGCCGGCATCGATGCGGCCGGCAGTAAGATCGTCGGCCACCTGGTCGGGGCGATCGTAGACATGGACGTCGGCGTCCGGGAAATGCGCGCGGATCACCTGCTCGTGGGTGGTCCCGCTCTGCACGCCGATCGATGCCTTGGCGAGAGCCTTGCTCAGGTCGGCTGCGGATTTCGCCGATGCCGCTTCGCTGCCGGGCGCTACCACGATCGCATTCGGCGCATCCGCATAGGCGGCCGAAAAGTCGACTTTTTGCGAGCGCTCGTCGTTGATCGAGACGCCTGAGATGACGAGATCGAACTTGCCGATCTGCAGCCCTGGCAGAAGACCGTCATAGGCCTGGTTTTGCCAGGCGCAGGTCGCGGCGATGCGCTTGCAGATCTCGTCGCCGACGTCCTTGTCGAAACCGATGATTTTGCCGCTGCCGTCAACGGATTCCCACGGCGGGTAGTCGGCACTGGTGCCGATGCGCAATTCGTCCGCGGACGCAATGCTGGCGAGCAGTGCGAGCCCAATTGCAATAGTCATTCGCTTCATGAAGATTCCCCTTTTGTTGGAAACGAACAAATCCCGCGCGCTCAAATCGGCGCGAGGGAATTCTTGATATGGGAGCGGGTCACGCCGCTTGGGTGGAGGCCTGCTTGAGGAAGCGGGAGAGGCGGCCAAGCCCTTCGCGAAGGACTTCTTCGCCATTCGTATAGCCGATGCGAAGATACCCCTCCATGTCCATGGCGCTGCCCGGCGTGAGCATGACGCCTGTCTCCTCGAGGAGCCGCAAGCAGAATTCTTCCGAGGAAACCGGCAGATCGTATTTGAGAAGGGCCGTGGTTCCGGATTTGGGCTTGACCCATGAAATCAGCGGCTCGGCGTCGACCCAATCCGACAGGATTGCGAGATTGGTCCGGGTAATCCTGTGGCTGCGCTCAAGGATCTTGTCCTTGTTCTCAAGTGCGATGGCGGCAAAATGGTCGTCGAGCATGCCGACGGAAATCGTGTTGTAGTCACGATGGATGGAGACCGCGTGGATGAGGTCAGAGGGGGCCGCGATCCATCCCAGGCGAAGGCCCGCCAGCGAATATGTTTTCGACATGCTGCCAGTGCTGATGCCCTTCTCGTAGAGGTCGGCGATGGATGCGGTCATTCCGAGGTCTCCCTCCTGGTCCGTGCCGCGATAGACTTCGTCGCAAAGGATCCAGGCGCCGCATGTACGGGCGATCTCGACGATCTTGGTCAGATAGGCCCTGTCCATCAGCGAGCCGGTCGGATTGTTCGGATTGTTGATCGCAATCAGTTTCGTACCTGGCGTCGCGAGCTTTTTTAGCTCCTCAAGGTCCGGCAGGAACGCGGTTGCTTCCGTCAGCTTGAGGATCTGGGTATCAGCTCCAATGCTTTCGGGGATGGAGTAGTGCTGCTGGTATGTAGGAAGGACCGAGATGACGCGGTCACCACGCTCGACCAATGTCTGATGCACGAGTGCGTTGGCGCCGATTGCACCATGGGTTATGACGACGTTGTCGAGTTTCTGCTTTTCATAGAGTGCCGCAACAAGGGAGCGCAGACGCACGCTGCCCTCGATCTCGCCATAGGTGAGCTTTAGCGGTTTGAGCCGTTCACCAATGTCGTTGATGCCGGACATATCGAGCAGTTCGGCGACCGTCAGGGATTCAACGCAGGTCTCGGCCAGGTTGAGCTCGCACTTGGTCTCGTACTTGTTCATCCAGATCTCAACGCCGAAGTCACGTATCTTCATTTCATTCTCCTAGATATTTCAGGGTTCAGCTGCGGGCAGCAACGAGCAAGGCCAAGGCGGCAGCGACGTCTTCGAGACCGAGGCCGATCGAACGGAAGAAAGCCGGTCGCTCACGGCTCGGATGTTTCGCGCGGCCCGAAAGAAGATCGGGCAGATCGCCACAAAGACGGTCGGACGCCCACGTGCCCGCTTCAGTGGCAAGCTTCATGTCGCCGGCAGAAAAGGGCGTCGTGGCGCGGTAGTCGCAATAGACGTCGAAGCCCTGAAGCGCTGAAGGATCGATCTCATGCGCATTGGCGACATTCGTGCTGATGGAGGTGACAACCGCGGCCTTCGACAGTTTCGAAGCGTCGATGACGGGTTTTCCTGACGACGTGCAGAGAAGCACCAGGTCGGCACCAACAATCGCTTCGTTGGCATCTGTCCATTTGGAGATGCTCGTGCCGACCGAGCTCTTCGAAGGCACATCGTGTCGCGCATGGATGTTCGGCGACACGATCCTGATCTCTTTCCATTGCCTGATGCGCTCTGCGTAACGCAGATGGGCTAATCCTACGGGACCAGAACCGACGATGGTGAGGACGGAGGCGTCTTGAGGTGTCAGCGCATCTGCGGCGATAGTCGAGGTGGCGGCGGTGCGTTCCGTGGTCAGTCTCTTGGAATCGCAGAGCAAGATGGGCACACCGCTCTCCATCGACATCAAGAGCGTCCAGGCGGTCACCAGTGCCTGACCATGGCCGGGGATATAGGGCGACAGTTTTGCACCGAAGACCTTTTCATCGGCAAGCACGCCCAGATAGGTGATGAAGTCTCCGGCACCTTTCGGAAAGAGGGTTAGCGTCTGTGGCGGTTGGACTGCATTGTCGTTTGCCAGCGAGCGGAACATCCGCTCCAGCACGGATCGGATGTCGACCTTTGGCAAGAGTTGGTTGATCTCGGCTTCGCCGAGCACGATCGGTTGCGTCATCAGGGACCTCCCAGTTACATGAGCAGGATGATGACGCGAGCGATCGCTCGCGCGTCCTGGTGGACGCACGGTTGAATTCGCTGTTGATCAGTCTGCCCGTTAAGAGTAGAAGGACCCTATGAGCAATATATTGCACAGTCAAGAGCGAGGCGATGTTTTGGCGCATGTCTCCGGAAATCTTCGAAGGCTCCGACAAGCAGCCGGTCTCAGCCAAGTCGCGCTTGCCGAAGCATCCGGCATCAGCCGGCGAATGATCATTGCGGTCGAGGCTGGAGATGCCAATATCAGCCTGTCGAGTCTTGACAAACTGGCTGTCGCGATGGGCGTCGGCTTCGTCGATCTCGTCCGGAATCCCGATCGTCACTCATCGTCCGACATCAACGAAGTGACGTGGCGCGGCAGCGGAGCGGAAAGCAAGGGGGTGCTTCTGGGAACGGCACCTTCCGGGCAGGAAACGCAATTGTGGATGTGGTCGCTTGAGGCGGGAGAGCGTTACGATGCAGAACCCGATCCGCAAGGCTGGCATGAAATGATTGTCGTCATGGAGGGAACCTTGACGTTGATCCTGAGCGGCGAGGAAAAGGAGTATCCGAAGGGGGCTTTCGCGATCTACAGCTCAGCCCAGAATTATTCCTACGCCAACAGGGGGACGGAAATCACTCGGTTCGTGCGGAATGTCGTTTCTTAGACAAGCCAATGTTCATCGTGAGGTCTGCAAGATTATGAAAGCTATGCCAAACAGTCTCGTATCTCGGCTGCCAGGGCCACCGATCCCCGCGGTCATGGCATGGGCGCGTGCATATGACGGGCTGCGCGGCCCCCTGATCGATCTTTCGCAGGCCGTGCCGGGATATCCGACGCATCCTGAAATGCTGCGGCTCCTTGGTGAAGCCGCAGGCATGCAGGCGATGACGGGCTACGGACCGATCGAAGGAGAAAGCGCCCTGCGTCAATCCTATGCGGCGCATATGTCCGATATCTATGCCAGCCGAATATGCGCGGAGAACATCCAGATCACCGCAGGCTGCAACCAGGCCTTCATGGCGACTATGATTGCGCTTGCGCGGGCGGGAGACCGGGTGGCAATTACCAACCCGTTTTATTTCAACCACGAAACGACGCTCTCCATGTTGGGGATCGGGAGTGTGCTCGTCGAATGCGATTCCGAGAATGGCTTTCTGCCGAAGATGTCGTCCGTGGAAGCGGCTTTGGCCGAGGGTGCCAAAGCACTTGCCATCGTCAGTCCCAACAATCCGACGGGTGCGATATATCCACCCGAGCTCTTGAATAGCCTTTACGCCCTCTGCCGAAAGCATGGTGCCTGGCTGGTGCTGGACGAGACCTATCGGGATTTCCTGGATGAGGGCTCGACACGGCCGCACGATCTGCTTTCGCAAACGGACTGGAACGAGGGGCTCGTCCTTCTCTACAGCTTTTCCAAATCGCTCTGCATTCCCGGTCACCGCTTGGGCGCGATCACGGCATCGCCAGAGGTTGTTCGAGAGGTTGCCAAGGTCATGGACAACATGCAGATTTGCGCGCCTCGTGCGGCGCAGCATGCCGTTGCCGAAGCCCTCCCGAAGCTCGCGAATTGGCGTGCCGGCAACCGCGCCGAAATCGCGCGACGTGCGAGGGCGCTCACGGAAGTCTTCGCCGCAGCGCCCGGATGGAGCATTGCTGCGATCGGCGCTTATTTCGCCTTTATCAAGCATCCCTTTGAAGGGCAGGCGTCGACGGAGATAGCCGAACGCCTGGCATCCACGGCTGGCGTAATCTCTATTCCTGGCGCCTATTTCGGGGAGGGCAATGATGCCTATCTTCGCTTTGCTTTTGCCAATGCAGATGTCACGACCATCGGCCAGCTAAACGCAAGGCTCGACAGGTTTCCAAGTCGCTCCTAGCCTGCCTTGGCTCACATCCATGGACTATCAAGCATGAAGACCATGGTGATGAGTGACGATATCTCCGATGCATCAGCGCGATTGGCTCGCGCGGTGGCGGCTTCGCTGCGATCAACTGCGGCGCATGGCCGCTTTCGGTAAGCTTGTCAGGTCAAGCAAATGGGCCTCTAATGACGCCGTTTGATGTGCGAATTCGAGACCGTTGTCGTTGCAGGTGAGTGAGGACTTTGCGTGCGCGGCGCCGTCGTCCGTAAGACCAATTGCCGGGCGCGGTCCATGGCAAAATACCGACCATCGACAAGTGACTACGTTTTGGCAAACGAAGACAGGAGCAATTATGTCTGAGCGCGATCCCAGGCTCTACGGTAGCTGGCGATTGGTTTCCTTCGACACGGAACTTCAGAGTTCAAAGGAGCGCGGCCAACCTTGGGGCGCTGATCCCAATGGGCACCTTATTTTCGGCTCCGATGGGCGAATGATGGTCCTCGTCACCGCAAAGACGCGGGAGCCAGGGAATACAGATGAGACATTGGCGGCGCTTTTCCGAACCGCGATGGCCTATAGCGGGCGGTACCGGGTCGATGGGGGTAGGTTCATCACAAAGATTGACTCATCTTGGAATGAAGCCTGGAACGGCACTGAGCAGGAACGCTTCTACAAGCTCGATGGAGACACGCTCGAGGTCTCTACGGCCTGGATGCCAAATCCGTTGGTCTCCGGAAATCCGATCGGAAGGGCTATTTTAAGTTTTAGCCGCGAGTGATTGTCCCGACGCTGATTGAGCCTCCATTTTCGGTCTGGCGGTGACCGGCAGGACGGAAAACGGGCCCATGAAAGGCGTCGCCATTTCGAACCGGCAGTAGATCAGCCAGACATGGCGGTTGGGGTGAACTTAGTGGGGAGTTCTCGTTCTCTCATCGGGCGCTTGAAACTGGGCGCTGCCGATCAGGGGACGTTCTCTCTCGACTTTCTGAGCGCTTCATTGATCTCGCTGCGCGCGACGCCGATCAATTGTTCCATGGCGAATTTGGCGGCCTCCGGGCGCCGCATCCGAATGGCGTCGAGAACATCTTGATGCTTGATAATTGCCTGCTCATGCGACTGGCTGGCCCGATTGGTCAATCGAAAGCTGGCAAGAAGAGCTGCCCTGATGGCCGTTGCGAATTGGCGATACACCCAGTTGCCACTGGCGTCGATGATGGCGGTGTGGAACTCAAGGTCCGCGCGGCTCCAGGCCTCGTTGTCGCGAGAGTTGGCCTCTACCATATCCTCGAAAGCCTTCGAGATTTGATAGAGCTGGCGAGCGGTTGCCTTTGCTGCTGCCTGCGCCGCCGCGGCAGGTTCGAGTAGCTGCCTGGCATCGATCAACGAGGCATAGAAATTCTCATCAGCACCGTGCGAAAGCATGGCGTCAAGCACTAGGGGATCGAGGTAATTCCAGTTTTCTCGCGGCAGAACGGTTGTTCCTGCCCGCGTTCGTGAGCGAACCATTCCAAGGGCAGATACATACTGCATGGCCTCTCGCAGACTGGTTCTGCTGACATCGAACTGCGCCGTGAGCTCTGCCTCATTGGGCAATGTGGAACCTTCCGCCAGCTCGCCGGAAACGATCTTGTGGATGACCCGCTGGAGAAGGCTCTCACGGACACTTCGTTTGCCATGTTCGGCAATCGGATCGCCGTCCAGAGTCAAAACGCGACCGGCCCTTGCTTTGGTCATCCCTTATCCTTCTCCAAAATCACCGCCGATCAGCCTTTTTCAGCCTGCGGTGCCGCAGTCAAGGCATGGGACGGTCAGCTCGCTAAGCTAAAATAAATCCTATTTAAACTGCGAGCGTGGCTGTTCCCTCTTATTCGCTAGCACAGATACGGACCCGTTTCCATATTTTTTAAAAAATAAATCCTATTTATATTGACATTGATATGATCAAGAATATGGTGACGCCACAGTAGGCGAGGTCGGCCCCATGAGCCCTTCACTGCTATTCTGGTCATTCAATGAGGAGGGAGGAGCGCATGAAGCTCATCAAGATCGCCGCTATGCTGGCGATGTCGGCTGCCGTGGCAGCGCAGGCATCAAGTGGTTTTGCTCAGGAGAAGGTTCTGAAGGTCGGGGCCATCTACATGGACGCCCAGGGCTTTTATGCCGGCGTGCGCAAGGGCATCGAGACCGGCGCGAAAGACGCGGGTGACAAGCTCGATCTGATCGAGACCAATGCTCAGGGCGATGTCAGCAAGGAATCGTCCTTCATCGACTCGCTGATCTCCGCCGGCGTAAAGGCGATCATCGTCTCGCCGGTATCGGCCGATGGCTCCTATCGCGCCATCCGACGTGCACATGACGCCGGTATTCCGGTGGTCTGCTACAATACCTGCCTGAACGATGCCGACATGAAGTCCTATGTCTCAGCCTATGCGGTCGGGGACCCCTACGAATTCGGACACAAGCTCGGTGATGCCGCCGGCGACTACTTTGTCGCCGAAAAGAAAACCGCTCCGAAGATTGCCATTCTCAACTGCGAATTCGTCGAAGTTTGCGTGACGCGCCGCAAGGGCTTCGAGGATGCATTGAAGGCGAAGGTCCCAGGAGCAACGATCGTCGCTAACCAGGAAGGTGCCGTCCTCGACAAGGCGGTTTCGGTCGCGAGTACCATTCTCTCGTCCAATCCGGACATCGACGCTTTCTTCGGCGAGGCTGGTGGCGCAACCTTGGGTGCGGCACGCGCGGTCAAGAGCCAGGGCAAGACCGGCAAGGTTGTGGTGTTCGGTGGCGACATGACAACGGAGATCGCTCAGGAACTCTCCGACTTCAGCGTCATCAAGGCGGTCGTCGACATCTCCGGCCAGGGCCTCGGCAAGCTCGCTTTGGCGCAGGCCATCAAGTCGATCAACGGCCAGGCGCCGTCCGATATCAAGGTCCCCTACGATATCGACCTTTACAAATCCTCAGAGGACGCCAAGGCTTGGCTAAAGGCCCACGCTGACGGTCTGCCGTGATTTGAGCTTCATCTGACTTTGCAAAAGATGCCGCCGGGTATCCGGCGGCAATGTTCAATGTGGAACGTGCCAATGATCTCTGCCAACCATTCCGCACCGGCTGCATCCGCACGGATCGTCGCCTCCATCAGGGGCTGCACGCGCCAGTATCCGGGCGTTCTAGCGCTTGATAACGCGACCTTCGAGGTCGCAGCTGGCGAGGTGAGGGCTCTTCTCGGCAAGAACGGCGCCGGCAAATCCACAATGATCCGTCTTCTGACCGGAGCCGAAATCCCGGATAGCGGAACCGTTGCCATTGATGGCGTCGAACTCAAGCAGGCAGGATCGGGACGCGCCCAGGAAGCCTTCCAAAATGGCGTTCGCGTCGTCTACCAGGAACTCAGCCTGGTGCCGGGAATGACCCTTGCCGAAAATCTCTTTCTCGGTCGTTGGCCCCGCCAAGGCGGGGTGATCCAATATGCCAGGATGGAAGCGCAAGCCGCAGAGGCCATGGCGCGGCTCGGGCTGGATCTTCCCACCAACAGGCTGGTTATGAGCCTGAGCCCCGCCGAACGCCAATTGCTTGAGATTGCCCGCGTCCTGATCGGTAAACCAAAGCTCGTCATCCTCGACGAGCCGACAAGCTCGCTTGCCGCGGCCGAGGCAGAGAAGGTCATGAATGCGGTAACGCGCATCGCTTCCGAGGGTATCGCGGTGATCTATGTCAGCCACCGCATGAACGAGATCCGGCGGATCGCAGATTCCGCAACCGTGATGCGTGACGGTCGCATCATCGACACTGTCGATGTCAAGGGCGCTGAGACACGCGAGATCGTTCGACTGATGCTGGGCTCCGAGGCCTCGCAGGCTGCCCTTCTTGAAACGAACTCCCGCGAAAAGACGGTGCTGGATGTCAACGATCTGGCCGTTGCCCCCAAGCTTCAGTCCATCTCCTTCAAGCTTCGCGAAGGAGAGGTGCTCGGAATCGCCGGCTTGCTGGGATCAGGTCGAACGGAACTGCTTCAGGCCATCATGGGAATACGTTCGTTCTCGCATGGAAGCATCAAAATCGATGGATCGACGGTCAGGACGCCGCGATACAGGCAGATGGTCAACCGGGGCTTCGGCTATACGCCTGAGAGCCGCAAGGAGGAAGGCATCGTTCCGCTTCTTGGAGTTGACGAAAATGCGCTGGCAACGAATTTCGCCGCCGTCAGCCGCTACGGCATCCTGTCTGCCCGTCTCATGGCAGAGGCCGCGCGACGCGTCATCGACCGATTGCATGTCAAGACGGCGCGCACCGACACGCCGATCGGTACACTTTCCGGCGGCAATCAGCAAAAGGTCGTTATCGGCCGCTGGGTGCATGCCGACAGTCGCGTGCTGCTGCTCGACGAGCCGACGCGCGGCGTCGACGTCGAAGCAAAAGGGCAGATCTATGCGATTATTCGACAGCTGGCGGCGGAGGG
Organism: Rhizobium sp. ASV8; assembly: GCF_016429255.1. GTDB lineage: Bacteria > Pseudomonadota > Alphaproteobacteria > Rhizobiales > Rhizobiaceae > Rhizobium. The sequence goes on from NZ_JAELUG010000012.1 coordinate 72,093, forward strand.
CCGCAGCATCATTTTCGTTTCCAGTGAAATAGAGGAATTGCCTCTCGTCTGCGACCGGGTCCTTGTCTTGAGGGACGGCAAGTTGCAGGAGGAATTCCATTCCCCCAAAATTGATCAGGACGCTGTAATGGCCGCCTGCATTACCGGACATTGACGGAGGTTCTAATGGCAATCGACCAAGCTGCAAAATCCGCGGCTGCCAAGGCGGACAAGGGCGGTATCAGTTTCTTCCAGCACATGAACGAGCTTAGCCTGTTCGTGGCGATCGTCGTGCTCTACGTCGTGTTTACCTCCACGGCAAACGGCTTCATGTCGTTCAACAACCAGATCAATATTCTGCGCGATGCGGCAACGATCGGGATCGCCGCCTGGGCTGCCACCCTGATCATCATCGCCGGCGAAATCGACGTGAGTGTCGGGCCCATGGTTGCCTTTATCTCGGTTGTGCTTGCCGATTTGCTGCATTGGGGTGTGCCAACGCCCCTGGCTTTCGCGCTTGCCGTCGTGGTCGGGGCCCTGCTCGGGTCGATTCCAGGGATTCTGAGAGCCTATTTCGACGTACCCTCCTTCGTCGGAACGCTCGGACTTTGGAGCGCACTGCGCGGCATTGCTCTCTTCGTCACGGATGCGCTTCCCGTATCGATTGGCCGTAACGATCTTCTCGATGCGCTCGATCAGTCGATCTTCGGGGTACCCCCAGCGGCTATCATCATGCTCGTCCTGTTTGCCGTATTTGCCTTCGTCAGCAGGAAGACGGCCTTCGGCCGATCCGTCTTTGCAATCGGCGGCAATGCGCAGGCTGCATTCCTGAGCGGCATCAACGTCTCGCGCATTCGCGTTGCGCTCTTTGCCATCGCCGGAGCAATGGCGGCGATTTCGGGCATCCTGCTGGTGTCCCGGCTGGGGTCCGGCAATGCCACTGCCGCAACCGGCCTCGAGTTCGACGTCATCGCCGCTGTCGTTGTCGGTGGGACGTCGCTGTCGGGCGGTCGAGGATCGATGCTCGGCACTCTCCTTGGCGTGCTTGTCATCACGCTGATCGGCAATGGCCTGGTGCTGCTCGGTATCAATCCTTTCTTCCAGCAGGTCGTGCGAGGCTTGATCATCGTCGTTGCGGTGCTCGCCAATATCCAGGCGATCAAGCGTAGCGCGTCACGCAACAAGGGATGAGCGGGCAATGTCGGTGATTGAACTCAAGGACGGCGATTTGACGCTGCGCGTCTCAACGGCCGGCGGTCTCGTCCTCGGATACTGGTGGGAAAGGGGTGGCGATAGAGTGCCACTTCTCAGGCCTGCCCCGGGCGACGAGGTCGATGCGCTGTCGTCCGGTTGCTATCCCCTGGTTCCTTTTGGCAATCGGGTGAAAAACAACCAGTTCACCTTCGAGGGACGTTCCTATCACTTCACCGCAAATACAACGTGGGATCCGCACTATCTCCACGGCGAAGGATGGAATTCGCAATGGTCGCTGGACCGGCAGAGCGGCAACGACGTCGAGCTCAGCCTCGTGCATCGTGGCGGCCACACACCTTACGAATACCGCGCGCGGCAACGGTTCCTCCTTGAAGACAATGTGCTTGAGATGGAGCTTTCGGTCGAGAACCTCGCCGATCATGCCTTGCCCTTCGGCCTTGGATGGCATCCCTATTTTCCGATGACGCCGCAGACGACCCTTGCAGCCCCGGCGCAACGGTTCTGGACCGAGGTCGAGGGTTGGCTGCCAGGTCACGCCGAGGATATCCCCGGCGACCTGAATTTCAGCAGGCCCTCCAGCCTGCCTTGCCGTTGGGTCAATAATGGCTTTGAAGGCTGGACCGGGGAGGCCATGATCTCCTGGCCGGAGCGCAAGGCGGCGCTCAACTTGAGCGCCGACCCGCTCTTCCGGCATGCCTTCATCTTCGTCTCGGACACCGGTTTCGATCCCATTTTCAAACGCGATTATTTCTGCTTCGAGCCGATGTCTCATCTCGCAAACGGTCACAATATGGCAGGTCTCGGAGATCTGAAGGTCCTCAAGCCGGGTGACCAGCTCGCAGGTCGTATCCGCCTTCGTCCTCAGCCACTCTGACTTCACTTTCACGGAGCGTTTCCATGTCCGACAACGGTCGGTTCGACTTTATCATCGTTGGTGGCGGCAGTTCGGCGTGTGTGGTTGCGGCGCGGCTGGTCACCGAAGGCAAGGCACGCGTGTTGCTGCTTGAGCGAGGTCCTGCAAAGGCCAACCCGATCATGCATTTTCCAGCGGGTTACATGAAGTTCCTGGCAAAGGACACGTATCTCGCGATGCACAAGACCAAACCCCAGCCGCAGCTCGACGGCCGCGGGCCGATCGTGCCCCAGGGCAAGGTTCTGGGTGGCGGCAGCACGGTCAATGCCATGGTCTACATGCGCGGACAGGCGGCTGATTTCGATCGATGGAATGCCCTGATCTCGCCACCCGGCGCCAATGACGGCGCCTGGTCCTATCGGGACATGCTGCCCTATTTCAAGGCGCAGGAAGACAATGATCATCTTGCCGGCGAGTTTCACGGTGTCGGTGGCCCGTTGAAGATTTCCCATCTCGGGCACACCAGCCCGATGACCCGCACCTATGTGAAGACCTTGCAGGGCATGGGTATTCCCTACAATCCCGACTTCAACGGTGCGCGCCAATTCGGTGTCGGCTTCATGCAGCATACCATAGATTGGAAGACGCATCGCCGCTCCAGCGCCGTCGACGCATTTCTGGCGCCGGTCATGGACAATCCGCTGCTGACGATCGAGACGGGTGCCATCGTAACCGGCCTCAGGATGGACGGCGATCGGGTGACGGGCGTCGACTATCTGAAGAATGATCAGTCACGCTCTGCATCGGCGGGAAAAGAGGTCATCCTTGCGGCAGGCGCCTATCAGACGCCGAAGCTCATGATGGTATCGGGCATTGGCCCCGAAGAAGAACTCGGCAAGCACGGAATCAGAACCAGGGTCGCATTGCCGGGAGTCGGTAAAAATCTGCAGGATCACTATGAATGCCCGGTCGTTGCGACAACAAAGGGATCCTTCGGCTATTACGGGCAGGATCGCGGTTGGCCGATGATCAAGGCGGGGTTGCAATATCTCCTGTTCAGGTCAGGCCCGGTTTCGACGACAGGCGTGGAGACCTGTGCCTTCTACGATCCGGACGGAAACAATGATCAGCCGACCATCCAGATGTTCTGCGTCCCCACGGTCTATCTTGACCGCGATGTCATGGGGACGGAGCCCGGCGACGGTGTGACGATCAACTCGCTCCTCCTTCGGCCGAAGGCGAGGGGCTCTGTGACCCTGGCGTCTGCCGATCCTCTCGCCGATCCGGTCATAGATACCCAGATTTTTGGTCATCCCGATGACCTGCGCCTGACAATGGCTGGCTTCCGCTTTGCACGTACTGTCCTGGCCGCCTCGCCGATGCGCGATCTCATCGAAAAGGAGATCTTCCCCGGTGCCGACGTGCTCAGCGATGACGCGATTGCCGCGCATTGCAAGCGGACGGTCAAGACCGGCTACCATCCGGTCGGAACCTGCAAGATGGGGCAGGATAGCGATCCGGAAGCCGTGCTCGACCCTAATTTGAAGGTCAGAGGCACGCATGGCCTGCGCGTCGTCGATGCCTCCCTGATGCCGACAATCGTAAGCGGAAATACCAACGCTGCCGTGCTCGCGGCGGCCGGAAAAGCCGCCGATCTCATTCTTACATGATACTGGATTCGATGCTGCGATGAAGATTACCAAGCTTACAACCTACATAGTGCCTCCGCGCTGGATGTTCCTGAAGATCGAGACGGATGAAGGCATCGTCGGCTGGGGCGAGCCGGTGGTAGAAGGCCGGGCGCTGACCGTCCAGGCTGCCGTCCACGAGCTTGAGGACTACCTGATCGGCAAGGATCCCTTCCTGATCGAGGATCACTGGAACGTCATGTACCGCGCCGGCTTCTATCGCGGCGGCGCCATCCACATGTCGGCACTTGCCGGCATCGACCAGGCGCTCTGGGACATCAAGGGCAAGGCTCTCGGCCAGCCGATCCACTCGCTGCTCGGCGGACAGGTGCGCGACAAGATCAAGGTTTACTCCTGGATCGGCGGCGACCGTCCTTCCGACGTCGCCAACAATGCCAAGGAGGTCGTTGCCCGCGGCTTCAAGGCGATCAAGATGAACGGTGCGGAAGAGCTGCAGATCGTCGACACGCATGAGAAGATCGAGGCCATCATCGAAAATGTCGCGGCGGTGCGAGAGGCTGTTGGGCCGCATGTGGGAATTGGTGCCGATTTCCACGGCCGCGTGCATCGTCCGATGGCCAAGGTGCTCGCCAAGGAGCTCGAGCCCTACAAGCTGCTATTCATCGAGGAGCCGGTGCTGTCGGAAAACCGCGAGGCGCTGAAGGAAATCGCCAATCATTGCTCGACGCCGATTGCGCTTGGCGAGCGGCTCTATTCGCGCTGGGACTTCAAGTCGGTGCTGTCGGACGGCTATGTCGACATTCTCCAGCCCGACCTCTCCCATGCCGGCGGCATCACCGAATGCCGCAAGATCGCGGCCATGGCCGAAGCCTATGACGTGGCGCTCGCCCCGCATTGCCCGCTCGGCCCGATCGCCCTTGCCGCCTGCCTGCAGGTCGATGCCGTCAGCTACAATGCCTTCATCCAGGAACAGAGCCTCGGCATCCACTACAACAAGGGCAACGACATCCTCGACTACATCTCCAACAAGGAGGTGTTCCACTATGCCGACGGCTTCGTCTCGATCCCGCAGGGTCCGGGCCTCGGCATCGAAGTAGACGAGGCCTATGTCATCGAGCGCGCCAAGGAAGGCCATCGCTGGCGCAATCCCGTCTGGCGTCATGAGGACGGCAGCGTTGCAGAGTGGTAGGAGATCGTCATGGTGAACCGTCTTTCCAGCAAGCGTATTCTTGTTACCGGCGCGGCGCAGGGCATCGGTCTTGCGATCGCCAAGGCCTGTGTCGCTGAGGGCGCCAGCCTCCTTCTTATCGATGTCGATGGCGAAAGGCTTGCCTACGAAGCCGAGATGCTCAAGGCCGGCGGCGGCAGGGTCTGTCATCAGAGAGCCGATATTGTTGATGCAGCGCAGGTCGCATCCGCCGTCCGCGATGCTTCCGACGAACTCGGTCCGCTGAACGCTCTGATCAACAATGCTGGCGTCAATGTTTTTGCCGAACCGCTCGCAACGTCCGATGCCGAGTGGCAGCGCTGCTTCGACATCAATCTCAAAGGCGCATGGAACTGCTGCAAGGCGGTTCTCCCCTGCCTTATCGAGCAGGGCGGCGGCGCCATCCTCAACATCGCCTCGACCCACGCATTCACCATCATTCCCCACACATTTCCCTACCCACTTGCCAAGCATGCGCTACTCGGCATGACGAAATCGCTCGGTCTGGAATATGCAGCCAGGGGCGTCAGAGTGAACGCGCTCGCCCCAGGCTATGTCGCAACCCAAAAGGTGATCGACTACTGGAACAGCTTTTCCGACCCGGAGGCCGCAAAGGCAGAAACGATGAGGCTGCATCCCGGTGGGCGGATCGCCTCGCCGGAAGAAATCGCCCTTGCCGCGGTCTTCATGATTTCCGACGAATGCCCGTTCATGAACGCAACCTGCCTGACGATTGATGGCGGTTTGAGCATGCAGCAGCATCCCTGACGGGTCTGTCGCGGGTACAAATGTGTCCGCCGCGGAGCGGTCTCGTCCATACGCATTGCGGATCCAATCGAATACGAGGGCGGGCGAAGTCGTGTCCGGCGAAACTTGCCTTACGAGCCCGTGAGAGGCGCTCTTGCGCCTTGTTCGGCTCGTTTCGCAAAGCTTGCGTGGCCTCGCTCAGCGGCATGGTCAATTTGACCTTGGAACCAAGATCGAGAAAAATGGTTATCCATCCAGTCTATCGCTAGGACATACCAACATGCCACGTTCGATATCATACCGTGTCGGTGCAATTCTGACGATCGCTATCGCACTCTCGAGCGCGTCCAGCGCTTTGGCTATTTCGCGCATCAGTTCAACCGGGCAGACTTGCGCTGCGCTCCGACAGGCGATCAACTCCCAAGGGGCGATCATCGTCACACATCCTGGTTCGCGGCAATCGGGTACGCTTTATGACCGATATGTACGCGACAGCAGCTACTGCTCAGCGGGCGATGTCGCGACCGACGATTGGGTGCCGGCGAAAGACGGAAGCTGTCGTCTCTATAATTGCCAGACCTATGAACCGCCCTTTGACAACTGATGCACTTTGCGCTGGAAGGTTCAACCGGAAGCGGGAACTGGCCGAATAGCCCGAGTTCCTTAGGGACCCTGGATTAGGCTTTCTGCAGCTTCTCGAATATGACGGGCGATGGCATCTATTCTCTGAAATACTTGCGTTTTGGGTTGTATCATATCTCGCCGCAGTTGAGCCGCGTCCCGCGGCTTTATCGCGTCAACGATAAACCTTGCAGCGTATCCTTTCGCCGCCCCGCAGCCCGGCGCTAACTGAAAGATGAGCAATCGTCATTCACATCATGGCTCGGTGGCCAACGCGTTTGACCTCGCGGATGGTAGGATAATTGTCGCAATGGTTCCGGGACCTTGTCCAGGTGATGTGAGCGAAACAGACCCGCCATGGGCGGCGGCGATACGCGAAACAAGTGACAGGCCGACGCCCGTCCCTTCGACATGCTTGGCATTCGACCCCCGAGCCGAATGCGAAAGGACGGTTTCGACCTCCGTCGATGGGATGCCGATACCATTGTCGCTGATGGAGATCGCAATCGTGTCGTCGAGCGTGTTCGCTCCGAGCAGGACTTTCGGATTGTGGGCGGCAGCAGAAAACTTGACGGCGTTCTCCAACAGGTTGATCAAGGCAATGCCGAGCATTTCCGCATCTGCCCTGACCAGTCCGGACCGCGCTTCCGGTGCGATATCAAGTTGAATATTGGCCCCTTGCAAGAGATCTTCGGCCTTGGCGTAGGCGGAGGTTATGATGTCGATGATTGGTGTATAGGCAAAATTCGGCTCGAAGGACGCGCCCTGCAGTCTGCTTCGGATTAGATTCACTTCCAGAACCTCGACCAATCTGGCGATCGCTTGGCGGGCGCGATCAATCCTGCCGCGATTGGCCTGATCCTTTTCGGGAAGACTGATGCGGACGCTGTCGATATTCGAGCGAATGGCGGCAAGCGGCGTTCGATATTGATGGGAGATAACCTCCATGAAGCGGACTTGCCGGACTTGCGCCTGCAATTCGGCGTGCAAGGCATCTTCTGCCGTCTTCTTTGCGTCGGCAAGCTCTCGTGTCCGCTCGACGACAAGCTCGCTGGCACGTCGCTCGGCGGCATGAGCCATCACCACTGCGCGCTTATCGTTATCCCTGTTGATTGCCTCTGCCTTGCGAAGACGCACGGCAAGCGAACCCGTCAGCAGGATGAAGTGGCTGATGCTGGCAACCGCATAGGAATGGGCGACCCAGTTCGGCAAGGGGAGGAGGCCGAGGCGCTGTGCGCTCGTCAGGATGAGGCCGCACCAGATCAACATAAAGGCCGCCGCTTTCAGACCGGATTCCGCATCTCTGAGAGCGACGAGATCCCGTAGGGAGACAGCCATGGCAGCCGTCGTGACGACAAGAATGACAAGACTGGCCAGCGGAGCGAACATCCGGTTTTCGCCCGCAAAGGCAAACAGGACGCCCGTCACTCCGATGACGGCGCTCAACAGGAAGAGCCGGTTGAGCCACGGATACCTGCGGCGCAACTCGAGCACGCTTGCGACTGACACGGCTCCGGCCGCTAATCCGAGCCATGCTGCGGAGGCTGTGAAATAGTCGTTTCCGAGGCCGCCCTGCGGAAAAAGCAGGAGCCGGGAGAGCCCGAGATTGCCGAAATAGACCAGCGTCGCGCCGAGAATATTCAGCGCCAGCAGCGGATAAAATGCTCTCCTGTCGAAACAGAAGAAGACGATCTGAACGATCATCAGGATGGCCATGCCTCCGAACCACAGGCCGCGGGCGAGATTGGCAAGGGTGGTCATGAAGCCGAAATCGGTCGTGGAGTAGGCCGATACGGACAGATTGAGTGAGGAGTTGCTGCTGGCGCCTCGGATATAGACGACCAGCCGTCCCTTGGAGGGGACTTGGATCGGCAATACGTTCTCGAGCCCGGTAAAGGCTGAACGGACGAGCGGCGCATGATCCCCCATTTCGAAACGGACAAAATCCGGTGCTGTCAGGTCCGGGCTATCCGGGGCGACATAAACGTCGACGATATCGGAAAAGTTCGGCGTCAGCGAAAGCAGGAGCGTTGTGCCATCCGTTGCATCAGCGGGGCTCTGGAGAACAAAACGTATCCAGCCGGCGGACCGAGCATAGCCGAGGTTGAGGTCGTGATCCTTAATATAGTCGAAATCGGCGTCACGCCGATTGAACATATCGTTGAGCGTCGCGTTACCCTTGGGATCGATGGCGACTTGCAGGAAGCCATCCAGCGGCAGTGCGCCTCGAAGGTCTTTTGGCACGACGATGGCGTTTTGCGCCTTCAATCCGGCTGCTTCGCCAGCCGCTGCCTGTCCGAACGGAAGGCAGATCATCGGGGCTATCAACAGGATCAAGGTGGATAGGAGCCGGAACGCAATTGCTAAATGGGTGCGAAGGACTAAAAGTCGCCTCGGTTTGATTCTGGCAGTGCGTTGCATGAAAGTCTCTATCGTTTGAGTCGATGGTTTATAGAATGAATTCAGAGCATCCGACCATGGCCGCGGCGGAACCTGGTCGACCGAAAGTGATCTTTCTCGAGGATGATCATCAACTTCGCCTCGGGCTGACAGACTTCCTCCGCCTCAATTCGCTTGTCGTGACGGATGTTGCCAGCTGGGCGGACTTCAGGGATGCCTTTGCGAAAGAACCCTACGACATCGCGATTTTGGATGTGAATCTCCCGGACGGAAATGGGTTCGAGATCGCACGTGACCTTTCTGCGCATCACCGGCTCGGTATCATTGTTCTGACGGCGCGGGCTGAACGGGCCGATCGGATCAAGGGTTATGAAGAAGGGGCCGATCTCTACTTTACCAAGCCCGTGGATGGTGAGGAACTGGTCGCCGCCATTCGAAACCTTCATCGACGTTTGAGCAGGCTTGAACCGATTGATGGTGACGAGTCAAACAGCGGTCAATGGGTGCCGTGGCGTTTCGATTCGGTGGGGCAAAGCCTGTATTCACCGACAGGAGCGAAGATCGGCTTGTCTGGGCGTGAAACGCGGCTGATCCGGAGTCTCGTTGAAGCAAAGGGCGAAGTTGTACGACGCTCCGACCTTGCTGCAGCGGTCGGAAGCGAGGATCTGGGCGCAGAAAGCCGGAGCCTTGATGCCATTTTAAGGCGGTTGCGCCAGAAAGCACGTCAGGCTGGCACGGAAATGCCTGTTCATGCCGTTCACGGGCTCGGCTTTCGATTTTCGGGCCAGATTACGGACAATTGACCGCGTTCTGAGCCTTGCAGCGACAACGTGATTCGCGCTTGCGCACCGGATCGTCAAAAAAACGGCGCCGATGAACAGGTTTGACCGCTATAACCGCAATCCGGAAACATGCGCGCAGCTAGGTCGGCCGTCGATTGTGAACCTGTGTTGCGACGCAGGCACGCTTTCCGTTCCAAACCGTTTCAAACCGTTCCAGTTGCGTCCTAGTCGCCACATCCTCTGCGACTTATGGATATCGCGCCGAATGCCACGGGGGGCGTCGGCTGCGAATTCATGGGGCAAATCATGGCGAAAACTAGGACCGGCTTCCACGCAATGGCGCGGGCTATGCGGGTGCGGATGCTAGCGGTTTTTTCAAATCTAGGCAGATCCGGGGTCGTGGCTGCGCGTTCACATACGAGAAGAGATTGTTCCATCGCTTCGTTGGTCCGCTCGATACTTGCCGCTTTTTTCGCAATCCTGGCGCTCGCTTCAGCCTCGAGTGAGGCATGGGCAATGTCGGCATCCTGCTCGGCGATCAACGCAGTCGGTAGCACTCGCAATTATCGCCAAGGTTTCCTGGCCTCTTCGTTTGAGCCGAATGAAAGCGTTACGGCGACGTTTTATGATTCCGGTTCATCGGGGGGCATGCCCGGCATGCCCGGCACTTTCGGCAGTATATTCCTGAATAAATACACGCAAGAAAACGTATACGTATATATGTCCATGAACGGATCGGCTGGAACCCACACATTGACAGCTCCGGCATCGTTCATTCAGACCTATGGACTCTACATTGCGATCATGACGGATCAGGGTACCATCGGTCCCGTAACGCTTAGCTGCGCGGGTGCACCCTCTGTTCCGACGGTGACAGGTATATCCCCGACGTCCGGTCCAAATGCCGGCGGCACGTCAGTTACAATTTCGGGTACGAATTTCACGGGTGCTACGGCGGTGATGTTCGGGTCGACCGCGGCGTCGAGCTTTACGGTCAATTCCTCGACTTCCATCACTGCGACAACACCCGCGGGGGTGGGAGCCGTCGATATTGCCGTGACAACGGCGGGCGGCACGAGTGCGGCCTCAGCGGCTGATCAGTTCACCTATATCCCGGCCCCGACGGTATCGAATATCAGCCCCAATGCGGGTCCAACAGCAGGCGGCACGACTGTCACCATCACCGGCGCCAATCTGAGCGGTGCGACGAGAGTGACCTTCGGCGGCACCGTGACATCCAGCTATACAGTTAATAGCGCAACGCAGATCACCGCAACCACCCCGGCGCATGCTGCCGGCAATGCCGATGTCGTGGTGACCACGATCGGCGGCACGGGAGGCTTGGCCGGCGGCTACACCTTCCTCGGTGCTCCTGTTGCCCGTGATGTATCGGCGACAGTTGCGCAGAATTCTGCAGCCAATCCGATCAACCTCAGCATTACGGGTGGAACGGCGATCTCGGTCGCGGTCGCGACGCAGGCGAGCCATGGGGCCGCCACCGCCTCAGGCACGTCGATCACCTACAAGCCGGCGGCAGGCTA
>NZ_JAELUG010001183.1 GCF_016429255.1 Rhizobium sp. ASV8
CTGGTTTCCCGCGCCAAAGCCGAGAACGATATCGTCGTCACCTCGATCTTCGTCAATCCACTGCAATTCGGCGCCAATGAGGATCTGGCGAAATATCCGCGCGATCTTGAGCGCGACAGCGCCATGCCTGTCTCTTATACACATCTGACGCTGCCGACGACGTGTCGTGGGTGTAGATCTCGGTGGTGGCCGGATGATTAAAAAAGGGGGGGGGGGGGGGGGGGGGGGGGGGGGGGGGGGGGGGGGGGGGGGGGGGGGGGGGGGGGGGGGGGGGGGGGGGGGGGGGGGGGGGGGGGGGGGGGGGGGGGGGGGGGGGGGGGGGG
>NZ_JAELUG010001184.1 GCF_016429255.1 Rhizobium sp. ASV8
AGACCGGTATTTTCCTGTTGCGGCCTCAGCGGCGTGCGCGGTCGGTTGGCACCGGGCAATTCCTCATTGCCGAGGATGAAATCATTCATCGTGTAGACATCCTCAAGCATCTCGCTCTCGGTGATGTCTGTCTCTTATACACATCTCCGAGCCCACGAGACGGTCTATTAAATCTCGTATGCCGTCTTCTGCGTGAAACAGGGGGGGGGGGGGGGGGGGGGGGGGGGGGGGGGGGGGGGGGGGGGGGGGGGGGGGGGGGGGGGGGGGGGGGGGGGGGGGGGGGGGGGGGGGGGGGGGGGGGGGGGGGGGGGGGGGGGGGGGG
>NZ_JAELUG010001185.1 GCF_016429255.1 Rhizobium sp. ASV8
CTTCAGGCGAGCCAACAGCAGATTACGCCGCTTTATCGGAATGCGTTTGCCAACGCGCTGCCGTACGATACCCAACCGATTGCCGATGCTATTGCACAAGATGCAAACCAGCTTCGCGGGCCAGCACCTGTCTCTTATACACATCTCCGAGCCCACGAGACGGTCTATTAAATCTCGTATGCCGTCTTCTGCTGGAAAAGAGGGGGGGGGGGGGGGGGGGGGGGGGGGGGGGGGGGGGGGGGGGGGGGGGGGGGGGGGGGGGGGGGGGGGGGGGGGGGGGGGGGGGGGGGGGGGGGGGGGGGGGGGGGGGGGGGGGGGGGG
>NZ_JAELUG010001186.1 GCF_016429255.1 Rhizobium sp. ASV8
CCCCCCCCCCCCCCCCCCCCCCCCCCCCCCCCCCCCCCCCCCCCCCCCCCCCCCCCCCCCCCCCCCCCCCCCCCCCCCCCCCCCCCCCCCCCCCCCCCCCCCCCCCCCCCCCCCCCCCCCCCTTTTAAAGCAGAAGACGGAATACGAGATTTAATAGACCGTCTCGTGGGCTCGGAGATGTGTATAAGAGACAGAGTCAGCGGCGTGCCGCAATCCCCGCAGAAGCCGCGCTTCACATAGTTGGAGGATTGAAACATTTTCCGCTCGCCGCGTGTCCACGTGAGATCGGCACCGCGCGTCGAGACCAGCGGCGCGTAATAA
>NZ_JAELUG010001187.1 GCF_016429255.1 Rhizobium sp. ASV8
GCTCGAATGGCTGAACACCTATACCTTCCCCGAGGAATGCCGCTTCGTCGAAAGCGCCCATGCGGAGCGCATCGCCAGACATTTCTACGACGAGATGATCCGCCACGGCACCACGACGGCCGTCGCCCTGTCTCTTATACACATCTGACGCTGCCGACGACGTGTCGTGGGTGTAGATCTCGGTGGTCGCCGGGTCATTAAAAAAAGGGGGGGGGGGGGGGGGGGGGGGGGGGGGGGGGGGGGGGGGGGGGGGGGGGGGGGGGGGGGGGGGGGGGGGGGGGGGGGGGGGGGGGGGGGGGGGGGGGGGGGGGGGGGGGGGGG
>NZ_JAELUG010000130.1 GCF_016429255.1 Rhizobium sp. ASV8
TAGCCTGCCGCCGGCTTGTAGGTGATCGACGTGCCTGAGGCGGTGGCGGCCCCATGGCTCGCCTGCGTCGCGACCGCGACCGAGATCGCCGTTCCACCCGTAATGCTGAGGTTGATCGGATTGGCTGACGAATTCTGCGCAACTGTCGCCGTGACCGCATTCGCAACCGGCGGATTGGTGGTCACCGTCAGGCTATAGGCAATCGAGCCGGTATAGGGTCCGCTTCCCGTCGAACTGTCCGTTGCAGTGACGGTGAAGTTTGCTGTACCGGAGGCCGTCGGCGTGCCCGAAAGCACTCCGGCTGGAGACAGCGTCAGCCCCGCTGGAAGTCCGCCACTCGTCACCGCATAGGTATAGGAAGTGGTGCCGCCGGAGGCTATAAGGGTCTCCCTATAGGTCGTATTGCGCGCGCCAGCCGCAAGCGTCGTTGGGCCAATGGTAATCGTCGGGGCGCTGATCGTCAGGCTATAGGCTCGCGAGCCGGTGAAGGGAGCCTCCGTACCGACAGTACTGTCCGTCGCCGTGATGGTGAAGTTGAAGGTGCCGCCCGCCGTCGGCGTGCCGGAAAGAGCACCGGTCGATGCGTTGAGTGTCAGGCCGGCGGGAAGCGAGCCCGCAGTCACCGCATAACTATAAGAACTGGTGCCTCCCGAGGCGGTAACAGTCCGACTATAGGCCGTGGCCACCGCGCCTGCGGACAGCGTCGTCGGCGCAACTGCAATCGTCGGCGCGATAATCGTCAAGCTATAGGCGTTTGAGACGGAGAAGGGCGCGCCCGTACCGGTCGAACTGTCCGTCGCCGTGATGGTCACGTTGAACATGCCCGAGGCCGTCGGTGTGCCGGAGATAGCGCCGCCCGACGACAGCGTCAGGCCGGCCGGCAGTGAGCCGCCCGTAATTGCATAGGTGTAGGACGCATTGCCGCCAGAGGCCGCAAAGGTTTGGCCATAGGCCATTCCTGCGGCTCCTCCCACAAGGGCGCCGGACGCCGGCGACATCGTGATCGTCGGGGCGGATACAGTCACGTTCACGGTTGCCGGCGTGGAGGTGCCGGAGGCGTTTGTCGCGGTATAGGTAAAGCTGTCCGCACCGCTATAACCCGGCGTCGGCGTATAGGTAATCGATAGGCCGGACGCCACTGCCGAGCCGTGGGTCGCCTGGGTCGCAACAGCGACCGAAGCCGCAGCGCCGCCGGCCAGGCTCAGAGTAACCGGCTGGCCTGTCGAGCTTTGCGCGACCGTTGCCGATACATCTCCGGCAATCGGCAAATTGAGGAAAGTATAGCCGCCACCTAAGGTTCCCGCGCCTCCGACGGTGGTGACGACAACATCGACGGCACCGGCCGCATGGGCGGGAGTGTTGGCAGTGATCTGCGTGGCGCTGTTGACGGTGAAGCTCAAGGCCCCGGCCCCGCCGAAGGTCACGTTCGTCGCGTTGAGCATGTTCGTGCCGGAAATGACGACGGAGGTAGCGCCCGCCATCGCGCCGGTATTCGGGCTGACGCCCGATACAGTGGGTGCGGGAATGTAGGTGAACTGATCCGCAGCTGTCGTTGCGCTCGTCCCGCCGACCGTGGTTACACGAATATCCGCCGTGCCCGTACCAGCCGGCGCGGTCGCCGTGATCTGCGTGGCGCTGTTAACGGTGAAGCTCGAGGCGCCGGTCCCGCCGAACGTGACGGCTGTCGCACCGCTGAAGCTTGTGCCGGTGATCGTGACCGTTGTACCGCCCGCCGCCGGTCCAGACGTCGGACTGATCGATGTCACCGTCGAAGCCGCAACATAAGTGAACTGATCGGCGGCGGTCGTCGCGCTGGTGCCACCGATCGCGCTCACCCGGATATCCACCACTCCCGTACCGGCAGGAGCGGTTGCCGTGATCTGCGTCGCCGAATTCACCGTGAAGCTTGTCGCTGCCGTGCCGCCGAAGGTGACGCCAGCCACGCCGCTGAAGCTTGTACCGGTGATCGTGACCGTCGTACCGCCTGCCGTAGGACCTGCAGTCGGACTGATTGATGTCACCGTCGGAACCGGTACATAGGTGAACTGGTCAGCCGCAGTTGTTGCGCTGGTGCCGCCGACCGTCGTCACGCGGATATCCACCGCTCCCGTACCGGCGGGAGCGGTTGCCGTGATCTGCGTCGCCGAATTGACCGTGAAACTGGCTGCAGCAGTTGCGCCGAAGCTGACAGCTGTCGCGCCTGTGAAATTCGATCCGGTCAGCGTGACGCTCGTACCGCCAGCTGTTGGACCTGAGGTTGGCGAAATCGCCGTCACCGTCGGAGCAGCGATATAGGTGAATTGGTCGGCGGCAGACGTCGTACTCGTCCCACCTGCCGTCGTCACGCGAACATCCACCGTCCCGGAGCCTGCTGGCGCAGTCGCGGTGATTTGCGTTGCCGAGTTCACCGTGAAACTGGTTGCCGCAGTCGCTCCAAACATTATAGCGGTCGCGCCGGTGAGATTCGAGCCGGTCAGCACAATCGCCGTACCACCGGCCGCTGGGCCGGCCGCTGGGCTGATCGACGTGACAGCCGGTGCGGCCAGATAGGTAAATTGGTCTGCTGCAGACGTAGCACTCTTACCGCCCGCTGTGGTAACCTGGATGTCGACCGTTCCGGATCCGGCAGGCGCGGTTGCGGTGATCTGCGTCGCCGAGTTCACCGTGAAGGCGGTTGCCGACGTCGCTCCGAACGTCACAGCCGATGCTCCACTGAAGTTCGTCCCGGCCACTACGATCGACGTACCCCCTGCCAATGGACCTGCCGTGGGACTGATCGACGTCACCGCCGGGGCGGTAATATAGGCGAACTGGTCTGCTGCGGATGTGATACTCGTGCCGGCCGCCGTGATAACCCGTATATCCACTATTCCCGATCCGGCAGGCGCGGTCGCGGTGATCTGCGTCGCCGAATTCACCGTGAAGGCGGTTGCCGGCGTCGCCCCAAACATTACAGCCGATGCTCCGCTGAAGCTCGTCCCGGTCAACACGACCATCGTGCCGCCTGCAGTTGGGCCAGCCGCAGGACTGATCGACGTCACTATCGGCGAGGAAATATAGGTGAACTGATCGGCGACAGACGTCGCGCTGGTACCACCTGCCGTCGTTACGCTGATGTCAACCGTTCCGGTCCCTGCTGGCGCGGTTGCGGTGATCTGTGTTGCCGAATTCACCGTAAAGCCTGTCGCTGCCGTTGCACCGAATTTTACTGCCGTCGCGCCGGCGAGGTTCGTCCCGGTCAGTATGACTGTCGTTCCGCCTGCCGCCGGACCGGACGCCGCACTGATCGAGGTCACCGTTGGAGGCGCGACATATGTAAAGAGATCCGCACTCGACGTCGCACTGGTACCGCCCCCAGCCGTCACCTGCACATCTACAGTTCCGGTCCCAGGAGGCGCGGTTGCCGTGATCTGCGTGTCTGAATTGCTCGTGAAGCCTGTCGCCGCCGTCGCGCCGAACTTCACCGCCGTCGCGCCGGCGAGGTTCGTCCCAGTCAGTGTGACCGACGTACCACCCGCGGTCGGGCCCGCCGAAGGCGAGATTCCTGTAATCGTCGGACCAAGCAAATTTATCTGAAGCGTGAAGGTCCGGTCGGTTCGCGAAGGCCCTCCACACCCACCCATAGCGACGGAGCAGGCGCTCGCATACCACAGCGTAATCGTGTCCTGACCTGGCGATTTTACCGAGCCCAGTCTTATATCATATTCCGGGTAGTTTATCCCATCTTCGCTAACCAACGGAGTAATCGTATAGGTAGCATTTGCTGTCGAAACAACGAATGGGGTTGCAACGTCCTGGCCGGTCATTGGCGCGGAGGCTAATGTGTCCACATTCTGACCGTTATAGAGGCCCCAACGAACAGCGTCTTGAGTTACGCAAAGGCCGATCGCGCGATTTGTTGATCCCCAGTCAGGGAAAGTCACCGTCGCACTCGAATTGGATCCGGTCGTGACATCGCAGCCGGCACTTGCGGTCGCGACCATGGTCAGCAGCAAGAGGACAACAAGAAGAACGAACCTGGCGCAACAAGCCGCGCTTTCACGAAGAAATTTCAATGCCGACAGCAATTTAGACGTACCCCTGCATTCAGAACCGCCTCAGACCGGTCGGCTCCGCCCCAATCCCACTGTGGCACACCCGCACCACTCACCAATCTTGGCGGTTGGCCGCAAAGCACCGCCGCGCCGAGCCACAAGGTGCCACCGATCAGATCTACCGGCTGTTGCTAGCAATTCTCCGACATTCTCCGCAAAGCCGAATAGATAAGGGAATGAGTATCTGACCGCCTGTGCCGAGAACCGGTCTATGCGTGCCACTATTTTCGCAAAGGCAGCGGCACGGAGGGGGTCGGCATCACCGACCTATGTCGATGACCCAACGGGACCACAGTTCATGCTGGCCCCTATTCTCCACATCAGGAAGCCCCTCGCCGGCATGGAATCGCATTTCTCTCGGAGTGAGACCAAACTGCTTTCGAAAGCTGCGTGCGAAAAGCTCGGGACTTGAGAAACCGTGCATCTGCGCAATTTCCGAGATTGACAGCGATTGCATAGGCCCCGTCTGCAGGGCCCGGCGCGCAAGATCCAGGCGGCGTTTGCGGACATAGGATTGAAAGCCGCCAAATGGCTCGAACAGACGATAGAGTGTGCGTCTGGAAACACCGAACGCGCCGAGAGCTCCCTCCAGCGAAAGGGAGGGATCGAATATTCTGAGATCGATATATTGTCGGATGCGGGCGAGAAGCGCGGTGTCGACCGCGCTGCTAGTGTCTTCGGCAATACTTCCGTTGATCGCCGCCGCCGCAAGACCCAGCAGGGGCGCAAGCGAGGCCTGCGCCTCCCCAACGGAAAAACGAGAGAGGTTCTGCAGGTAGCAGGAAGCTGTGCTCCTCAACAGGCTGACCAGCGGGAGATTGGCATCCATCACCAGTTCATGGCTGTCGTCCGGCTGTTTGAGGAGCGGCGCCAACAGCCGCCGCGGAACGACGATATCGATATGAGAATGCGGATTGGTGGCAGTCGACATCGGCCGCGCCATGTCGAGGACATAGAGATCGCCCTTGCGAGCCGTGTAGCGTCCGTTCCAGTCCTGGCTTTCTCCGTCCATGTAGAACTGCAGCAGATAACCGTCCATCCCGTCACGGGCGATCTTATTGCGCGACCGATTGAAGCGATGCGGAGAGGCTTTCATCGCCGCAAAACCGACACCGTCGACGAGCCACGCATCCAGCCCGACGAAAAAGTCTTCATTCGAAGCGCCGGTCGGCTGGGCGTCGAACAAGACGCCAATCAAGTCACGCCATAGCTCGCGCGCGACCTTTGGGGGCAGGATTCTGGTGTCGAAACTTGAGTAGGGAATGACCATTGGAAATAGAAATCTCGACTAAAACCTATCGACACTGCTCATTTCAGTGAAAAGCAGAGCGCATGAAAGACGCTAGTGTTTATAGAAAAATACATCGCAAGCAATATAGTCGATCATGGATGCCTGCCTTGGCATGATCTTGCGTCTTAGCTTGGTTCATAAAGGGAAAGGGACAGGCGCACGGAAGCAGGCGCCCACATGCCTGTCGCTTTGCACTTGAAGGCGGGAGTGCGACGGCGAAGGCCGGGAACGTGGCAGGGTTGGGCACTTTTTTGGCCCGAGACGCCGGTAATCTGGGGGGCGGATAAAAAGTTGGACCGATTTCCTCTAGGAGGTGGCGCCACCGAGGGCGCTGCGTCGGATCCCCCCTCTGCATCAAACAGGCCATAAGATCGAATGCTTCACGATGATCACGCCGGCCCCCCGCCTGAAACCAGGCGAGCGCGCAGGTAAGAAACAAGAAAAATGCGCAGATCGGCGGTCAGGAATGCAATGGATATGGTCGGGTAGCGCATTTTTATGACCTTGATCGTGATCAAGGTCGTAACAGGGCTCTCCGTTGGCACAGAACGCAACCTGTTGTGCCAACGGAGACCCTCCCATGTTCAAGATCGCATTCTTTATCTTGCTGACAGCATTCCCGGCCCATGCCGCTGAGGCAGTCGGATTTCGTCATTTCACATCGTCACAAGGCCACGACCGGACGCTCGACGTTGCCATCTGGTATCCGACGGATGCCGCCGGTACACCGATCCGGCAAGGCGAGGATGATAGCTTCGTTTTGCAGCCAGCCATCACCGACGCCGCCATCGCGCACGGAGTGCGGCCGCTCATTATTCTCTCGCATGGCTATGGCGGCAACTGGACGAACCAGGATTGGCTGGCGGTAGACCTCGTGCGTCACGGTTATATCGTGGCCGCGGCCAACCATCCCGGGACGACATCGTCCAACATGACCCCTTCCGTCGGTGTGCGCCTGTGGGAGCGTCCGCGCGATGTCTCAGCGCTTCTCGACAGGCTGACCTCCGATTCTGTCTGGTCTCCCGCCATCGACGCAAGCCGTATCGCGGCCATCGGCCATTCGCTTGGCGGCTGGACCGTTGCGGAATTGGCGGGCGGCCGCTTCGATCCCGATGCCTTCGAAAAGGACTGCCGCGACCATAAAGAACTCATTTCCTGCGCAGGCTATGCCGAACTTGGCGTGGGCAAGGATGAAACGTCGCGTCAGGCGTTGCGGCAGTCGCTGAAGGATGGACGCATCAGGGCCGGCGTGACACTCGATGCTGCTGTCACACGGGGCTTCGACCCCGAAAGCCTGGCCGCCGTCAAAATCCCGATGCTGGTGATTGCAGCCGGATCGCCCGTGCGGGATTTGCCCGCGGCGCTGGAATCTCGCCGCATGGCCAGTCTGCTGCCGGCGGCGACCACCCGTTATGTCGAGATCGGCGACGCGGTGCACTACAGCTTCCTGCCGGTCTGCGTGCCCGGCGCCGCCAGGCATTTGAGCGGTCCCAACGCGACGATCTGCAACGACAGGGGCGATCGCGAGAGCATCCACAAACGCACGATCGCGGACATTGAACGCTTTTTGGCAAAGGTGCTTCCGGCGAAGAACTAAGTGTCGCGCTCTGCATGGCGAACCGAGCGGCGATAGCCGCTCGGGTTCAGGCCCGTTACCCGCAGGAACTCGCGGTTGAAGTTGGATTTGGTGACGAATCCGGCCTCGAACATGATCGAGGTCACCGGGGCAGCAGTTTCGGCAAGCAGCTGCTGCGCCTCCTTCACACGATATTCGTTGACGATTTGCGAAACGTTGCGGCCATGGACACGGTTTACCGCGGCCGAGATGTGGCGCGCCGGGACGCCGGCCCGGCGTGCCAGCCGGTCAAGCGTCAGGTTGGGGTCGCGGTAGAGTTTGCGCTCGCGCATCAGCCTGTCGACGATGGCCAGTATCTGTGCATCGCCTTCCGGCGCGCCATCTGCGGGTCGCAAGACCTGACCTTGCGCATCAGCAACCCGGCTGTGCGGTTCTTCGGGCGCACGGCTGCGGCCGGCTATGGCAGCCGCATAGCCGACGATGATGAGCAGGACGAAATTGGCGAAGCCGACGATCATCGCGGGGCCGGAATCGCCGCCAATGTCGAGGGCAATGGCGATCTCGACTGCGGCGGCGACGATAAACAGCACGCCGACGGTCGCAAGCGCTCGGCTGGCGGCCGAAGCATCCCCGAAACGGGCGGCGCTCAGTGTATCCGGCCCCTGTCGAGCGGCCCATAGCAGGGCGCAGCCATAGCCGAAAAACAGCACGATCAGCGCCATGTCGATCGGATCGGACCAGACAAAGACCATCACCGCAACAACAATCATCGGAATGACATGCAGCAAGCTCGAACGCCGGATCTTGGCATCAGGCCGGCGCAAGTCCTCGAAGCCCAGCCAGGCGAGCGGAGGCAACATGGCCGCCAGAATCGGCTGGAAAAAATGCGCCGGAGACCAGTCAAAATTCCAGCGCAGGCCAAGAACGATCGCCTGAACAGCGCAAAGCGACACGAACAATGACAGCGGTCGAAATGAAATGCCGTCACGACCAACCATGCGCGTCAGCAACACGACTAGCAGCAAAGCGGTCACAAATGGCAATGGAATTGACGGCATGATTCTTTCCGAAGGAGCACCCGCTTGTGGGTATGAGGCAGAGGTCCGGTGCCGCATTCTGACACCTCAAGCCGCCGCCTTCCCAGTCCACCTTAACCACCTTTGGACGCGTGCTCCATACCCACGGAAGCAGTGCTCGACCCCATGGCAGAACGGCTGCCTTTCAGCGCATATATGGAACATTGCCGATGTCCGTTGGTTTCGTTGTTCTAACAGAGGAGACGACCATGGCAGACAAAGAGGATGACATCGGCAAGGTTTGGGATCTGATTGAGAAGATCGGCTTCTGCATGCTCGTTACGCACACAGGCAGTGATTTGCGGGCACGACCCATGTCAGCTTATGGAGAGCGCATTGAGAACGCGATATATTTCCTGACCGATGTGGCCAGTCACAAGGACGAGGAGGTCGCCCTCCACCCCAACGTCTGCCTCGCCTTCGCGGAA
Source organism: Rhizobium sp. ASV8 (assembly GCF_016429255.1). Lineage (GTDB taxonomy): Bacteria > Pseudomonadota > Alphaproteobacteria > Rhizobiales > Rhizobiaceae > Rhizobium. The sequence continues at coordinate 8,466 of NZ_JAELUG010000130.1, forward strand.
TCCAAGGGCCAGAAATACGTCTCTGTAACCGGCATCGCCGAGGTTCAGAACGACCGGGAGAGGATTAAGGAACTATGGGGAACGCCTGCAAAGGCATGGTGGGACAGTGCTGACGACCCATCCATCCGTGTTCTGAAGGTGACACCTGCCTTCGCGGAATATTGGAGCAGCCCCGGCACAGTGATAAGCTATATCAAGATGGCCGCGGCGGCGGTCAATGGCTCCCGTCCGGATCTGGGCGACAATGTGAAGATCGAGATGTAGCCGCTGAATTGCAGCGAGGTGCGCACGGCCGCGTTCCTACAAACCAGGCGGCCCGGCTCAGAGCCATGAGATCAGCCTCGGACCGACGCGCGCCAAGCCTGCGCAACTGGCGAGCCCCCTTCTTTCAGGGCAAACTTCAGGCCAGCTCTGCCTCGCAAGAGGCTGCCGAGTAACACGAGCGGTGAACGGAGCGCAGCGCTCAGCATACCTGACGCAAGCAGCCAATCACGGCGTCTCCTTGCAGCAAGGCATACACCGTTCCCTTAAGAGGCCGGTGACGCAGGGCCAACTACTCGATGGAATCCCCCGAAACCGAGGTTCCGTCGAGCATTCCCTCATTTGTCGCTATAGCGCTCCAGCATACGACGCAACTGCTTGTTCTGCTCGAGCAGCTTGGCAGACAATTGCGATCTCAGGTCGTTGATCTCGCGGTCCTCGTCAATGGCTTTGTCGAGAGGGGTCTTTCTCGCCGCTGCCGGCCGTTTTGCTGATCTCTTTCTGGCCGTCGCGGTGGCGCCATTTTGCTCCCGCACCTCGTGTGGATGGTCCTCATTCGAAACCTCCGCCGATGCATGAGCGATCGGCTCCGGTTCGGCGACGGGAAGGACAGGTGCGACCGACGAAGGCTCTTCCTGCGGGGCCGAGGCGTCGTCTGACGCATGCACGGGAGGCAAGGGATCGGCCCGGACTAGCGGATCGGGCTCACTCATCTCCGCTTCAGGAGGCTTCGGCAGCTCGCTCGCTTCGTTATCATCAACGGGAATTGCGGGAGTTGACCCTGGTGCCGCATCTGGTCCAGCCTGTGGGGCAGGGTCATGCGAGATCCGCTGCCCGCTAGGGTCAGGTGGCGGCACAACCTGATCCTCGGATTCAATGACGTCTTCCGCCTTTCGACGCGACGCAAGGCTCTTGATTAGCTGCCACGGCGATCTCATCACCCTACTCCCGACTCGTTTTCCTTGCCCTATAGTATCGAGCGGGAGACCAGGCTTGCAATGCGAGCCCGGTCATTAGTGGTGAAGTGGCGCTAAATCACTGCTCCAGGGGACCTGATTGCTATCAGGCCATACCGAGCTTTTTGCGCAGATCAGCGTTCTCTGTGCGAAGCTTTTCGGACAGTGCCTTGCGCAGCTTCTGGTTTTCTTCTTCGAGCTTGAGAAGATCCGCGAAGCCATCCGCATCGTGAGAAACTTTCTCAGCCTGCCGCGGAACTCTTTTCGCGCGCTGAGGTTTGGCCGGAGCAGCTTTCTTGGCGGCGACAGCTACCTTAGCGGCCGGCGACGTGGTCGAAGGTGCGGCGACGGCGGCAGCTTTCTTGCCTGGACCGCGCGTCCTCTTTACCGGAGCACTCACCGCAGCATCGGCAACGGCCTCCGCGACGGCTTTGGGCTTGCGAGGCGCGCGCGTTCTTTTTGCCTTTGGCTTCGAAGATGCATCGGCGGACGCAATCTCCGCTACAGGTGGCATGTTTGTGTCATCAGCCATGGTTAAATCCTCGGGTGCGTAAATTTGTCGACTTTACAAAGTCGTTGTCAATATGCGCGCAAGTTGTTTCGAACTTATTGACGATGATTCGATGCTTTTTTTACCGGCGCCAACGCCAGCCTGCCTGCATTAAGGGATTTTCGCATCGCGGCGTCAGGTGTAACCAATACATGATCTGCCAAGATCAACGCCCGGACGCCCAGCGCATGGATTAAACTCCCAAGAAGGGCGCAATGTCCTAATTTGAGGGAAAGCCAATTGGTGAAAGGCTGAGATAAGGCATCGGAAATCAGGTCGCTTGCCATTCTGATCGGCCGGCTCATCAAAGCACCAGGCAATGGATCGAGATGACCGTGATCGAAGACGGCCCCATTTTTCGTCATTTCGCCCAATGGGGCAAAGCGGATCACCGAGCGCCGGCATCGCAGTCGGTCAACCTGATCCTCAGGGCGCGTTGCAGGCAGGTGGTTTGGACCCGGAGGCATTTTCGGCGCAGGGATTACACTCAGCCTATCTGCGGGAGGCAGCCTATCGGGACGTCCTTTTGCAGGAAGCCGGGCAGCAGCCGCTGCGTGAGGCGTTGGCGCAGGCGGCATGGTGCGAGCTGACCGCCGGAACGATGTGCCCCCGATCCCAACCAGTATCGAATGCAGCACTACGCTCAGCGTTCAACGCGCTCGCGGGGCTCTTATGGCTTCACGGAAGGAGTATCGCGAGGACCGATTGCCTGCTTGGAGATACCCCCGCGGGGTGGTTCGGGAGCAATCTCGCGCTCGCTCACGACCCTGGCGACCCAAATGGCGGGAACGGCATTTGCAGTTGTCGTCGGAAATACGGCCTGCGCCGCAAAAATGGCTAGCACAACGGCAAGGAAGGCCAGAGTTAATTTTCCCATTGGCGTGCTCCTTCAGTCCTTATTGAGTTCTGCGAGACGGGCGCGGCCGGAGGCCGTGAGAACATAGGTATTGTGCGGGCCCTTCTCGAAGAGCCCGAAGTGTACGAGCGCAGTCAGGGCAACATCGAGCGCCTTCTTGATGCGCTTGGCAGTGCTGCTATGAACGGTAAGGCCCTTCTCTTTGTCGAGACGTTTTAAGTCTTGCAGAGACAAGCCGTGCGCCTCTAGCTCAGCCTCTGCCCAGTCCTTCCAAATTTCGGTGCGGTCAATACGCCCATTTGATTGCTCCATGGCTGTGACGGCCAACGCGGCAAATGTGGCTCCTACTTCAATATCGCCGATAACGCGGCTTGGTCCTGAAGGACCCGCCTTTTTCGCAAAGTCCCATGGCCTTTCACTGAGCAACTCCGTGGCGATCTTGGACCACGCGCTGGAAAACTTGCCCAAGCCCTGCATCGGTGTCACGGTCGGCTCCTAGACTGGCAATGCCGAGAATCTAGCGACAGAACATGCAGATCGCTAGCTACACTTTTTTTGGATTTGCGGCACTTTTCTTGGACACCCATTCTATCCTTGCAGCCTCCCTTGAAGGAGGCGGAGAAGGGATGAATAGAGATGAACGCACCAAGCCGACGCTTCAATACCCCAAACACCGGTTCCAGCAAGAGGTCATCCAGCAACTGGAGGCTTGGCGAGACGATCAAGACTATCCTGCAGTCCCTGCTCATCGCTCTTGTTATCCGTACCGTGTTGTTCCAGCCCTTCAACATCCCGTCGGGCTCGCTGATGCCCACATTGTTTGTTGGTGACTACGTGGTGGTGTCGAAGTTCAGCTACGGCTGGTCGCGCTTTTCCGTGCCATTTATCTCCGACTACCTGCCGACCGGGCGCCTGTGGTCGGTCGCGCCCAGCCGAGGTGATGTCGCTGTGTTCAAACTGCCATCGGACGCGTCTACCGATTTGATCAAACGAGTGATCGGCCTGCCTGGAGATCGCATTCAGATGAAAGGTGGGCGTCTATTCATCAATGGCATCATGGTACCGCGAGAAGCTGATAGTACGTTCCCGACCAAAGACGCATCGGGTCAGGTCTTTGCCGCGCCACGATATATCGAGACGCTGCCAAACGGCGTCAAACACGACGTAATCGAGATCGATGGCGACACAGGTGAATATGACAATACGCCGGAATTCATCGTTCCCTCGGGCCAATATTTCATGATGGGCGACAACCGTGACAACTCCAACGATTCCCGCATCATCGGGTCTGTGCCGTTTGAGAATTTCCTCGGCAAGGCTCAGATTATCTATTTCTCGATAGGTTCAGATCCAAGCGATACGAGCGCTTCAGCGCTGAAGATCTGGGAATGGCCTTCGGCAATACGCCTCGAGCGTTTTTTGACACTTATCCGCTGATGAGCAATCGAACCTCATCCCAGTGGGAACCACCAGCAACGCTTCGACCGGACGGGCGGGGTCATACACACAGGCGCCATCGCGCGGGCGACGCGCGAGATGTCAGGCAAGGAATGCCCGGCCACGGCAAGTGCGGCGCGAAATATGGCAGACAGTGGACAAAATTTCTAAGATTGAGCGCAAGTAGGGTGCAGGGTTCCTCGCGATCCGATGCACGTATCGGTAGTTTCCCGCGTGACATAAATGACCGGAGACATGCATGATCCGCCTACTTATCCTCGGCACCGCCTTTGCCGCCCTTGTTGCCGGCCCGACATTGGCGCAGCAGCCGACGAAACTTCTGAACGCCTCCTACGATGTTTCCCGCGAGCTATTTGCCGCCGAGAACGAGGCTTTCATCAAGCAGCATCCCGGTGTCAGCATCGATCAATCGCATGCCGGGACATCCAAGCAGGCCCGCTCCATCGTCGAAGGGCTAGGGGCTGATGTCGTGACCTTCAACCAATCGACGGACATCGATTTCCTCGCCAAGAACGGATTTGTGTCGAAGGACTGGACAAAGGCCTTCCCGAACAATGCCTCTCCCTTCTATTCCTTCCCGTCATTCCTGGTGCGCGCCGGCAATCCGAAGAATATCAAGGATTGGGGCGATCTTGCGCGTGACGATGTTCACGCCGTTTTCCCCAACCCGAAAACATCGGGCAATTCCCGCTATACCTATCTTGCCGCCTATGCCTGGGCGAAAGAGGCCTATAAGGGCGATCAGGGCAAGATCGAGGCCTACATCACCAAGATCTTCAACAATGTTCCGGTCTTCGATACCGGCGGCCGCGCTGCCACGACCACATTCGTCGAGCGTGAGACCGGCGACGTGCTGATCACGTTTGAGGCGGAGACCCGCGGCATCGCCAAGCAATACGGCAAGGACAAGGTCGAAAGCGTCATTCCCTCGGTGAGCCTGCTCGCGGAGTTTCCGGTCGCCGTCGTTGACAAGGTCGCTCAAAAGCACGGCACCGAGGCGCTCGCCAAGTCCTATCTGGACTTCCTTTATACCGAAGAGGGCCAGCGGATTGCCGCCGCATTCGGCAATCGGGTCAACAATGAAAAGGTCGCGGCCGAGGTAAAGAGCCAATTCCCCGATATTCGCCTGGTCAAGGTCAACGATGTCTTCGGTGGCTGGGAAAAGGTCCAGAAGGAACATTTTGCCTCGGGCGGTACGCTCGACAAGCTTTATGGCAGCCGCTAGCTCCTGATTGGAATTCGCTTTTGATATCGCCCGGCGGACCTTGGTCCTGCCGGGCTTTGCCATAAAAGGAAATAGCAGGTTGAAACGGAACATCCTTCCGGGATTGCCGCTGTCGCTCGGTGTCACCCTTTTTTACGTGGGGCTTATCGTCGTTCTGCCGCTGGCAGCGCTTGTCTTTAAAACGGGAAGCCTGGGGTTCGAGGACTACTGGCGTGTCGTGTCGTCTCCGCGCGCGCTTGCGAGCTATCGTGTTACGGTTTCTTCGGCTTTCGGGGCAACCGTCTTCAACCTCTTCTTCGGCTTGGCGCTTGCCTGGGTCCTGACCAGGTACCGATTTCCCGGCAGGCGCGTCCTGGATGCGATGGTCGACCTGCCTTTCGCTCTGCCGACGGCCGTTGCGGGCATCTCGTTGACGGCCTTGTTTGCCCCCAACGGCTGGTTCGGCTCCCTGCTGAGCCAGATCGGCATCAAGGTCGCCTATACTCCGCTGGGCATCGCCATCGCCATGTGCTTCACCTCGCTGCCCTTCATCGTGCGCACGGTGCAGCCTGTCCTGGAGGATCTCGACCCGGCATTGGAGGAGGCGGCACAATCGCTGGGTGGCTCCGACTGGGAGATTTTCCGCAAGGTGATCCTGCCGTTGTTGGCGCCAGCCCTCCTTGCCGGCATATCGCTTTCTTTTGCCCGCTGCCTTGGCGAATTCGGCGCGATCATCTTCATCGCCGGCAATCAGCCCATGTCGACGGAGATCACCTCATTGCTGATTTTCATCCGGCTGGAGGAATATGATTACGTGTCCGCCGCCGCTATCGCTTCCGTCCTGCTTCTCGCCGCTTTCGCCATGCTCGCGGTCACCAACTGGCTACAGGCGCGCGCGCTGCGCTACACGGTGAGGAACTAGCCATGAGCATCGCCCAAACACGCCGAAAACCGCCACGCGTCGGCGATCAACCGGTCTTTCGACGCTGTCTGATCGCCATCGTACTGATCTTTGCGGGCCTCCTCATTCTGGCTCCGCTCATCGTCATCGCCGTCGAAGCCTTTTCCAAGGGATGGCAGGTCTATCTTGCAGCAATCACTCATCCCGATACCATCAGCGCCATCATACTGACCGTGGTAACGGCGCTGATCGCCGTTCCCGTCAACACGGTCTTCGGCATTGCTGCGGCCTGGGCGATCACCAAGTTCGACTTCTGGGGCAAGCGGCTTCTGCTTGTGGTGATCGAAATACCCTTCTCAGTGTCGCCGATCGTCGCGGGTGTCGCCTATCTCTTCGTCTATGGCCTGCAGGGCATATTGGGCCCAACGCTGGAAGATCATGGGATCAAGATCCTCTTCGCCGTTCCCGGCATTGTTCTCGCCTCGATGTTCGTCACCGCACCCTTCGTCGCGCGCGAGCTGATCCCGCTCATGCAGGCGCAGGGTCGCGATCTCGAGGAGGCTGCGACCTCGCTTGGAGCATCCGGCTGGCGCACCTTTTTTGCTGTCACTCTGCCGAACATAAAATGGGCGCTGCTCTATGGCGTGGTGCTTTGCAATGCGCGCGTCATGGGAGAGTTCGGGGCAGTCTCGGTCGTGTCGGGCAATATTCGCGGCGAGACCAACACCTTGCCGCTGCATATCGAACTGCTCTACCATGATTACCAGGCAGCAGGCGCATTCGCCGCCGCCTCCATCCTCGCGATCATCGCCGTCTTCACCATCATTGCCAAGGTAGCGCTGGAGCGTCAGGGCGCCGGCCGTGCTCGTGCAGTTGTCAATTCCGCAGAGAAAACATCATGAAAATTCGCCTCGAACATGTTGTCAAAACCTTCGAGACCTTTCGGGCGGTGCGAGACGTGTCGCTGACGATCGACAGCGGCGAGCTCGTCGCATTGCTCGGACCATCCGGTTCCGGCAAGACCACGATCCTGCGCATGGTCGCCGGCCTCGAATATGCCGATGGCGGCCACATCTATTTCGGTGAGCAGGATGCGACCGACATTCCGGTTCGCGACCGCGGCGTCGGCTTCGTGTTCCAGCACTACGCGCTCTTCCCGCACATGACGATTGCACAGAACATCGCCTTCGGGCTGAAGGTCTCTAAGGTGAAGCGCGAAAAGGCAGCGGTCGACGCGCGGGTCGCCGAGCTATTGCGCCTCGTCCGGCTCGACGGACTTGCCGACCGCTTCCCGGCGCAAATCTCCGGCGGCCAGCGGCAACGCGTAGCCCTTGCCCGCGCCCTGGCGGTCGACCCCAAGGTTCTGCTGCTCGACGAGCCGTTCGGGGCGCTTGATGCCAATGTTCGCCGTGATCTTCGTCGCTGGCTACGGGAAATTCATTCCGAACTCGGGATCACGACGCTGTTCGTGACGCATGATCAGGAGGAAGCACTTGATCTCGCCGACCGCGTGGTTGTTCTCAAAGATGGCCAGATCGTTCAGCAGGGCACACCTGGCGAGGTCTGCCGAGATCCGAAATCGGCGTTCGTCATGCGCTTTCTCGGCGATACCAATGTCATTGCGGCCGATGTCCGGGACGGTACGGCGCATGTTGGCGACGTGGCGATTGAGGCATCTGGCCTGCCCAACGGCAAGGCGGAGATCCATGCTCGTCCAGCCGATCTGATCTGGTCCAATGAAGGGCCCGGGATTCCTGCCCATGTTGGCCGGGTCCTGGACCGGGTCGATGGGCGCCGCGTCTTGGTGACGACCAGACATGGGGAACAGCTGGAATTCGACGTCGAGCCGGAGAGAGCAATCGAAGCCGGCGAGAATGGTTTTGTCCAGTTCCGCAGGGCCAAGGTTTTTCCGGCATAAGGACGAATGCTGCCGTGGTTTGGTCGCAAGCATCCGTCGATGCCCGGCCATCCGGAACCAGGCGCATTTTGCCGGCGACACGGATGGATGTTTAAATCGATGACGAGCGCAGCCAAGCAGACCTGATCACTTGCCCGCGGTCACACCCTTCGGACGGGCGGAGTGAACGGAGCAGATCTCGACGCCGCGATCGGACTGAAGGGCTGATGGAAACGAGCCGGCGACATCGTCGAAAACGAGAGGCGCGAGGTTTGACTCCTTCTCTGCCCATCGAACTCTCCGCGCAGGAACAGGCTCGCTGAGCGATTTAGACCATGCCGGCGTGGACCGGAACTCCCGCCTCGACTGCCGAATGGCACGGATTTGGTATCGCGCCTCGCCTCCTGGGCCGGCCTGAGACGCAACTGCCATTCCTGTCCACACCGACGGTCGAGATTGAATTCGTGATGGAGGCCCCTCTTTACCAAAGGCGGGCTCATCATACGTCCTACCCTCGAAAAGGGCCGGCGATCCGACAATCAGCTCGAACGCGGTGCTTGACTGGCGGTTCTTCTCATGATTTAGTTCGGTGATAGAACGAATTAATTGAGGACATCGTGAGCGATACCCAGCGCATCTCCAGAAAGTTCTCCCAGCGTGCCGTCATGGAAGCGATCGTCCAGGGCGGGCCGATTTCGCGCGCTTCGATTTCCAAGCAGACGGACCTATCCAAGCAGACAATCTCCGAGATTGTCCGTCAGCTTGAGCTGGAAGGCTGGATTAGAGAGACCGGCCGAACGTCGGGCCACATCGGCCGCACCGCCGTCACCTATGAGCTCATTCCAGACGCGGCCTATATCGCGGCCGTCGATCTCGGCGGCACCAAGGTGCGTGTCGCAATCGCCGATCTCGCCTGCCACGTCTTTGCCGAGGAAGTGGCTCCCACCGATCGCCGGGGTGGCCAGTTCGTCGTCGACCAGATTGCGGCGCTCTGCTGGCAAGCTGCTGCACGACAGAACATTCCCCGCGGCAAAATCCGCATGGCCGTGGTGGGGGCGCCCGGTGCGCCTGAACAGTCGACTGGCCGCATCCTCATGGCGCCGAACATTCCCGGCATTCAGGATATGGATGTCGCGTCGGCGCTCGAGAAGGCACTCGGTTTCGATGTCACCCTTGAAAATGACGTCAATCTTTGCGTCATCGGCGAAAACTGGCTTGGTCAGGGCCAGGGGATCGACAATCTCGCCTACATCGCCGTCGGCACCGGTATCGGCGGCGGCCTGATGGTCAACGGCCAACTTGTGCGCGGCGTTGGCAATGCCGCGGGCGAACTGGGCTTTCTGCCGTTCGGCGCAGATCCCTTCGATCCGGAATCCTTGCGCACGGGTGCCTACGAGCGCGTTGTTGCCTCGTTCGGTATCATCGAGCGTTATCGCAGGCTGGTCGGCGAAGCAGCCACAGTTCCGGAGATCTTCGAAAAGGCTGCGGCCGGCGATGAGAAGGCGGCAACAGTCCTCGACGAGACGGCCAGACTTCTGGCACAGGGCATTGCCGCGATCGCTGCGATCGCCAACCCGCAGAAGGTCATCCTCGGCGGCTCGATCGGTCTGCGCGAAGAGTTGGTCGTGCGGGTGCGGAAGTTCCTGCCGCAATGCTTTCCCTATCCGGTCGAGGTCGAGACAAGCGTGCTTGGCGCGCGTGCGGCAATCGTCGGGGCGACGGCGATCGGACTGAGCCATCTGCACAATGCACTTTTTGGCGCTGACGCGCCCGACAGCCGGATGTCTTTGCCGCCGGCCGAAACAGCGTCCTTTAAGGAGGCCGTGCGATGATTGCTGATGACCTCACCAAGCGGCTTGCCGCAGCGCTCGACCGTGACGATGCGATCGCGCTGCTGCGCGCCGCAATCGGTCGCGAGAGCATTACCGGCAATGAAGCCAATTTCGTCTCGCTGCTCCACACAGAGATGCAGTCGCGCGCGATCGAGAATGTGCGCACAGCCGAGTTTCTCCCCGGCCGGCCCAATGTCTGGGGCGAGCGCAAGGGGGCTGGTGGCGGCAAGCGGCTGCAGTTTATCGGCCATACCGACACGGTGCATGTCGATGGATGGCGGGAGCATTGGGCTGGCACCGAGCGCGAGGATCCGTTCGGTGCGCCTGTCATCGACGGACAGATATGGGGACGCGGCTCCGGCGATCTCAAAGCCGGTATCTGCACGTCGCTGGCGGCTCTATCGCTCCTCGACAGGGCCGGCATCAAGCTCAAGGGTGACCTTGCTTTCGCTTATGTCGGCGACGAGGAAAGTGGTCAGCCCGGCACGGGCGTTTCCGCCGGCGTGAAGGATTATGTCGCTCGCATCGAGGTCGGCGAAGTCGCCAGGCCGGATTTTGTCGTCTACACCGAGCCAACCCGTCTTGCGGTCTATCCCGCCCAGATCGGCTTTTTCATCGCCGACATCACCATAACAGGCAAATCGGCCTATTTCGGCGTGCCGGAGCTTGGCAAGGATGCGCTGAAGGCAAGCCATGCCGTCATGTCGGCGCTATGGAATCATTCCGACGAAATCTCGGCGCGAGCAGAGCATCCGCTGATCGGACGCGGCTTCCTGCTGATCACCGGGCTCACCGGTGGCGGCTTCATCGCCGTGCCTGAGGAGTGCACGCTGTCGCTGATCCGCAAACTGCTTCCCGGTGAATCCCTCGACGATGCGGCGACGGAGATGGAGGCGGTCATTCGGGGTGCAATCACCGACCCCGATATCAACGTGGCAATTAACTATCCGGCCGGCCGCGACCACAGGATTGGCGGTTCGGCAGCCGAGATCGATCCGGATATGCCTGCGGTGTCGATGCTCTGCGCCTCTGTCGCCCAGGCAATGGCTGGTCGCGGCGAGCTTCAAGGCGCACCGTTCTGGTCGGAAACACCGTTCTTCGTCAACCGGCTTGCCATTCCGGCC
>NZ_JAELUG010000131.1 GCF_016429255.1 Rhizobium sp. ASV8
AGCCGTAATACACCATGAAAATCTGTGCCAGCAGCGGCGTGCCTCGGAACAGGTAGACATAGCAATAGGTCAGCGTGCTCAGGATCTTGTTGTTCGACATGCGCGCGACGGCGAGCGGCATCGACAGGATCGCGCCGAGCACAAAGGATATGGCGACGAGCTTGATGGTGATCCCAAGACCGTTGAGCAGCCTCGGTCCGAAGGTTTCGAGCTTTTCGACGTCCCAGCCGAAAACGATCATCGCGATCAGTGCGACGCCGAGTATGGCCCAGAGGGTCAGGAAGAAGTAGCCGGTCACACGGGCTTTGGACAACTTCTTCGCCGTTTGGGGCGGCGCGGGCTGCGCCGCGATCAGAACTTCGGCATGGCTCATCGATGAACCTCCGCTTGCTTGGCCCATCGGTCGAGATAGTACAGGCCTATCGAGGAAATGACAGCCAGCGTCAGATAGAACAGGCAGGCGATCGAATAGAAGGTGAAGGGTGCCTTGGTGGCGCGCACGGCGATCCCGGTCTGCCGGATGATATCCGCAAGGCCGATGATCGATACGTAGGATGTGTCCTTCAGCAGGTTCATCCAGAGATTTCCGAGATTCGGCAGCGAGATGCGCACGAGCTGCGGTACGATGATCAGCCGCATTGTCCGCGCTCGATGGAAGCCGAGGGCGTCGCCGGCCTCATACTGGCCTTTCGGTATGGCCTTGAAGGCAGATACAAGCACTTCCGAACAATAGGCCGAAAACACGATTGCGAGTGCGACCATACCGGCGGCAAAGGCATTGATCTCGATCGGACCATCATAGCCGAATTTGGCGAGGAACGATTGCAGCAGGATCTGCAGGCCGTAGTAGATGATGAAGAGCGTCAAAAGCTCGGGCAGGCCGCGGAAAATCGTTGTGAAGACTCCCGCAGCAAGTCGTAAGGACTTTTCTTCCGATTGCTGCGCGAGCGCTACGAAGAAGCCTATGACGATCCCAAGCGGCAGTGTGGCGAGAGAGACCGCAATGGTAATTTTCAGGCCGCCGGCCAGTTCGTCGCCCCAGCCGGCATCGCCGCAGGCAAGTAGCGTGTGCGGGCTGAACATGCTGTAAATGGTGAACAGACCAGCCGGACCACACAACGGGTCGAATATCGTACTCAACCAGGTCCACAACGAACCTACGGCGGAAAACAATCCGCTCATGCTATATTTCCCCTGGCGGCTTTTGCCGCGTTTCTGCTTGTATTGTTCTCGTTGTCAAACAAAAACGGCGGAAGAGCAAGCTTCCGCCGTCGTCTTTTCCCAAGGAATCGACAGGCGATCAGCCGCCGTAAACGTCGAAATCGAAGTACTTGTCCTGAATCTTCTTGTAGGTACCGTCAGCGCGGATTGCGGCGATTGCGGCGTTCAGCTTATCCTTGAGGGCCGTGTCGCCCTTGCGGATGGCAATGCCGGCGCCAACGCCGTTGATGACCGGGTCGGTCTTCAGCGTGCCGAGCATCTTGCAGCAAGAACCGGCATCCGACTTGACCCACTGCGACAGCACCACGACGTCGTCGATGGCGGCATCGATACGGCCGTTGCCAAGGTCGAGCTTGTATTCGTCAGCCGACGGATAGAGCTTCAATTCGGCGTCCTTCAGGTGGACCGAAGCATAGTTGGCGTGAGTCGTGGAAGACTGGGCGCCAATGGACTTGCCCTTCAGGGCTTCGTCGGTTGCTTCCTTGATGGTGGAATCCTTCGAAACGGCGATTGCCGGCGGCGTATTGTAGACCTTGTTGGTGAAGTCGACGATCTTTTCTCGTTCCGGCGTGATCGACATGGACGAGATGACGGCGTCGAACTTCTTGGCCTGCAGGGCTGGGATGATGCCATCGAAGTCCTGGTTCACAAAGCTGCACTTGACCTTCATCTGATCGCAAAGAGCATTCGCTATATCAATGTCGAAGCCGACGAATTTGCCGCCTGCTTCCAGCGATTCGAAGGGCGGGTAGGTCGCATCGGTGCCGAACACGATCGTGTCGCCGTCAGCCAGCGCGGCGCCGGCAAGGAGCGACATCGCAGCGAAGGACGCAGCGGCAAAGAGACGAGTGGAAATGCGCATAATGATCCTCTCTGTTGGTGGCCGGCAGCCCATTATTATGTCTTGGCAGACGGCTCGAGTGGAGCGGGTCTGTGACCCGCCTTGGCGCGATATTCGTACTTTTTTTTCGGAAATTGCAACTGGAATTACGAAGGATCTCGTTGTCATCCGCTCCCACCGCGAAGAGACCGCGCTGCCGGCAAATCTGAACGGAAGCCGTCCAGTACGTTCAGCCAGGGTTAATGGCTACAACCTAATAGTTTGGGAACATATAGCGGCTTGCCGCGATTCAGCCTCACGAGAACCGGAAAATGGCCCGGATCGTGAGGCATCGCCTTGCCGGCTGAGATTCGCAATTCGGCAGACAAAGATTACAAGAGGAGACCCCATATGGGTAAGCGATCCAGACTATTTGCCAGCGCCGCATTTCCGCTGCTTTCATTTTCGCTCGTATTCGAGCCGGCGGTTGCTGCGGCGCTGCGTGAGCAGCCCATCGCACCGCTGAACAATGGCATCGTCGGAACGGCGAGCGCCACTGCAAGTTTCGAAGTGGCTCAGCAGGAGGCGCCAGCCGCCCAGCCGGAAGAAGAGCAACTCAAGCACAAGAAGCCGGCTGAGGGTGAGCAAGGCGAGCCGCAGGGGCAGAAGCACGAGGGCCAGAAGCCCGAAGGCGGCGCTGAACCTCAGCGTCAGATGAAGCAGGCCGAACCGGAAGCCGAGCCGAAGCCGCAGAAGCAGCCGCAACCGGAAGCTCAGCCGCCAAAGGCCGAGCACCAGCAGCAGCCTGCGGAACAGGAGCAGCCGAAGCCGCAAAAGCAGCCGGCCGCAGAAGCTCCGCCCGAACCGAAGAAGCAGCGTCAGCAGCCGGCGGAAGAGCCGCAAGCTCAGCCTGAAGCCCAACCTCAAGCCAAGCCGCAGCCCAAGGCCGTCGCGCCTGAAGCGGAACCCGAAGCGCCGCAGCCCAAGCACAAGGGCAAGCAGCCGGAGGCAAAACAGCCTGTCGAGGCTCCGCAGCCAAAGGTAGAGCAGCAGCCTGCCGAAGAAGCGCAGCCGGAGGCAAAGCCTCAGCCCAAGGCGAAGCCAGAACCGAAGGCGCAGCAGCCCGCTCCGGCGCAGAAGGAAGCTCCCGCCACAGCCGAGCCCCAGACCCAGCAGGAGCCGGCTAAGCAGGCTCAACCCGACCAGAACGCTCATCCGAAGAAGCAGGGCCAGGGCCAGCCCGAGGCACCGGCGCAGCAGCCGGCAGAACAGCCGCAGACGCCGGCCGCCCAGCCGCCCAAGGGCGAGAAGACGCCGCCAGCAAAACAGGAGCAGCCCGCGGCAGAGCCAGGAACGCAGGTAGCGCCCGGTGCCGAGCAGGGACAGAAGCCTGCCGACAAGACGCATGGCAAACAGCCGCAGGGCGAGCAGCCCGCCGCCAATCCGCAGCAGCCGGCAACAAAGGGCGAGCCGCAGGGACAGCCGGCACAGCCGGGGAATGAGGCAAAGCCGCAGCCAGGCAAGCAGCAGCCTGCGAACGGGGCCGAGACTCCTGCCCAAGGCAACGCAACGCCTCCGGCAGCCAATGGCGGCCAGCAGGCCGGCGAAATCCAGGTGCCTCCGGCCGAACAGGTTTCGCCGCAGGAGCTGGAGCGCCGCAAGAAGATCGCTGAAAATCCAGGCTCCGCAAACGGTCCGGTCATTCTGCCGGTTGAGAACGGCAGCGCCGTGCTCGATAGCCAGAAGGATTCCGTTCGTCGCGGCGAGCATCTGAATGGCGGCCAGAACCCCGGCGGCCAAGGTGGTCGCGGGCAGGGTGGCCAGGGTCAGAACGGGCAAGGTCAGAACGGTCAGGGCCAGAATGGCCAGGCGCAGAACAATCCCGCCCAGCAGCCGCCTCCGGCCTACACGAAGCCGCCGACCTCCGACGCGGACGCGCAGCGCGTCCCTGCCGGTGGCCAGCAGCAACCGCCGGTCAAGATCGAGGCCGTGACCAGCGAGCAGGGTCGCCGCATCGATCGCCGTCCGGATTTCGTCCCGCCGCAGGGCACGACGATCCAGACCGTCATCAATCAGGACAACCGCACGATCGTGAATGTCGACAACACCTATGTTGTTCGCCATGACGATACAGACCGCTTCGTCCGCGGCGGCGAGCGGCCGACCTACGAGCAGCTGCCTCGGGATCGCTATCGCGAAACCATCGACCAGCCGAATGGCGACCGGATCATCACCATCCGCAATCGCTACGGCGACATCGTCCAGCGCTCGCGTATCGATGCGCGCGGCCGCGAATATGTGTTGTTCTACTCTCCGGACCTGGAACAGCGGCCGGATCATGACGACTACTTCCGCGACCCGGGCGACGATCTGCCGCCGATGCGCCTGCTCATTCCTTTGAGCCAGTACATCATCGACACCGCGTCCAACCGCAACACCAACTACTACGACTTCCTGCGGGAGCCGCCGGTAGAGCCGGTCGAGCGCATCTATTCGGTCAACGAAGTGCGTTATTCTGCACGTATCCGTGACAAGATCCGCCGTATCGACCTCGATACGATCACCTTCGCGACAGGCAGCGCCGACATTCCAATGTCGCAGGCCAGCACGTTGCGTGGGGTTGCGGACGGCATCTCGAAGGTCATCCAGCGCGATCCGACCGAGACCTTCCTCATCGAAGGCCACACGGACGCCGTTGGTTCGGCACAGAGCAACCTGATCCTGTCGGACCGCCGCGCGGAATCGGTCGCCAACGTGCTGACCGACGTCTACGGCATTCCCGCCGAAAACCTGGTAACCCAGGGCTATGGCGAGCAGTACCTCAAGGTGAATACGCTCGGACCGTCGCAGGAAAACCGCCGCGTCACCATCCGGCGCATCACGCCGCTGGTTCGTCCGGTCGCAAAGCGGTAAGCGTTCGCTGACACAGAAATGGAGGCCGCCGGAAAACCGGCGGCCTTTTATTTATTTGGCCGGCTGACCGAGATGGATGGTCGCCGCAATGAAATCGGCGATGGCGATGGTGTCGTTGAGATCGAAGACCGCAAGCGCGCCGGCATCTTCGACCTGATGATCGGCGGCAATGGCTGCGATATACGGATCCTGAGGGGCCAGCGGTTCTGTTTTGGCTGCTGCAAGGCGACGGGCTTCGATCTTCGGGATCGGTTCGTGCTTGTAACCCTCGATCAGCACCAGGTCACAAGGGGCCAGGCGGGCCAATATCTCTTCGAAGCTCGGTTCCGGTGCCCCGCGCAACTCATGCATGATGGCGTAACGCGTTCCAGAGACGATGGTGACTTCGTGTGCTCCAGCCTCGCGATGGCGAAAACTGTCGGCGCCGACCTTGTCGATATCGAAATCATGATGCGCATGCTTGATCGTCGAGATCCGGTAGCCGCGCCGCGTGAATTCCGTAACGAGACGCACGGCGAGCCCGGTTTTGCCGGAGTTCTTCCAGCCGGCAATGCCGAAGATCTTCGGTCGAGATATCGTCATGCCATGTTTTCCAATGCTGCGCGCCATTGCTCCGCCTCGACGAGATCGTCCGGGGTGTTGACGTTGAAAAAGGGGTCGAGGGGGCCGATCGAGGTTTGGATGGCTGGAAATTCAACCCGCCGGACCGTATGGCGGGCGAGAAAATCCCTGACCCGCCGTTTCGGATCGTTGACGATCCATGTTTCGAGATCGTCGGTGACGGAAACTGGCCACAGACCGAAGACAGGGTGGTCCTGCCCTGAGGATACCGGGATAGCAGCTTCATCTCTGCCCCGGATGGCTTCGGCCAGCCGTGCGAAAAGATCGCCGGGGAAAAAGGGACTGTCCACTGGCACCGTCGCAACATGCGAGGCGTCCGGATAGCGCATGGCCGTATCCTTGAGCGCTGCGAGCATGCCGGCAAGAGGGCCGAGTTTACCCGGTAGCGTGTCAGGAACCAGCCTTAACCCCATGGCGTCAGGCCAATCGTCATCGGCATTCAACGCCACCGGATTTTTCTGCGTTCGCCCGATGCGCGCCAGGATACGGGCAAGAAGGGTTTGATTGCCGAGTATCGCAAAGGCTTTGTTCGTCCCCATGCGGCTTGAGCGTCCACCTGCGAGAAGAACAATTGGAATATCGGCGGCATTGACGACGAAGCCGGGCATGACAGTGACCTCAGGCGGGAACGCGCGCTTCTGTTTCCTGCGCAATGCGCTCGGCTGCGCGCCGTTTGTTCTCCCGATAAAATGTATAGATGCCGGAAGCGATGACAATTGCAGCACCGATCATAGACCATCCGTCGGGCATTTCGCCGAAAGCGATCAGGCCGAGCAAGCTGGACCAGATGAGACTCAGATAGCGGAACGGCGCGACAAAGGAAATTTCTCCCGTGCGCATGGCCTGGATGACGGACTGGTAGCCGATCAGCACCAGAACGGAAGCCAGCAGGATCTGCAGCAGCGACGTCGCGCTCACGGGCTCCCAGCCGCCAAAGGGGACGATGCAGAATGCCCCGAATATGGTGATCGACATGGCCGTGCACATGGTCACCATCAATGACGGTATGTCGCTGCTGATGCAGCGCGTCGCCAGATCGCGCGCGGCGGTCGCAAACATGCAGGCCGTGACCAACAGCGCCGCCACAGTGAAACCGTCCGGGCCAGGACGAATGATGATCAACACGCCGGCAAAGCCGACAAGGATAGCGGTCCAACGTCGCCACCCCACGGGCTCCTTCAGGAATATCATGGCCCCGAGCGTTACAGCCAGGGGAACAGCCTGCTGGATGGCTGAGGCATTGGCGATCGGCATCATCCCCAAAGCTGTAATATAGGTTGCGGCAGCGATCGCCTCGCAGGCGATGCGCAATGCGATCATGGGTTGCAGGATGACCCTCCAGGATCGCAGCGCACCCATCTTGCGGGCAAGCAGGTAGACGAAGAGCGTGGTGAAGATGCCGCGGATGAAGATGATCTGGCCTGCATTCATGCTGGCGATGACCGTCTTGGACAGCGCATCGCTACAGGAAAATCCTGCCATGGCCGCAGCCATGAAAAGCGCGCCCCGCATGTTCTTGGTCAATTGCATTGATACAGACGATTCCCCGGATATGTCCGTCTGGATTAGCGCCGTTTTCCGCAAAATGGAATCGCAAGCCGTCTTGCCGCGCGCCAATTCGATTGTGCGATGCAGCAGAGTTGTTGCTGGCTGAATGATTTTTCGCGCAGTGGGTGTAAAATGACCGATCGGTTGTAGAATCTTTGTCGCCCCAACCGGTTTTGCCGACGCGATTAATTCTTATTCAATCTTATTTCTTGAGGCTCGCTGCGGTTTTGCATGAGGCAGAAGCATCTACGGCAGCGCAGCAGGAATGACAGTCCGGCCGACTCCGAAGACTTAATAGATCCATTTTGGGGCGCCGCATGTTTTTCATTGATCGTCTTTTGCAAAGCCGCCGGATTGTGACCAAGGTTTTGATCTTCGTGGTCCCCCTGGTGGTTCTTATCGCCGGTGTCGGTCTCGTCGGCTATCATACTGCCAATATTCTCAACGGTCACATGACCGTGACGCGTGCAACCATAGAAAATATTAGTGATTTCGAAAATCTTCAGGCCGCTCTCCTTGAGTTTACCGCCGCGCCGTCCGACGACACGCGCCAGGCGTTGAGTGGCAAGATCGATGCGCAGGAACAGGGCGTGCATCGGCTGAGCGGGCTCCTGAGCGACGATCAGCGCGCCAAGATCGTGCCGGTCAGCGAGCTTGCCGCCAAGATGCGTTCTCAGCAGGCAACTCTCTGGTCCATCCGGCAAAAGCAGGACGCCGATGTTGAGGCCATCCGCAAGGGCGTGCAGAACATCGAAGCTGCCGGCAAGGCGGCAGGCAAGCAGATCGACATCATCCGCAAGGACTTCAACGACAAGGAAACCTTCGCAAAGGAGCTGCTCTATGATGCAGCGGCCTATAAGGGGTTGTCGGAGAAGATGAGCAATCTGCGCATCCAGGTGCAGATGGCGGCCGATTCCACCGAGGAGATTTCCGACGCCCGCACCTATGCCGACGCCATCCTGAAGCAGGTCGCCGTGTCGAAGGCTTTGGTGTCCAAGCGTGGCGCAGGTCTGGTGAACAATGCCTCGGAAGCCGCCGACAAGCTCGATACCGTGCTGAAGGGTTCTGGCACACCCGACCAGAAGGTTGAGGCAATGGGGCCGATCCTGCAGAGCTTCGTCAAGATCGAAGCCGATATGACGCTGCAATCGGCGAAGAACAGCGATACCGCTGCGGATCGCTTCGTCAGCCTGGACAAGATCATTGATGGTCAAAAGGAACTTCTCGATCGTGTCGACGAGGCGCTCGGCATCGTCGATCGCCTGACCCTGCATGCCTCGCGCATGGAAAACGTTCGCGACGCAACATCACGCGAGCCGGTCATGGCCGATCTCAAGGATCTACAGACCGTAGCGGCTAAGATCTCCTCTCTCGGCCAGACCAATGCGACGATGCGCGATTTCGCCGCTCATGTGCAGCCGCTGATCGACAGCCTTACCAATGGCTCGGCCGATCTGCTGCAGACGTCGGCCGACTGGAAGACGACGCGCGTTCAGTCCAACAATCTGCTGGCCGATGCCATGACGTCGTTGCGTGGCTTCGTCGCCCAGGCACAGGAACTCGGCAAGGAAGACAGCGAGCGCTCCGCCAATGTCTCCGTGATCGCCATGATCCTCGGCACGCTGCTTGCCATCGTCGGCGGCCTGATGCTGGTAGAAACGCTGCGCGCACCGTTGAAGCGCGTCACCGAGATCATGACGCGCCTTGCCAGCGGCGATCTGGAAGTGGCGATCGACGGGCGCAACCGCGGCGACGAGATCGGCGATATGGTCCGCTCCGTCAGCGTCTTCCGCGACGCCGCCCTTGAAAACGTGCGGCTGGAACGGGAGGCGGAAAGCGCCCGGGCACTGTCGGCGGAAGAGGCTTCGCGCCGGGCCGCCGAGCGCGCTCGCATTGAGGCGGAACAGAAGCAGGCGCTGAACGCGCTTGCCGACGTTCTCGCCAAGCTTGCCGACGGCAATCTGGAAGAAAGCATGCGTGAAGATCTGTCGGCGGATTTTGTCGAGATGGCCTTCACCTACAACCATGCCATCGAGGCCCTACGCGAGACGCTGACCGATGTTCGCTACACCGCGGAGGAGATCAAGGGCGGCACCGGCAATCTTGCCATGTCGGCCGACGACCTGGCGCGGCGCACCGAGCAGCAGGCGGCCGCGCTCGAGGAAAGCTCGCGGGCGCTGCATCGTCTCAGCGACGTGGTTCGCTCGACCGCCGATCGCGCACGTCAGACGGCAACCTCGGTCAACGAGACGCAGGCCTATGCCACGCAGTCCGGCGAGGTCGTCGCCAAGGCTGTCGGCGCCATGAGCGAGATCAACCGTTCTTCCGAGAAGATCGCCACGATCATCGGCGTCATCGACGAGATCGCCTTCCAGACCAATCTTCTGGCGCTCAATGCCGGCGTCGAGGCAGCCCGTGCTGGCGAGGCGGGCCGTGGCTTTGCAGTGGTTGCGCAAGAGGTGCGTGAGCTGGCGCAGCGCTGCGCCAATGCGGCGAAGGAGATCAAAGGCCTTATTTCCGCAAGCTCGTCGCAGGTGCAGAATGGCGTTCGCCTGGTGGAGCAGACCGGATCGGCCCTTACCGAGATCATCAGCCACGTCACTGGTGTCCAGAGGCTGGTTGCCGATATTTCCTCGGCCACGACCGAGCAATCGACCGGCATCGAGGAAGTGACCCGGGCCGTCGCCGAAGTCGAGCTGATCACGCAGCGGAATGCGGCCATGGTTGAGGAAAACAATGCGGAAATCCATGGCCTGCGCCAGCGCGTCGACATGCTCTCCGAGAAGATCGATCGCTTCCGGACGGGTGAAGGCGACATGGGCTATGAAGACCATAGCGCCGTTGAGGCGCGTTATCGCGCGGCTTGACGGGCAAGTTGCTGGAATGACGTACAGAAAAGCGCCGGATCAATCGTCCGGCGCTTTTCTATTTGGACGGTTTATCGCGTTCGCCGAAGCCCGATCCGACCATCATTTCAATTGAAGCGTTTCACCATCGGCGGGGATCAGCAGGCGCGCCGGATCGATACCGGCGGCATTGGCAGTCTGGCGAAGGTCTTGCCGCGTGATCGTGGCGTGATCGAGCGCCTCCATGTGGGTCGCGACCACGATTGCCTTTGGTGCAAGGCGGCTAACCTCGACGGTTTGCTCCGCATCCATGACGATCAGATCGCCATCCCATTTTGCACCGCAGGAATGCGTGATGACGATGTCGGGAGAAACTTGCCGGATGGTGTCTGCAACGGGCGGATAAAGCACTGTGTCACCGGCCCAGTAAACGGTGGGTTCGCCGGCTGCCTCCAGTGTAAAGCCTATGACGTGTCCCATTTTCTCGACCACCGGCCCAAGACCGTGGCTGCCTTGTCGTGGCGTGATCGTTATTCCGTTCCAGACGATGGTGTCGAGCAGCGGCGTAACGTCGGTAAAACCGGATTCGCGAATGCTTCCCTCGTCACCGGGCTGGCAGAGGATCGGCAGGGATTTTGCCACACGCTCTTTTGCGACTGCATCGAAATGATCGGTATGCAGGTGCGACACGAGTACGAGGTCCACTCCCTGGAGAATGTCGGCGATCGAACGCGGCAACTCCGTCATCGGATTGGGGGAACGGCCCGTGAAGGACGGCAGGCTGTGACGTGGCGCGAAATAAGGATCGATCAGCAGCACACGGCCGCCATAGTTGATCTTCAGCGTCGCGTTGCGAAGGAGCTCAAGCTGCATCGTGTTTCTCTAGCGATTGATTAGCCGCCGGTAACGCTCATGTGGCGCGCGACAGCCGGGCGATTGTGGGTGCGGTCGATGATGAAGTCGTGGCCTTTCGGCTTGCGGGTGATGGCTTCATCGATAGCGGCGTGAAGGAGCGCATCGTCGTCCGTCGCACGCAATGCGGTGCGCAGGTCCGCGGCGTCGTTTTGGCCGAGACACATGTAGAGCGTGCCGGTGCAGGTGAGCCGCACGCGATTGCAGCTCTCGCAGAAATTATGCGTCAGCGGCGTGATGAAGCCGAGGCGACCGCCGGTTTCCGCGACTTCGACATAGCGGGCAGGGCCGCCGGTCTGATAGGGAATATCGGTCAGCGTAAACTGACGCTCCAGATCAGCGCGCAGTTCGGAGAGCGGCAGATATTGATCGGTGCGATCTTCCTCTATTTCCCCCATCGGCATCGTTTCGATGACGGTCAGATCCATGCCGCGACCGTGGGCAAAGCGCATGAGTGCGGGAATTTCCGCCTCGTTGAAGCCTTTCAGGGCAACGGCGTTGAGTTTGATTTTCAGGCCGGCTTTCTGGGCGGCGTCGATACCTTCCATCACCTTGGCGAAATCGCCCCAGCGCGTGATAGTGCGGAACTTGTCGGGATCGAGCGTATCGAGCGAGACATTAATGCGCCGAACGCCACAATCGAAGAGTTCTTCGGCGTGGCGCGCGAGTTGCGACCCGTTCGTCGTCAGCGTCAGCTCGTCAAGCGCGCCATCCTGCACGCGCCTGCCGAGTTCGCGAACCAGGAACATGATGTTCTTACGCACTAGCGGCTCACCACCCGTGAGCCGGATCTTGCGAACACCCTTGTCAATGAAGGCGGAACAGAGCCGGTTGAGTTCTTCAAGCGTCAGAAGATCCTTCTTCGGCAGGAAGGTCATGTTCTCCGCCATGCAATAGGTGCAGCGGAAATCGCAGCGGTCGGTAACGGAAACACGCAAATAGGTTACGGCTCGCCCGAATGGGTCAACCATGGGTGTCGCATCTGCCAGCAGTGCTGATGCGTTGCCTATCGTACCGACTATACTGTTCACTCGAGCCTCCGTAACACTGCTAATGTGTGTATAGGCGACTGGTGCGTCAAGGAAAATGCATTTCAAATGCACTTGCGCGTGAACGAAGGGCGGCATAATTCTCAAAACATCGAATGAAACGCGTGGAATGACCAATGAGCGACGCTTGGCCGACCGAATTGCGAGTATCGAAGGATCGCCGTCACCTCGTGGTGGGATTCGACGATGGTTCCAGCTTCGATTTGCCGGCGGAGATGCTGCGTGTTCTGTCGCCCTCGGCCGAGGTTCAAGGGCATGGCCCCGGGCAGAAGGTCACGGTGCCGGGCAAGCGCAATGTCGGCATCATGTCCATGACACCTACCGGCAACTATGCCGTGCGCATCGGCTTCGATGACATGCACGACACCGGCATTTTTACCTGGACCTATCTGCGCGAGCTCGGCGAGAAGGGGCAGGAGCTTTTTGCTGTCTACGAAGCTGAATTGAAGGAAAAGGGCCTGAGTCGGGATCCGGCCGTCAGGCCGCATTAGTATTGGCATCAACGACATAGGAGAGGCGTGGGGATGGTCCTTGAGGGCAGGGAAGGCTGGCTTCGCGCCAAGGGCAGCAAGAACGAGAGCAAGGTTTCTTTCGTCGAGCTGTTTTTCGATCTGGTATTCGTTTTCTCCATTTCACAGCTTGCTCATACCTTAGCCGAGCACTTTACGCCGCTCGGCGCGTTGGAAGCCATCATGCTGATCTTCGCGGTGTGGTGGGTTTGGGTCTTTACCGCCTGGGTAACGAACTGGCTGGATCCGGATCGCATGCCGGTGCGCATCATGCTGTTTACGCTGATGTTTGCGGGGCTCATCCTTTCGGCCTCGATACCCGAAGCTTTCGGCGAGAAGGGGATCTACTTTGCCGGCGCCTACGTGTTCATGCAGGTGGGGCGCTCATTGTTTACGGTCTATGCCCTCAAGAACGCCAGTCGTTCCAATCATCGCAATTTCCTGCGTATCACCAGCTGGCTCGTGCTGTCAGGCGTCTTCTGGATCGCCGGCGCGCTGATGGAAGGGGAGATGAGGGTCGTATTCTGGCTGATCGCCCTCCTCATCGAGTATTCTGCGCCAGCGCTCGGCTTTCGGGTACCTGGTCTCGGCAAGTCGACGACGGCGGATTGGGATGTATCGGGTGCGCATCTTGCCGAACGTTGCGCGCTGTTCATCATCATTTGCCTCGGCGAGGCTGTGTTGCAGGCCGGCAAGACCTTTGCGGAGCAGCCGGTGACGCCTTTGATCGTCGCCGTGTTCATTACCGCTTTCGTCGGCACGGTCGCGCTCTGGTGGATCTACTTTCAGTTCGGCCACGAACGCGCGGCCCATCGGATCGAGCATGACGAGGTGCCGGGTAGCCTGGCGCGGCAGGCTTTCACTTACGCACACATTCCGATTCTCGCCGGCATCATCCTAAGCGTTGTCGGCGACGAGTTCCTATTTGCACATCCCCACGAAGCCGCCGACCTGCATGCCGCTGCGGCACTCCTGGGCGGTCCAGCGGTCTTCCTGCTCGGCAATCTCTGGTTCAAGGGGGTGACGACAGGCAGGCCGCCATTGTCGCATATGGTGGGGCTTGCGGGGCTGGCGCTGCTGTTGCTCACTTTGCCGATAGTCGTGGTCTATCAGCTCGGCGTTCTCGCGACGGCCGTACTTGTCGTCGTGGCGATATGGGAATTCGCCTCGCTGACGCGGGTCGTGCCTTCGGCACGTTCGACCGGCGATCACTGATCGACGACGGTTTCCAGCGGCTCGCGTTCGTCCTTTAAGAGCAGCGTGATGACCCGCTCCATATGGGTCGTCATCAGTTCGCATTCCTCGATCGGTGCGTCCGACATCATCCGGTCGATGAGGGCGGTTTGTATGGTCATGGCTTCCCGTGTCAGACGCCGCCCCGCCTCCGTCAGATAGAGTCGCAGCACGCGCTTGTCCTGCTTGTCCCCACGGCGCTCGATCAGCCCGCGCTTTTCCATCTGCGGCAGCAGCATGCTCATGTTCGAGCGGCCGACGAGCAGCTTGCGGGCTAGCTCCTGCTGGGAGATTCCCTCAAAGCGGAACAGGTTGACGAGAATGTCGAGGTGCGGTGGCTTGATGTCGAGATATGCCAGTTCCCGCGCCAGCGACTGCTGCATGAGCTGGCAGGCGCGCGCCACGGCGATCCAGCTACGAAAACGCGGATGGTCCCAAGGAAGGGATTGATTTTTGTTCATCGTTGTACTTTATTGTTCATAGTTGAACATTATTGGATTCCCACTATGCCATCCTTTGCGCTCAAGGTCACCCGGTCGGGTCTGTCCGGCCTTGGAAGGTTGTCTCCGCAGCTCGCAGGCAAGGCCGCTTTCCGGCTTTTCTGCCTGACGCCTCCGCGCCGTCCGCGGGGCTCCAAGGCCAAAGTCGCCCATATGGAGGGGAGGCAACGCCTTCTTACGGCCGAGCAATTCATGCTGCCGTTCCCCGGCGGCCGTGCAATGGCCTATCGCTTCAACGGCGGAGCCAAGGGGCCGCGCAAGCGCTATCTTGTCGTGCACGGCTGGGGTTCCAGCAGCGAATATATGTCGGAGCTGACGGCTTTCCTGGCGGGTAGCGGTGCGGAGGTGATTTCGCTCGACCTTCCAGGACATGGCCGCTCGGCTGGACGCTCCCTCAATGTGCGCCTCGCCATCTCTGCGATATCAGCAGCGACTGCTCGTTTCGGTGCGCTGGACGCCGCAATCGGGCACTCCTTCGGCGGTGCTTCGCTGGCTCTTGCCTCCGCTGGCTTTCTGCCGGGGATCGATCCCATCGAGACAAAAAAGCTGGTGCTCATCGGCGCGCCGAGCGGCATGGGATGGTTGTTCAAGGAATTCGGCCGCTTCATGGGCCTCCGCTCCCAAGCGCAGACGGCGTTGGAGGCTGAGGTCGGGCGCGTCACGGGAAAAGCATTGACCACCTATGACGAACCGCACGGCCTGCTCGATCCGAGCCGGCCAGTCCTTGTTATTCATGCCGAGGACGATAAGGAAGTGAGCGCCAAACATGCCCGTGTCTACGCTGCGCAGGGAGAACATGTTCGCTTGTTCTGGGCAAATGGCTTCGGACATCGGCGCATTGTCAGTGCCGCTCCGGTATTCGAGGCGATAGACGCCTTTCTCTCCGAGCCCGTGAACGCTCAGAAAACGCTCGAAAGTGGCGATGGGACGGTGCTATCGTTCTACCGAACCCCGGTTCGGCGCTCGTCGTAGCAACACGAGTGCTGCTCCGGTTTTTTGGGGGCGGAACGCTACAGAAGAGAATGCGGGGCAGCATGGGCATCGTGACGTCGGTCGAGGAGTTGAGAGCGCTTTACGGCGTGGTCGGCGAGGCATCGATTACCAAAGTAACGCAGGTGCTGACGCCGCTTTACCGGCGGATGATCGAGGCTTCACCCTTCATGGCGCTGGCGACCGTTGGGCCGGAGGGGCTTGATTGTTCACCGCGTGGTGACCTTGGCGGCGTTGTCCGCGTTGCGGATGAGCGGACGCTGCATCTTCCAGACTGGCGCGGCAACAACCGCGTCGATTCCCTCGAAAACATCGTGCGCGATCCGCGCGTGGCGATGATGTTTCTTGTTCCTGGGTCGAACACCACAATGCGGCTCAACGGTCGGGCTGTCGTCTCCATCGAACCGAGCCTGCTCGAGAGTTTCGAAATGGAAGGCAAGCATCCGCGGTGCGTTGTCGTCATCACGATCGAGGAGGTTTATTTCCAGTGTGCCCGTGCGGTGATGCGGGCGGAACTTTGGAATGCGGAGCGCTTTGCCGATCCTGCGAGCCTGCCCAGTCCCGGCATGATGCTCAAGGCGGCGAAGGGCGATTTCGATCAGGAGGCCTATGACCGGGAATGGCCGGCACGCGCGGTCAAGACGCTCTGGTAAACAAAACCGCCGGGCAGCCTGGGAAAGCTGCTCCGGCGGTTGGTTGGCTTCACTTTTAGTTCTTGTAAATGAGCCAACTTTTGGTGAAGTCCTTCTGCATGCCGTCCCGATAGACGTTGCTGCAGTTGCGGCCGGCGTTCTTGGCGCAATAGAGCGCGAGGTCCGCCTTGTTATAAAGCTCACCGGAGTCGGCTGCTTCCGAGGCCATGCAGATGCCCAGCGATAGCGTGATCGTGCCGTAATCGATCTTTGTCCGCGAGTTCTTGAATGGCGTCGATTCCAGCGTGCGGCGAATACGTTCGCAAATTGCCACGACATCATCGATAGCGGCGCCTTCGACGATCAGTGCGAATTCCTCGCCGCCGATACGCGACACGAAGACTTCACGCCGGACATTGGCGCGGATGATCGAGGCAACCGTTGCAAGGATCTTGTCGCCGACCGGATGGCCGTAGGTGTCGTTGATCCGCTTGAAGTGATCGATATCGGCGAGT
The DNA here is from genome assembly GCF_016429255.1 of Rhizobium sp. ASV8. Taxonomy (GTDB): domain Bacteria; phylum Pseudomonadota; class Alphaproteobacteria; order Rhizobiales; family Rhizobiaceae; genus Rhizobium. The sequence continues at coordinate 16,310 of NZ_JAELUG010000131.1, forward strand.
ACGAGGGCGGTTGTCGGGCGGATCAGCGCGTTGTCGAAGATCGAAATCAGGCGATCTTCGAAAGCGCGGCGATTGGAGAGCCGGGTCAGCGCATCCGTATTGGCGATGCGTTTATATTCGTCCAGCTCCTTGCGGACTTGATCCATCTCCTGGCTGCGCTGGACGACGTTTTCGACGGTCTTTTCACCGTGCGCCATCGTATCGCCGGTCGCAGCGGTCAGCATATCGATCGCGCTGCGCAGCAAGTCGGCGCTGTTGTGGTTCCGGGAGCTGATGCGCTCGCAGGTTTCGCCGAGAAGCCTGTTGTAGCTATCGAGCGTCGACTGCTCCTGTTTCAGTGCACGCAGGACGGCGTCCAATTCGACAGTCAGGCGAGCGTGGGCGTCATCGAAAACACGACCTGCGTGGCGGGGAAAATACTTTGCTCCGATATCGTCCAGTTCTTCCTGCGTGGCGCTGCTGCCAAGGGCAGCAAGTTCGCGGGTCAAAGCGGGATTGGAGCCAATATAGGCTTCGTAAAACAGTTCGTAATTGCGTGGAATCGGCGCGACCCCCATGGATCGCATGGCGTAGGTAATCTGCCCTGCCACGTCGGGAATTTGCGCCTTGGGCGCAATCGCCGTACTCATCGGTGAGCTCCGTACATGTATTGGTTAATTCCCATTTTTACTTATGCAGAGATTCTTTGAAAAAATATTAAGGAGATGGTTGTGAAAAATCCCCTCTCACTACAGTTTTATTCAAAAATAACTAGAATTTAAACTGGTTTTACAGAAGAGGGCGCATTTAGCGCCCTCTTCGGGGGCCGCATATAGATACGCCTAGTCTTTATCCCAGATTGAGTTCCTGGAAGAAGTCGTTGCCCTTGTTGTCGATGACGATGAAGGCCGGGAAGTCTTCAACTTCGATCTTCCAGACGGCCTCCATGCCGAGTTCGGGATATTCCAATACTTCGACCTTCTTGATGCAATCCTGCGCGAGGCGGGCGGCTGGGCCGCCGATCGAGCCGAGATAGAAGCCGCCATGCGTCTTGCAGGCTTCGCGCACGGCGCGTGAGCGATTGCCCTTGGCGAGCATGACCATGGAGCCGCCGAACGACTGGAACTGATCGACGTAGCTGTCCATGCGGCCTGCTGTCGTCGGGCCGAAGGAGCCGGAGGCATAGCCGGCAGGCGTCTTTGCCGGGCCGGCATAGTAAACCGGATGGTTCTTCAGATAGTCCGGCATGCCTTCGCCTTTTTCCAGGCGCTCGCGAATCTTCGCATGCGCCAGGTCGCGCGCGACGATGATGGTGCCTGTCAGCGACAGGCGCGTCTTGACCGGATGCCGCGACAGTTCTGCGAGAATATCCGCCATCGGCCGGTTCAGGTCGATGCGCACCATCGATTCCGACAGCTTGGCTTCGTCGATCTCGGGCATGTACTTGGACGGATCTGTCTCGAGCTGCTCGATGAAGATGCCGTCGCGGGTAATCTTGCCCTTGGCCTGGCGGTCGGCGGAGCAGGAGACGCCGAGACCGATCGGCAGCGAGGCGCCGTGGCGAGGCAGGCGGATGACACGGACGTCGTGGCAGAAATACTTGCCGCCGAACTGCGCGCCGACTCCAAGGCTCTGCGTGAGCTTGTGAATTTCCTTCTCCATCTCGATATCCCGGAAGGCGTGCCCGCTTTCGGAGCCCTCCGTGGGAAGACAGTCGAGATATCGCGTCGAGGCGAGCTTAACCGTCTTCAAGTTCATCTCGGCCGAGGTGCCGCCGATAACGATGGCGAGGTGGTAAGGAGGACAGGCTGCGGTGCCGAGCGTCAGGATCTTCTCTTTCAGGAAGTCCAGCATTCGGTCATGCGTGAGGAGAGACGGCGTGCCCTGATAGAGAAAGGTCTTGTTGGCCGAACCGCCGCCCTTGGCGACGAAGAGGAATTCGTAGGCGTCGGTGCCTTCCTCGTAGATATCGATCTGCGCCGGCAGATTGTTCTTGGTGTTCCTTTCCTCGAACATCTTGATGGGCGCGAGCTGCGAATAGCGCAGGTTCTTCCTTTCGTAGGCGTCCAGCACACCCTTGGCCAAGGCGCCGCTGTCGCCGCCTTCGGTCCAGACGCGACGGCCCTTCTTGCCCATGATGATCGCCGTGCCGGTGTCTTGGCACATGGGAAGCACGCCGCCGGCAGCGATGTTGGCATTCTTCAGCAAATCGTAGGCCACGAAACGATCATTGTCGGTCGCTTCGGGATCTTCGAGGATGGACGCCAATTGCTTGAGGTGACCAGGGCGCAACAGATGATTGATGTCTGCAAAAGCCGTCTCGGCAAGCAGGCGGATGCCTTCCGGATCCACGGTCAGGATTTCCTGGCCCTTGAAAGTGTCGACGGAGACATAGTCGCCGGAGATTTTTCGATAAGGAGTCGTGTCGTCGCCGAGGGGAAATAGATCGTCAGCCATGTGGGAAACCTTTCAAGCCGGATGGCGGAGGAAAATGTTTGGAGACGGTCTAAATCCGGCTTGCGCCAAAAGCAATCGGCTGCAAAGCGCCTCAGGATTTCAATAGGTGGATCGTCAATGCCACGTAGACAATCGGTATCGAAATCGCTGGCTTTAAAGCACGGTGAATAGGGAGCACATATTAAACAAGCGGGGCAGGGCAAAGTGCCCATGGTTCCGGTGCAAGGGATAGAGATCATGGATATCTCCCACAATCATCAGCATCACATCTCGCCGGTCGCAGTGGCCGCAGTCTTGGTCGGCGTTGGCATGTTCGCGCTTATACAAGGCGGCTATCTGAAGGGTGCATTTCACAAGGAAATTCTGGCCAGGATCGATCCCGCCACCGTTCTGACGGCTACAGACACGATCCCAGAACC
>NZ_JAELUG010001188.1 GCF_016429255.1 Rhizobium sp. ASV8
AAGACCGATGACGCGGGAAGACTTGATGCCGGGCGCCGGCTCCAGCTCGTAAAGCGTGACGACCGGGCCGGGACGAACATGGATGATCTCGCCCTTGACGCCGAAATCTTCCAGCACGCCTTCGAGCCTGTCTCTTATACACATCTGACGCTGCCGACGACGTGTCGTGGGTGTAGATCTCGGTGGTCGCCGGATCAGTAAAAAAGGGGGGGGGGGGGGGGGGGGGGGGGGGGGGGGGGGGGGGGGGGGGGGGGGGGGGGGGGGGGGGGGGGGGGGGGGGGGGGGGGGGGGGGGGGGGGGGGGGGGGGGGGGGGGGGGGG
>NZ_JAELUG010001189.1 GCF_016429255.1 Rhizobium sp. ASV8
CAATCGATTGGAACTACAGGCAAAAACACAAATAACGAGCACCAATGATGTTCAAAATGAGCGTCACAAACAGAATTCAAAACCAGAATCCAGCAATGAACTTGAACTCCGCTCCGAAGATCGGAAGCTGTCTCTTATACACATCTCCGAGCCCACGAGACGGTCTATTAAATCTCGTATGCCGTCTTCTGCGTGAAAAAGGGGGGGGGGGGGGGGGGGGGGGGGGGGGGGGGGGGGGGGGGGGGGGGGGGGGGGGGGGGGGGGGGGGGGGGGGGGGGGGGGGGGGGGGGGGGGGGGGGGGGGGGGGGGGGGGGGGGGGG
>NZ_JAELUG010001190.1 GCF_016429255.1 Rhizobium sp. ASV8
GCGCCTCGGCTCGATCTCGGCTCGTATCGACCTGCAGACGAGCTTCGCCTCTTCGCTCTCCGACTCGATCCAGTCGGGCGTTGGCAAGCTGGTTGATGCCAACATGGAACAGGAATCGAGCAAGCTGCTGTCTCTTATACACATCTCCGAGCCCACGAGACGGTCTATTAAATCTCGTATGCCGTCTTCTGCTGGGAAAGGGGGGGGGGGGGGGGGGGGGGGGGGGGGGGGGGGGGGGGGGGGGGGGGGGGGGGGGGGGGGGGGGGGGGGGGGGGGGGGGGGGGGGGGGGGGGGGGGGGGGGGGGGGGGGGGGGGGGGGG
>NZ_JAELUG010001191.1 GCF_016429255.1 Rhizobium sp. ASV8
TGGCGATAACGGGCAGATCATGCGTCTGATGGTCAGAGCCAATGGTCAATGGCCAACTCCTTCCGGATTGATCGGCACCAAGCCACCCGGCTCGCCGAACAATCGCAATTGCCGTTCGCAATAAGGACTGTCTCTTATACACATCTCCGAGCCCACGAGACGGTCTATTAAATCTCGTATGCCGTCTTCTGCGTGAAAATAGGGGGGGGGGGGGGGGGGGGGGGGGGGGGGGGGGGGGGGGGGGGGGGGGGGGGGGGGGGGGGGGGGGGGGGGGGGGGGGGGGGGGGGGGGGGGGGGGGGGGGGGGGGGGGGGGGGGGGG
>NZ_JAELUG010000132.1 GCF_016429255.1 Rhizobium sp. ASV8
CATAGAGGCCTATCGCCGCCATGGGGCCGAGCAAGGCAAAACCCGACATGAGCGGGAACAATATCGGCAGCAGGTTCTGGTCCGTGCTCCAGATGGCGAGCGCAATGCCGGCAATCGGGTACATCAGGCACAGGAAGACGTAATGCGAAGGCTTCTCGCTGAAATCGTCCAGCCCCAATTTGAGGGCATCGACAAGGTCTGCAATACCAATCTTGCGGATGGCGGGGCGGGAAAAAGTGTGATCCGCTCCAGCCATGACGTGAAAGGCCGTCATAGTGCTCTCCTCCTCAACCGTGGTGCGCGGCAGCGGCTCAGGATGGCGGCAAAGTGATCGCCGACATCGTCATTCGCTACCGGCAACGGCGATCCTAGCAAATTTTGCCGCAATTGTCGCCTTTTTCCCTTGACACTTGGGTTCACCTTTTCCACATCGGCGCAATCATGAAAGCCTCCGACGCAAATATCCTCATCATCCCCGGCTATACCAATTCCGGCCCCGACCACTGGCAGACGCGCTGGGAGCAGAAGCTCTCGACCGCACGGCGGGTGGAACAGGCCGAATGGTCGAAGCCGGTGCGCGATGACTGGGTCGCCCGCATTGCCGAAGAAGTGAACGCTTCGGACAAGCCCGTGGTGCTCGTGGCGCATTCGCTTGGTGTTCCCTCGGTGATCCACGCCATCCCGCATTTCCGCAACAAGGTCGCAGGTGCCTTCCTCGTGGCTCCGCCTGATGTCGCCAATTCCAGCATCCGGCCGAAGCATTTGATGACCTTCGGACCCTATCCCCGCGATCCCCTGCCATTTCCCTCGATCACGATTGCGAGCCGCAACGATCCGTTCGGAAGTTACGAACACGCGGAGGATGTTGCCAACAGCTGGGGCTCCATGCTGATCGACGCCGGTGAATCCGGGCATATCAACAGCGATTCCGGCCACGGTCCCTGGCCCGAAGGCACGATGGTCTTCGCCAAGTTCCTGAGCCAGCTGAAGCCGTAATCGCTTGCAAACAGGAATCCGATGGACATGGTTGGGCTCATTAGCCTGTGAAGTACCGGCGAGCTTCATTCCATCGTCAGATAAAAGCCTGTAAAACAGGCGATGACAGGATCCCGATTCAGAGCATTGGCGCCCCGCCAAGGCCGGAATTCCGGGGAAGGAGGCGCAGGCGGATTGTGAATTCGCTTCTTATCCGTTATGGGGACGCCCACATACGATCCACTTGCGCTATCCCATGAGCGCCAAAGACAGAGAACAATACCAATGAACCGTCGCCGCCGTATCTACGAAGGCAAGGCCAAGATCCTTTATGAGGGACCTGAGCCGGGCACGCTGATCCAGTTCTTCAAGGACGACGCTACTGCCTTCAACAAGAAGAAGCACGAAGTCATCGATGGTAAGGGTGTTCTGAACAATCGCATCTGCGAATATATCTTCAGCCATCTGAACAAGATCGGCATTCCCACCCATTTCATCCGCCGCCTCAACATGCGCGAGCAGCTGATCAAGGAAGTGGAGATGATCCCGCTCGAGATCGTCGTGCGCAACGTTGCCGCCGGCTCGCTCTCCAAGCGCCTCGGCATCGAGGAAGGCGTGGTTCTGCCGCGCTCGATCATCGAGTTCTACTACAAGTCCGATGCGCTCGAAGACCCGATGGTCTCCGAAGAGCACATCACCGCTTTCGGCTGGGCAAACCCCGCCGAACTCGACGACATCATGGCGCTGGCCATCCGTGTCAACGACTTCATGACCGGCCTTTTCCTCGGCGTCGGCATCCAGCTCGTCGATTTCAAAATCGAATGCGGCCGTCTCTTCGAAGGCGACATGATGCGCATCATCCTCGCGGACGAAATCTCGCCGGACAGCTGCCGTCTCTGGGATATCGAAACCCATGAGAAGATGGACAAGGATCGTTTCCGTCGCGATATGGGCGGTCTGCTCGAAGCCTATTCCGAAGTCGCTCGCCGCCTCGGCATCATCAATGAAAACGAACCCGTGCGCGGCACAGGCCCGGTTCTCGTCAAGTAAGTTCAGGAAGGACAATCGTGATCAAGGCTCGTGTAACCGTCACGCTGAAAAACGGCGTTCTCGATCCGCAGGGCAAGGCAATCGAAGGCGCTCTTGGCGCACTTGGCTTTGACGGCGTCCATCAGGTCCGTCAGGGCAAGGTCTTCGACCTCGAGCTTGAAGGCACCGACAAGAGCAAGGCCGAAGCCGAGCTGAAAGCCATGTGCGAAAAGCTCCTCGCCAATACGGTGATCGAGAACTTCGCCATTTCGATCGACTGATTGTCCTTCTTCAAGAGCCATTCTTTCTTTGCCCGAGGCAATGGAGTATGGCTCACAGAGCACTTCCAGCGATCATCCCTAGCCTATTGCGGGAACAGCACCATGAAATCAGCAGTCGTCCAACTCCCCGGCCTCAATCGCGATCGCGACATGATTGCGGCTCTGACCAAGATTTCCGGCCATGCGCCCGTAACGGTCTGGCAGACGGAGACCGAGATTCCGGACGTCGACCTGATCGTCATTCCCGGCGGCTTCTCCTATGGCGATTACCTGCGCTGCGGCGCAATCGCTGCCCGCATGCCGATCATGCAGGCGATCAAGGATAAGGCCGACAAGGGCGTCAAGGTTCTCGGCGTCTGCAACGGTTTCCAGATCCTGCTGGAAGCCGGCATGCTGCCTGGGGCGCTGATGCGCAACGCCTCGCTGAAGTTCGTCTGCCGCGAAGTGAAGCTCGAAGTGGTGAATGCCGATACGGAATTCACCAGCGCCTATGCCAAGGGTCAGGTCATTCGCAGCCCCGTTGCGCATCATGACGGCAATTATTTCGCCGATGCCGACACGCTGAAGGCGCTCGAAGACAATGGCCAGGTGGTTTTCCGCTACGCTGAAGGCACCAACCCCAATGGCTCCGTCAACGATATTGCCGGCGTCATCAACGCCAAGGGCAATGTTCTCGGGATGATGCCGCATCCGGAAAATCTGATCGAAGCGGCACATGGCGGCAATGACGGCCGCGGCCTGTTCGCCTCGGCACTCGGCGTCATCGCCGCCTGATAAATCGCCAAGCCGGGCGCAGGCATCATAAAATCGACGTCTTTGCGCAAAACAGCAGAGCGCCGGCAAATGATCCGTTCGTGACAGCCACCAAGCCAGACCTAACCGCCTCATTGGAAAGAAATTGATGCGCCTTCGCCTCCCGACAGGACTTTACTCCGCCGCTGCCATCGCGATGCTTGGGCTTCTGGTTACCTCCTGCGCAGGTCCGCGGGCTCCGAGCATTGTCGCGACCGATCGCGGCGCCCTGCCGACCATGGAGCGCGTGATGCTCAATGCCAGCGCCTGCTGGTTCAAGTCGTCCGATCCGGCCTTCGCAGGTTATCAGCTCTCTCCAGAACTCAATTCTTTTACCGGTCGCCCGCGCATTCTCGTGGTCGACAAGAAACATCCGACCGGCCGTCCGTCACTCGTTGTCCAGGCGGAAGGCAATCCGGCCCAATTGCAGGCCTTCGGTCCGATGATGGGCGGCGCTTCCGGCGGCCGCATCACGGGTGACGTCAATCGTTGGGCTGCCGGTTCGAAGAACTGCAGTTAAGGCTGCAAGCCTGAACCCTTTCGCTTTCTGCGACATCGCAGCCGACGCGTGACGTGCCCTCAACTTCAGGGATCATTGTCATGGATAGATTTGTCATTCTTTCAGGCTGCTCGGGCGGGGGAAAGTCGACCCTGCTCGAAACGCTCAGGCTTCGCGGATACCATGTCGTCGAGGAGCCCGGCCGGCGCATCGTTACGCGAGAGCTGGAGAGCGGCGGCTCGGCGTTGCCTTGGCTGGATCTGATCGCATTCCTGCGCCGCGCGATCGATATGTCGCTCTCCGATCGCCAAGCAGCAGGCAAACGCGCCGGTATTGTCTTCTTCGACAGGGGATTGATCGATGCAGCGTCGGCGCTTCAGCATATCACAGGCGAACCGGCATTGGCCTCCTACGCTCAGGAGCATCGCTACAACAGCCATGTCTTCCTGACGCCGCCCTGGCCGGAAATATACGTGGGCGACCACGAGCGCAGGCACGATCTATCCGAGGCCATCGCCGAATATGACTGGCTGTGCGCCGACTATCCCAAACTCGGCTACGAGCTTCATATCCTGCCGAAGATCAGCGTCGAGGCGCGCGCCGATTATGTCCTTTCAAAGCTGGGCCTGCTTTGATCATGGCCCAGCTCCGATGAAGGCACACATTCCGCGCCGCCCGATCAATCCCAGAAGAACGACTTGTTGGCTTCCGTATTCGCTTCGCGGCGCGTGAGACCGATGTCGCGCAGCTGTTCGTCCGTCAGTTCCCGTAGGACCCAGCGCCCCTCCCGCTTCTGCATCCACAGGCGAAAGGCCACCCAAAGCCAGCGCATGGGATACGACTTTGGCTGTGTCGCTCCACTCTCCGAGCTCGCCACGCAAGTCCGACTGGCGTCGCCTGCGCAAATTGTATCAATTGTACTCATTTTAGTGCCTATGACGTTGAGACATTGTCCGTGCATCGAGCCAAACGACGCAATTGACTCATAATATTGACTTCACATCAGGTACAATCTAGTAAATTGTCATTATGACAAATTGGCTCCCTGACATTTCCAGTGGCAACGGACCGGTCTATATCCGCGTTGCCGACAGCATCGAAAACGCGATTACGCATGGCGTCCTGCCGCCGGGCACCAAGCTGCCGCCGCAGCGCAACCTCGCCTACGACATCGGCGTGACCATCGGCACCGTGAGCCGGGCCTACGCACTGGTGCATGAACGAGGCCTCGTTGCCGGCGAAGTCGGTCGCGGCACCTATGTGCTGGAGCGTTCGAACGGCAAGCAGATCGAGCAGGTGGATCCGATCACGCAGGCGCTGGCCGGCACCCGCGGTCTCAATACGCCCGACGCGAAAATACGCTTCGATACGACGGCCGCCCCCGACATCGGCCAGGGCGAGATTATCGGAAAGCTGTTTGCCGATATCAGCAGCGATCACCGGTCGGAGATTTCCTCCTATTCGCGGAATTTCCCGGCAAGCTGGTTCGAGGCGGGACAGATCTGGCTCGCTCGCAATGGCTGGAAGCCGGCAATCGAGACGGTCGTGCCGACACTGGGCGCCCACGCTGGCGCAATTGCCGTGATTTCGGCCGTGACCTCTCCCGGTGACAAGATTGTCTTTGAAAATCTGACCTACACGCAGATCAGCCGCGCCACCCGCCTCCTCGGTCGTCGCTCCATACTGGTCGATTCCGACGAACACGGCATGATCCCTGATGATTTCGAGCGGCTGTGCCAGCAGCAGCACCCCCGCCTCGCCTTCCTGATGCCGACGGCGCACAACCCCACACTCGTCACGATGCCCGAGGCACGACGACGGGCAATCGCCGCCATCGCCCGCCGCCATAGCGTCTGGCTGATAGAGGACGATCTCTATGGCGGCATGACCGGCGACCACAATCCGCTGATGGCGTCCATCGCGCCGGAGCGGACCTTCGTCGTCAGCAGTCTGGCGAAGGCCGTAACGGCAGGCGTGCGCGGCGGCTGGGTCGCCTGCCCTCCGCATTTTGCCCAGCGCATCAAGGTCACGCACAAGATGACGACAGGCGGCCTGCCTTTCATTCTGGCCGAAACCTGCGCAAGGCTCGTGCTGGAAGGCCATGCGTTGGAACTGCGCCGCAAGTCGGTCGAAGAAATCAAGGCGCGCGAGCGGATCGCGCAGGAAGCACTGGCGGGTTTCGAGTTCAATTCACACCCGCACCTGCCGTTCCTCTGGCTGAAGCTGCCTGAACCTTGGCTGTCCGGCACCTTCAAGAATGCGGCAATTGCGGAAGGCGTGCTCATCGACGACGAGGATGAGTTCAAAGCCGCACGCACGGAGAAGGTCTATCACCGCGTTCGCGTCGCCTTTTCGTCACCACGGCAACGTGAAGATGTCGCGACCGGCTTCATGACTTTGCGGCGGTTGCTGGAAAATGGCTCATCGGGCTACGATAGTCACATTTAAGCAAGACTTTTGGTTTATCGACAGAGATATTGCTGAATCCGCGTTCAGCCGTCTCGACTCATAGCTCCCTACCATTCTATGAATATTGCGGGATTCGCCCGCCATTCAGGGGGAGTGCATGGCTATTGATAGCGTTTCAGCATGCAGTTCGCGTAAGCGTTTAGTCGCGAGTTTTCTAGCAATCAGTTCGATATTTGCCACAAGTACATTGGCAGCAACTGCGGCAGATCAGGTAGCGGTCGCATCCGGCCCGAAGATCTTCGACGAATTGCGTTTCGGCGCAAGCGGTTCGATCCAGTCCGGATACGATCACGAGAAAGGCGTCCTCCCGGACGTGCAGGTGCTTTTCAATCCGTTTGGCTATGACCCGACAGCCGATTGGAAAGACCAGCTGATGCATCCACGCATCCACTTGGGAACATCGATCGGCACGGCAGGATCTGCGACCCAGGTCTATAGTGGCCTCTCGTGGACGCTCACCCACAGCAATGGGATATTCACTGAAGTCGGCTTCGGTGGTGCCGTCCATACGGGCAATATCGATGATTGGCGGGATCACGGCCCGATGCTCGGCTGTCGAGTGCTATTTCATGAATATGCTGGCCTCGGATATAATTTCGACAGTCACTGGAACATGATGGCGCAGATTGCCCATGCATCGAATGCCAACCTCTGCGACGGTCCAAACGGCGGCATGACGCGTGTCGGCCTCATGGTCGGCTATAAATTCTGACTGATGGAAGCGGCCGCGAATGGCCGCACGCGTGATTCAGCACCTATAAGTGCCGGCGTCCTGTGAACGCCGGTGATTTTCCTGTCGCACGACAGGGAGACTTGCGCTAAAGAGACCCCGATCCCCTGACCGGCCTTCAAACCCTTTCCAGGCAAGGACCCTCGAGCGCCCATGACCATTTCCAATTCGATCCAGATCACCCCCGAACTGATTGCCGCCCATGGCCTGAAGCCGGATGAATATCAGCGCATTCTGGATCTGATCGGCCGCGAGCCCTCCTTCACCGAACTTGGCATCTTTTCGGCCATGTGGAACGAGCACTGCTCGTACAAATCTTCCAAGAAGTGGCTCCGCACGCTGCCGACAAAAGGTCCGCGTGTCATTCAAGGCCCGGGCGAAAATGCCGGCGTCGTCGACATCGACGATGGCGACTGCGTCGTCTTCAAGATGGAGAGCCATAACCACCCCTCCTATATCGAGCCTTATCAGGGCGCTGCGACCGGTGTTGGTGGCATCCTGCGCGACGTCTTCACGATGGGCGCCCGCCCCGTCGCTGCGATGAACGCCCTGCGCTTCGGCGAGCCTGATCACCCGAAGACCCGCCACCTCGTCTCGGGCGTCGTTTCCGGCGTTGGCGGCTATGGCAATTCCTTCGGCGTCCCGACTGTCGGTGGCGAAGTCGAGTTCGATGCGCGCTACAACGGCAATATCCTCGTCAACGCGTTCGCGGCCGGCCTTGCCAAGTCGAATGCCATCTTCCTGTCGGAAGCCAAGGGCGTTGGCCTGCCGGTCGTCTATCTCGGCGCAAAGACCGGCCGTGACGGCGTTGGCGGCGCCACCATGGCGTCGGCCGAATTTGACGAATCGATCGAGGAAAAGCGCCCGACCGTCCAGGTCGGCGACCCCTTCACCGAAAAGTGCCTGTTGGAAGCCTGCCTTGAGTTGATGCAGACGGGCGCCGTCATCGCCATCCAGGACATGGGTGCAGCCGGCCTCACCTGCTCGGCCGTCGAAATGGGCGCCAAGGGCGACCTCGGCATCGAGCTCGATCTCGATAAGGTGCCTGTGCGCGAAGAGCAGATGACGGCTTATGAAATGATGCTGTCGGAAAGCCAGGAGCGCATGCTCATGGTATTGCAGCCGGAAAAGGAAGCCGTCGCCAAGGCGATCTTCGTCAAGTGGGGTCTGGATTTTGCCATCGTCGGCAAGACCACCGACGACCTGCGCTTCCGCGTCATCCACCAGGGCCAGGAAGTCGCCAACCTGCCGATCAAGGATCTCGGCGATCAGGCCCCGGAATATGACCGCCCCTGGCGGGAAGCCGACAAGCGCGCCGCCCTGCCTGCCGATCTGGTCGCAGCGCCGGAGGATTACGGTCAGGCGCTGCTGAAGCTCGTCGGCTCCGCCAACCAGTCCAGCCGCCGTTGGGTCTACGAACAGTACGACACGCTGATCCAGGGCAATTCACTGCAGCTTCCCGGCGGCGACGCCGGTGTGGTGCGTGTCGAAGGTCATCCGACCAAGGCTCTCGCCTTCTCGTCCGACGTGACGCCGCGCTACGTCGAGGCCGATCCGTTTGAAGGTGGCAAGCAGGCCGTGGCCGAATGCTGGCGCAACATCACGGCGACGGGCGCCGAGCCGCTCGCCGCCACCGACAACCTGAACTTCGGCAATCCGGAAAAGCCCGAGATCATGGGCCAGTTCGTCGGCGCCATCAAAGGCATCGGCGAAGCCTGCCGCGCCCTGGATTTCCCGATCGTTTCGGGCAACGTCTCGCTCTACAACGAAACCAACGGCGTCGCCATCCTGCCGACCCCGACCATTGCCGGCGTCGGCCTGCTGCCGGACTGGAAGTCGATGGCCCGCATCGGCTCTGCGTCTGAAGGTGATCATGTCGTCATGATAGGCCTCGACGGCAGCCACCTCGGCTCGTCGATTTATCTGCGCGATTTACTGGGCTCGACCGATGGCCCAGCGCCGGAAGTCGATCTCTTCGCCGAGCGTCGTAACGGCGATTTCGTCCGCTCGGCCATCCGCAACGGCCAAGTCACTGCCTGCCACGACATTTCGTCCGGCGGCCTCGCGCTTGCCCTAGCTGAAATGGCGATGGCCTCCCGCAAGGGCCTGCGCATCGACCTCAGCGAAGGTCGTACCCCGCCGCATGCGGCCCTTTTCGGCGAAGATCAGGCCCGTTATGTCATCGCCGTTCCGGCCGATGTCGCCGATTTCGTCTGCATCAACGCCGAAAGCGCCGGCGTACCCTTCCGCCGCCTCGGCACGGTTAGCGGCTATGCGCTCGTTGTCGACGGACTGTTGTCACTTCCGGTTGAACAGTTGCGCGAAGCGCATGAATCGTGGTTTCCTGCCTTCATGGATGGCAGCGCTCTCGCTGCCGCTGAATAATCGAGGTACCACTTATGCCAATGAACCCCGGCGATATCGAAGACATGATCAAGGCCGGCATTCCCGGCGCCAAGGTAACGATTCGCGACCTGGCCGGGGATGGCGACCACTATGCTGCAGAAGTTGTCGCGGAAGCCTTCCGCGGCAAGAGCCGCGTGCAGCAGCATCAGATGGTCTATGACGCCTTGAAGGGCAACATGGGCGGCGTACTGCACGCCCTTGCGCTACAGACCTCAGCGCCCGACTGAGAGCGCCTGCGCCTCATCGCCGGAGTTGAATGTCAGCTCCGGCATTTTCTGCAGTGAAAATTCGGCAAAATGTGCGGTCGGCAGCGGGCCGGCCGTCATCAATGTGAAATCGAAGAACGCCTTCACGTCCGGGCCGAGCACATATTGCCGGTGAACCCGGAGAAAATCGCGCTTGATCTTGGCATAATGCTTTGCCGACAGCATCTGCTTGAAGCGCACGAACAGGATCGAAGCCTGCTCGGCATCCGGATGCCCGCAAACGGCGGCAACCTTCGCTTTATAGAAATGGATCGCATCGGTCAGACAGTGAACGTCGAGCCAGAAGATCTCCTTGCAGCGCGCAATCAATCCGACGCGTGCGCGCAGCACTGATGCCGGGCGCATGAGGGCGCATTGCAGAATGGCACTGCCAAGCGTCATGAACACCACTTGTTTGCCCTGCAGCAGTTCCGGCTCCCGCTCCAGCAGCAGACCGATCACGTGTGTCGCAACGGAGGAGCCCATGCTGTGCGAGGAGATGACGAATTCGTCAACGTCGGGCTCTTCCAATGCCTGGCGCACGCTGATAGCCGTCGCCTCCAGCCATTGCTCGGCCCCAAGCCCGTTCAATCCAGCCATCGCCACGGCCATCTCCCAGTCGGAGAAAAGATGCAGCGTATGCAGTTTCTCCGCTTGCGGCAGGAAGACATAGATGAAGAAGGCAACGGCCAGTGCGATGCTGCCGATATGGCTCCATGACGGCAAGCCGAACAGGAATGGCGCAAAGGCGATCGAAAGGCTGATCGTCAGCCCCACGAGCATCAGCAGAAACGGAAAAATGAAGAACAGGGCGAAACGCCAGGCATGACGAAAATAGCCGACCATGCCGCCGCTAAGAGCGACCTTCGCCGCAGCAAGATAGCCGTGCACCAATCGGGTGAAGAATTGTCTGCCGTTCAGGGCGGCGACCAGATCATTGTGATCGACGATATGGACGCGGCTCTGGGTTTGCCAATCGATCGCAGTTGCCGTGACGTCGAAATAAGGCGCCCGTCCGAAATTCTTCAATTCATCGACGGAGGCGGAAAAATCCCACACGGCCGCGCTCTGGCGCGCCGAACGCTCGTAGCGCGCTCGATGCGCGGCAGCATCCAACGGCTCGAAGCCAGGGAAGTGGAGAACCACCCTCTTCTTGATCCTGTTCATATTGTAGTCTGTCCCCGGGGTGCGCCAGTACATCGATGAATGCTGGAAATCAGCCAACACCATGGGCTGCCGGCTTTTTCATGGCAATGCATTGCAAATCGTCAAAATGCAAGAGATAGGATCCAGCGCATCGACGCGTCCACCACGCTGCGGACCGGCCTCTGTCGCAACCCCTCCCTTCCTGGATCACCGATCGGTGACAATATCGACACGCAACATGTGTCAGCATTCCCGGCCCGGATAAGATGAAACGTCGGTGCAAACGTCGGAGGATGGTTCCGTCGCGATCTTGTCGACGATCGGAGCGACCGCTGGTCGGGGCGCTGGAGCGATCGAGGCTCTGTAGCCGAAGGCGATACTCAAAATCAGCACGATGGCGCTCACGGTCACCGCACTGTTTAAGACCGAAGCTCTCGGCGTACGGACGTGTTCATAATATTCCCGTTCGCCGTCGCTCGTATCCTCAGAGCTGTAAAACTCCCGCTCTTCACCAACCTGCCCGTCTGAATAATGATGGTGGCTCATGGTGTCCGCTCCCTCAAAAATGCGAATGCCGTGCTCACAAGGGACCGATACGCGTCAAATCGTATCAATCGACGAATTCTAACAAACAAACCGGCCGCATGTAAATTCAGTAGCAACCTAATCTTATTTGTTGCTTAGATTTTTTTCATATGCGTTGTTCAGTCATTGAGTTGAAGAGGCATTTTCAAAACGCACTGTTCAGAAAAAATCGCCAATGGATGGTTTCCACCACCATCCACACTCGCGACACCCGAAATCATTCATGCGATGAAAAAGACGGCACGTACGTTTTGCGGCTGGAAATCGCGTCAATCGCTTGCTATTTAGAGAGCGGATTTAAACGCTGCGGCCCTTGACTCCGCATGTGAAAGGAACTGGACAATGAGCGGCATTCAGGAATTCATCGCCAATGAAGTAAAGAACAACGACGTCGTTCTCTTCATGAAAGGCACGCCCCAGTTCCCCCAGTGTGGTTTCTCGGGCCAGGTCGTGCAGATTCTCGACTATATCGGTGTCGACTATAAGGGCATAAACGTCCTTGCTGACGCCGAGATCCGTCAGGGCATCAAAGACTATTCCAACTGGCCGACCATCCCGCAGCTCTACGTGAAGGGCGAATTCATCGGCGGCTGCGATATCGTGCGCGAAATGTTCCAGGCTGGTGAGTTGCAGCAGCATTTTCAGGAAAACGGCATCAGCGTCCGCGGCGCCGCCTGATCGGTCACCGGGCTTCTCGTCCGGTTTCCATAGTTCAATTCGATCGATAAGGCGCTGCCATCGGGCGGCGCCTTGATATGTTTATGGGAATAAAACCGTGACGACTTCATCCCAGGCTCTGTCTCATGGGCAATTGCCCATGGGCAAGCGCGAGTTCATCGCACTCGCGGCCTTCCTGATGGCGACCAACTCGCTTGCGATCGACATCATGCTCCCTGCCCTGCAGCAGATCGGCTCCAGCCTTGGCGTTCTGAACGAGAATCACCGCCAGTTCGTGGTGACGGCCTATCTGATCGGGTTCGGTGGGGCGCAGCTCATTTACGGCCCGTTGTCGGATCGCTTTGGCCGGCGCATACCGCTGCTGATCGGCCTCACGATCTACGTCATTTCGGCCTTCGGCATCGCACTGATCCCGTCCTTTGCCGGGCTGCTCGCCCTGCGCTTTATCCAGGGCCTCGGCTCGGCGGCGACGCGCGTCATCACCATCTCCATCGTCCGTGACGTCTTCGGTGGCCGGTTGATGGCTGAGGTGATGTCATTGATCATGATGGTCTTCATGATTGTCCCGGTCATCGCGCCGGGAAGCGGCCAGGTCATCCTGCTCTTCAGCACCTGGCACATGATCTTCGTTTTCATCGGCGTCATGGCGACGCTCGTCGGTCTCTGGATGTATTTCCGGCTTCCCGAGACGCTGAAGCCGGAAAACGTGCGTCCCCTCACCGTCAAGTCGGTCGCGGCCGGCTTCAAGATAGTGCTGACGAACCGCGTTGCGCTCTGTTACACCATCGCCAGCACGTTCCTGTTCGGGGCGCTGTTCGGCTTCATCAATTCTGCCCAGCAGATCTACAACGACATCTACGGGCTCGGCGTCTACACGCCGCTGGCTTTCGGCGGCGTGGCAGCGTTCATGGCTCTCTCGTCCTTTGTCAATTCTCAGTTCGTCGGCCGATTCGGCATGCGCAGGCTGTCGCACACGGCCCTGCTCGGCTTTGTCGGCATCACCTTCTGTTGGCTGCTGGTGCAGCTCTACGGACCGTCACCAATGCCATTCCCACTGTTCATGGTCTTTTTCGCACTGGCGATGTTCCAGTTCGGCTGGATCGGTTCCAATTTCAACTCTCTCGCGATGGAGCCTCTCGGCCACGTCGCCGGCACGGCATCCTCCGTACTCGGCTTCATGAGCACGGTCGGCGGCGCGTCGATCGGAGCATGCATCGGGCAATTCTACAACGGCACGGCAACGCCGATGGTCATCGGCTACTTCACCGTTTCCCTCATCGGCGTCGTCTTCGTGCTGATCGCCGAAAAGGGAAAGCTGTTCCGCCCGCACAATGCGCCGCCGCCGGCCGACCAGTCCCTCGCTTTGCATTGATAGGCAAATTCACATGACCCCGCCTCAAGAACAGAAAACAACGGCGCCAACTGGCGCCAACCGCATCGGCCTCGGCATCGTCGAATTCATCATCACGATTGCCCTGATGACGGCCAGCATCTCCATGGGCATCGACAGCATGCTGCCCGCGCTGCCGAACATCGGCCAGTCGCTCCACGTCGCCAATCCCAATGACACCCAGCTCGTCATCGGTGTCTATTTCCTTGGCTTCGGCATTTGCCAGCTCTTCTTCGGTAGCCTGTCGGACACTTATGGTCGGCGGCGCATCCTGCTCGGCGGCCTGGCCTTCTATACGGTGACGCTATTTGCCGCAGCCTGGAGCGGTAGCCTTTTCGCACTGCTCGCGATGCGTTTTGCGCAGGGCGTCGGCGCCGCGGCCGTGCGCATCACGACACTGGCGATTGTCCGCGATTGCTTCGGCGGCCGCGAAATGGCGCGCGTCATGTCCTATGTCATGATCGTTTTCATGATCATGCCTATGGTAGCGCCTTTCGTCGGCCAGGTGATCGTTGCCTATTCCAATTGGCAGTGGATCTTCATCCTGCTCGGCATCGTTAGCGCTGGCCTCGTTCTGGTAGCCTTCTTCCGCATGAAGGAAACGCTGCCGAAGGAAGAGCGTCTGCCGCTCTCCGTCGCCTCCGTTCTCTCCGGCTTCAAGACGGTCCTGACGAACCGCATCACCTGCGGTTACATGATCGGACTTACGCTCTATACCGGCGTGATCTGCTCCTACATCGTCTCGGTGCAGCAGGTATTCGGCGAGGTCTACGGCCTCGGAGATTCGTTCCCGATCGCCTTTGCGGCAACGGCGGCCGGCACGGCCGTCGCGCAGTTCGCAAACGGTTATTTTGTCCGCAGCTTTGGCATGCGACGCATATCCCATGCTGCCATGATCATCTTCACCGTTCTGGGCGCCATCGGCTATGTCGCAGGCATGTTCGGCCAGCCGAGCTTCACGTTCATCTATGTGCTGATCTCGATCATGCTGATGATGTTCGCAGTCATCACCACCAACTTCATGGCCATCAGCCTGGAGCCGATGGGACACCTGGCGGGCACGGCCGCTGCGATCACCAGCTCGGTCTCAACCACGGTGGGCGTTCTCCTGGGCGGCATCGTCGGCCAGATGTTCGATGGGACCGCCCAGCCGATGATCGCCGGCTTCACCATATTCGGTGCGCTTACGATCCTGGCGACGCTTTGGGCAGAGCGCGGCAAGCTCTTTACCCATCCCGGCGATACGCCGCCGCTGGAGCCAGGCATGGGTCACGTCTGAGCGACGTGACTCCCCGAACTATATGCGGCTGCGAGAAAGGCTGATCCAGCGCAGCGCAGCCGCTATGGCGAGGCCAAACAAGGGCCAGATAGCCCACGGCGTTCCTCGCCACGTAAAGAGATTGATCATGACGATGCCAACGCCGGTAATGGCAAGACCGGCAATGGCCATATCGATCTGCTTGTTGCTGCGGACGAAGCGAAGCGCAGCCACCCACACAAGGGCGAGTATGGGCCATTTGGCCCAGAACTCGCCGTGCCAGCTCAACCCGTTAAGCACGGCCAGGCCAATGGCAACGACGAAGGGCACGCCGTAACTGCGGCGCCAGTCTTGCAGCGCAGGTTCGCTTGCTGCCACATCGGACGTCCGGACAGGTTCCGGCGCGGGCCGATATTCCGGAGTGGTATCGACGACCTGCACGCCACCGACACGCACCGCATAGCTCGGCACGCCGCCCTCGATATTCTTGACATCCAGCTGACCGAGAAAATCGAAACCGACCGCGACCTTGTTGCGAACCTGATCATAAACCGTATTGGAAATAACGATGCCGCCAGCCGCGGCGCGCGATTGCAACCGCGCGGCAATGTTGACGCCGTCGCCGTAGAGATCGTTGCCATCGGCAATCACGTCGCCGAGATTGAGGCCGATACGGAAAAGCATCTGCTTCTCGACATCCATCGCAGCGTTGTAGCCGGCCAATTCGTTCTGGATATCAATTGCCGCCCGCAACGCTTCGACAACGCTCGGAAATTCGGCAAAGACGCCATCGCCCCAGGTATTGATGACGCGGCCGCCATGCGCTTCTATCAACCGCGTCATGGCATCGCGATAGCGGCGGAGGGTGGCGAGCGTCCCCTCCTCGTCTTTTCCCATGAGACGCGAATAATCCTGCACGTCAGCGCAGAAGATGGTGGTCAGCTTGCGGCTCGTTTCGGACATCGGTCTCATCCCTTGAGCAAGTGCCGGTCAAGCCTCTTGCCTATGCCGCAAGGATAGCCTGCCCGGCGAGACTTTCCAAGTAGCCGCGTCGGCTACAGAAGCCATGTCATGGGATCGTCACATGGTGAAAACTTCGCGCCGCAGCAATTCCCAGGATCCCTCGTCGACTGCAACGAGCAAACCTCCATCGATATGACGTGGCAAGTAGGGAGAGCCATCGAAGCGGCGAGCGTAAGCGCCGGCCTCCTGCGCGATCAGAGAGCCAGCCAAATGGTCCCAGGGCATAAGCTTGTTATACATGAGGTAGTGCACATGGCCGCTCGCAAGGGTGCGATACTCATGCGCGGCACAGCGGTAGTTGGTGGAGTAACGCACCTTGGCGAGATTGCCCATGATCTCCGCCCGCTTTTCCTTCGGCAGGAAGCTCGTCGACGCCATGCCGACCATGTCTTCCAGCGCTGCCGGCCGAGTGACGTTCAGGCGCAGCATCTCCCCATCCGGGCGGCGCAGCCAAGCACCACTACCGCGCTCCGCCAGCACCCAATCATCACCCATCGGATCGAAGATAATGCCGGCAACCGTCTCGCCCTTGGCGATCACCGACGCCATCACGCCGAAGGCTGGGATACCGGAGGCGAAATTGAACGTGCCGTCGACCGGATCCACGACGATGGCCAAATCCGCATCCGCCAGTTTTTCGAGGAGCGCCGGATCGGCTGCGACAGATTCCTCGCCGATAAAGAGCGCCTCCGGCCAAAGTCGCGATACTTCCGCCTTCACCATGCGCTCGGCACGCTCGTCAGCCTCGGTCACCAGATCGGTTGCTTCGCTCTTGGCGCGGACGTCGTCACTGCCGAGCCTGCGGAAGCGCGGCAGGATCTCCATCTGCGCCGCGCGGCGCAACACGTGGGCAAGGGTGGTAACGTCAACCTGCGAAGTCATGATATGGTCCTTTCCTTTCAGTCGCCGATGATTTCCCGGCGTATCGTGTGCCAGCTATCCTCATCCGGCGCGGAGATGATGCCGCCCGTCGTCTCGCCGGGCCGGTAGGGCGTGCCGTCGAATTTTGCCGTATAGCCGCCGGCCTCCTGATGTGCCAGTACCCCGGCAAGATGATCCCAGGGCATCAGAGTCGCATGGCCAATGAAATGCCACTTGCCCGACGCGACCATCCAATATTCGTAGGCCGAGCAATTCAGGCCGAAGGCGATACGGGCCTTGGCGAGATTGGTGGTGATGCGGGAGCGAGCCGGCTCTTCCATATGCCCCCAGGATATGGCGCCCGTCATCGCACCGAGCGAGGCGGCGGGAGCGACGGCGAGCCGCCTCGCCTGCCCTGTCTTGCGGCGAAGAAAGGTGCCCGCACCGCGCATGGCTGTGATCGTATCTCCGAGTACGGGATCGTAGATCACGCTCGCGATCGTCTGCCCCTTGGCGACGACGGCTATGATCGTTCCGAAAACAGGCAGTCCGGCCGCGAAATTGAAGGTGCCGTCTACCGGATCGATGGTGAAGGCGAGATCCGCATGTGCCAGTGCCGGCACTACCGACTTGTCGGCCTCGTAGGCTTCCTCTCCGACGATCAACGCGGTTGGAAAGCGCGCCCGCAATGCCGCCGTGATGTATTTTTCAGCGAGCAGATCGGCTTCCGTCACCAGATCGATGGCCGAGGTCTTTTCCGATATGTCGCCGGCGCCCAGATTGCGGAACCGGGGCATTATTTCCAGTGCTGCCGCTTCGGCAACAATCGTCATCAGGTAGTCGAGATCCGTATCGGAGAAAGTCATCGGAAGCCTTTGATTTGGAAGGGCCTCCTCTTATGCCCGATTCGATGACAGTGGTGTGGCGAAAGCGCCTATCCGACGTCAGCTGGCTCCGCAGAGGATCCTGCAGCCATTACAGCGCCGCGCGCCACAAGTGGCGCGCAAAGGTCGCTGTAACACTTTATGTCTGCTGCATAATTTTGTCCGTAGATCGATTCCGATCTGCGGAATTATGCAGTAGGCCGGCGAAATCGAAGAGTTTCGGATCCAGCAGATGTGAAGGGTTCACATGCGCCAGCGCGCGCAGCATCGTATCCTTGCGACCCGGCATGCGCCGCTCGATATCGGCGAGCATGTCTTTCATGGCGTTGCGTTGCAACCCATCCTGAGAGCCGCAGAGATCGCAGGGAATGATCGGAAACTGCATGGCAGTCGCAAACTTGGCGAGATCGTCCTCGGCCGCATAGGCGAGTGGCCGCAGCAGCATCAGATCGCCTTCGTCGTTGAGCAGCTTCGCCGGCATGGAGGCCAGCCTGCCGCCATGGAAAAAATTCATGAAGAAGGTTTCGAGAATATCCTCGCGGTGATGGCCGAGCACCAGCGCGTCACAACCTTCCTCGCGGGCGATACGATAGAGATTGCCGCGACGCAGTCGCGAACAGAGCGAGCAATAGGTCGCCCCCTCCGGCACCTTCTCCTTCACGATGGAATAAGTATCACGATATTCGATGCGGTGCTCGACGCCGACCTTGGTCAGATATTCGGGCAGGATATGTTTCGGGAAATTCGGCTGGCCCTGATCTAGGTTGCAGGCGACCAACTCCACCGGCAGCAGACCACGCCATTTCAGATCGAGCAGCAGCGCCAACAACCCATAGGAATCCTTGCCGCCGGAAAGGCCAACCAGCCAGCGCTTCTGTCCCTTCAGCATCTGGAAATCTTCCAGCGCTTGACGAACCTGCCGCAGCAGGCGCTTGCGAAGCTTGTTGAAGGAAACGGAGCGCGGCGCATCGAGAAACATCGGATGCACCGCAGCGCCGCCATCTTCAGCCTCGATATCGATGTCGTCCTTCACCGTCGTCGCGATATTCATTGCGTAATCCTTTGCGTCTGGCCTCGCTGATAGCAGAAAGCGCGACGAGAAGACACCGTATCAGTCACCAAACACCGACCAACCGGTGCGTGCCGCCAGCATTTCCAGCGCCACTGCGCCAAGCTGCGAATTGCCGACCTTGTTCAACCCCGGCGACCAGACGGCAATCGCGCCGATGCCCGGCGCCACGGCCAAAATACCGCCGCCGACGCCGCTCTTGCCGGGCAGGCCGACATGATAGGCGAAATCGCCCGAGCCATCATAATGGCCGCAGGTCAGCATCAGCGCATTGATGCGTCGCGCCCGCTTCGGCGAAACGACAGAATGACCGGTGATCGGATTGCTGCCGCGCGCAGCGAGATAAAGGCCGGCCCTGGCAAGCTGCTGGCAGCTCATCGACAGCGCGCATTGATGGAAATAGACCCCGAGCACATGCTCCACCGGATGGTGGATATTGCCGTAGGCGCGCATGAAGTTGGCAAGCGCGAAATTGCGAAAACCCGTCTGCGTCTCCGAACGCGCAACCCTGTCATCGATGCTGATGGTCTCGTCGTCAGCCACATAGCGCACGAAGCGTAGCAACTCACCGATCGCCTCACGCGGCTCGTGCCCCGCCAGGACGACATCGCTGACGGCGATAGCGCCCGCGTTGATGAAGGGATTGCGGGGAATGCCCTCTTCCCGTTCCAGCTGGACGATGGAGTTGAACGTCGTACCGGACGGCTCACGCCC
>NZ_JAELUG010001192.1 GCF_016429255.1 Rhizobium sp. ASV8
CCCCCCCCCCCCCCCCCCCCCCCCCCCCCCCCCCCCCCCCCCCCCCCCCCCCCCCCCCCCCCCCCCCCCCCCCCCCCCCCCCCCCCCCCCCCCCCCCCCCCCCCCCCCCCCCCCCCCCCGCTTTTCACGCAGAAGACGGCATACGAGATTTAATAGACCGTCTCGTGGGCTCGGAGATGTGTATAAGAGACAGGCATGAGCGCCTCCTTAGCCGATGGCCGTCCTCTTCTTCTTCTCCGGATCATCGAATGGCAGCGTATGGGCAATCGCGCTTGCCTTGAGGCTCTTGCCTCGCACTTCGAGCTTTGTCCCTTGCACGG
>NZ_JAELUG010001193.1 GCF_016429255.1 Rhizobium sp. ASV8
ACGTTCGACTTTCTTTCGCTTGGTCCCGAAATGCTCGAGCGCGATCTCGAGCGCGGGCTGATTGAGCATCTTCGCTCGCTCATCCTCGAACTCGGAAAAGGCTTCGCCTTCGTCGGCAGCCAATACCCTGTCTCTTATACACATCTCCGAGCCCACGAGACGGTCTATTAAATCTCGTATGCCGTCTTCTGCTGGAAAAAGGGGGGGGGGGGGGGGGGGGGGGGGGGGGGGGGGGGGGGGGGGGGGGGGGGGGGGGGGGGGGGGGGGGGGGGGGGGGGGGGGGGGGGGGGGGGGGGGGGGGGGGGGGGGGGGGGGGGGG
>NZ_JAELUG010001194.1 GCF_016429255.1 Rhizobium sp. ASV8
GCGGATTGATAGCCACTGCCGTCGAAGACGTAGACCCAGACCCTGCCAGTTTTTGTTTTGCCCCGCCCAGGGTCGAGAACATCGACCGGGGTATCGTCCGTATGTATTCGGTCGAGCGCGGCGATGTGGGCCCTGATCAACAAGACGAGTGGTGTCAGCAAAGCGGATACCCGGCCGACCCAGTCGGCCATTACGGATCGGGAGATGTCTATCCCCAACCGGTCGTACATCTCTGACAGGCGGTAGAGGGGAATGTGATCGTCGAATTTGGCGATCATGATATGGGCGAGCAGTCCCGGCCCGGGTTTGCCGCGTTCGA
>NZ_JAELUG010001195.1 GCF_016429255.1 Rhizobium sp. ASV8
TCGAACGCGGCAAACCCGGGCCGGGACTGCTCGCCCATATCATGATCGCCAAATTCGACGATCACATTCCCCTCTACCGCCTGTCAGAGATGTACGACCGGTTGGGGATAGACATCTCCCGATCCGTGATGGCTGACTGGGTCGGCCGCGTATCTGCTTTGCTGACACCACTCGTCTTGTTGATCAGGGCCTACATCGCCGCGCTCGACCGAATACATACGGACGATACCCCGGTCGATGTTCTCGACCCTGGGCGGGGCAAAACAAAAACTGGCAGGGTCTGGGTCTACGTCTTCGACGGCAGTGGCTATCAATCCGC
>NZ_JAELUG010000133.1 GCF_016429255.1 Rhizobium sp. ASV8
CAAGGTTCGAATGACGCTAGCCGGAATATCGGAACCCATTTCCTGATTGGTCCCACCGCCAAGAACAACGGCAACGGTGGGAGAGCCCGCCGCCCGCAAGGCCGCCTCGAAGCCCGCGGCCATGGAGAGGAAGCCGGCGAGAACCCCGACGACGAGCGCGATGGACAGCGCCATGGAGATCGAGATCGCCAGCCGGCGAGGCAGGCTGAAAAGGCTGGCCCGGATCATCACTAGTATTTGCTTGATACTGGAGGACATGGAATTACCTCGCTCTAAGTGCTTTGGCGACGGGCGCGCGCATGGCATTGATCGCCGGCAGCATCCCGCTCGCAACTCCAAGGAGCATGATGAGGCAAATCGCCTTTGCGAACGCTGCGGTCGAAAAGACCAGGCCGAGAAGCGGCCCGGTGACTATGGAGGCGAGCTTCGCCAGGAAAAGCCCGGCGAAGCCCCCGATAATGAAGATCAGCATCGTCTCGCCGAGAACGAGCCCCAGAATCCGCCTGCGCGAAAAGCCAAGCGTCTTCAGAACGCCGATTTCAAAGGTGCGCTCTCGGACGGCAAAGACCATGGTGTTGACGACGATCATCAACAAGGTCGTAAAAGCCGCACCGACGACGAGGTTTACGATCAGACCTATGTCGGCGTACTGACGAAGGAAAGCTTCAAGAAATTGCTTCTCCGACTGCGTCCGCGTCGGCACCGCAGAATTGGCAAACAGGGCATCGATGTGAACCGCCAATTCACCAGAAGAGATATCCGCCTGCGGCCGTATGATAAAAGCGTCCACGGTATCGGCGTTCCGCTCGCGGACAGCGTTGATGTAATCGTAGCGAGCAATGATGAAGTAGGTATCGGCGCTTGCGGTTTCCCCGTCGAAAACGCCGGCAATCTCAAAACGCCAGTCGCGACTGCCGTCTTTTGCTGCGGTTTGGAATGAGGTCAGGGTAATGCGCTGGCCGATGGTCCAACCCTGGGCCTCCATCAAAGCCCGGCCGACCAGCACGCGATCGCGCCCGGCAGAGAGCGATTTGACGAGATCGACCGTCAGCGCAAGCTCCTTACCGTTGACATCCGCAAGCAGCTGCGGCTCGACGGCACTGACGGCCATGACATTCTTCTCCGTGCCGACGAAGCCGCGCAAGCGCGCCATATAGGCGACGGAGGATACACCCGGCACTGCGGCGATGCGCGACATGTAGGCCATCGGTAGCGGCTGGTTGCGCCCGGCGGCATTCATGACGCCGAGAATGCTTTCGCTGGCGCCGGCCGAACCCTGCGAGCCGTTCATGAAACTCGCCGTCAGCCCGTAGATCAGGAAAGCCACGGCGACGCAGAAGATCAACAACACCGTACGCAGCGGCTTGCGCCACGCATTCTTTCCGGCAAGACGCAGGAAACTCATCACGCAACCCTCCTCTCTTCGACGAAATGCCCCTTGTCGAGATGCAGCACGTGCCTGGCATGACGTGCGGCTTGCTGATCATGCGTGACCATGACGATGGTCTTGCCCATCTCCCGATTGAGGAAGCCGAGCATGTCGAGCACTTCGTCGGCCGATTTCCTGTCTAGATCCCCGGTCGGCTCGTCGCAGAGCAGCAGATCCGGATCTGCGATGATGGCTCGCGCAATACCGACACGTTGCTGCTGCCCGCCGGACATGGAGGCCGGATATTGCTTGCCACGGCCGCCAAGCCCGACGAGATCCAGAACTCTTTCGACCCGCGCGCGCCGCTCTCTGGCAGAAATCGGCTTGAGCAGAAGCGGCAGCTCCACATTCTCCGCCGCATTGAGCATGGGCAGCAGATTATAGAACTGGAAAACGATACCCATATTGTGCGCGCGCCAGGACGAGCGTGCCGCCTCTCCCATCTGATCGAGCCGGGCGCTGCCGATGCGCAACTCTCCTGCATCCGGGCGATCGATACCGGCCAGCATGTTGAGAAGCGTTGATTTTCCGGATCCGGACGGCCCCATGATCGCGACGAAATCGCCTTTCGGGATAGTCAGATCGAGACCGCTGAAAATGGGAAGCACTTCGCCGCCCAGGCGATATCCCTTCTGTATGGCTCTCAAAACAACGTACGGCTCTTCCTTGGGATCCTCGGTCATCGGTTGATCTCTCCTGATAGTTCCTGGAAATTGGGTGCGGCGATGCGAATGCGTGCGGCCATGTTCGGACGAATCCCGATCGGCGGATCGATCAGGGAAAAGCGAAGCGCGATCGTGCCCTTTTCAACCGAAGCGATGGGCGCGATCTTGGCGAGGTCGATAGTGAAAGGCCTGTCGGGAAACCCGTCGAGGACCGCCTCCCCGCGCATGCCAGGGTAGATCATGGCGATGTTCGTCTCGGCCACGTCCGCATCGATGACCATGTTGCCCATATCGATCAGCGTCAGCAGACTCTGATTTTCCCGAATGCTGTCGACGCGTGCGAGCACCGTATCGCCGATGTGTGCGCCGACCTTCGCAACGGTGCCGGCAAATGGCGCCCTCACGGTGAGTTCATTCAGCTGCTCCCCGGCAATGCGGACGGCAATTTCAGCCCGATCGATATCCTGGCGCGCCTGCGCCACCGCGTTGGAGGCGCTCTGCGAAGCTGTCAGGGCTGCCTCAAGATCCTTTTGAGGCATTGCTGCGCGGGTCGCCAGCACCTCGATGCGTCGCAGCGAGGCATTCGCCTGGGTCAGCTCGATAGTCCGTGCCGAGAGAACGAGATCGGCGGAGACCCTAGCCGCTTCCGCCTGCTCAAGCGCAAAGCGGGCGCTCGCATCGTCGAGCGTGATCAGGACCTGACCGGCCTCGACACGATCGCCCGCTTCGACCGCAATGCCGGTAATCCTGCCTTCGTATCTGGAAAAGACTGCGGTCGAGCGCGGCGCGACGACATAGCCCGATCCGGTGATTTCGCGAGTCGATGCTGAGGTAGACTCCCTACCGGAGAATGCTTCCGGCTTGTTTACCTTGACGGCTATAGTGCTCGTAGCAACCTTTTCGGAGACTGCGGCCTCCGCCCCTTGCTGCTCTGGAAGCAGGGCAACTACACTGCTCGCCACATTCGGCCACATGAAAATGCAGGCGATGGGTGCGGCAATCGAAGCAAGGATGATCGAGGCGAGAGCGCACCGCCGCGCGATTTTTCGCGGCGATCCGGATGAGGTGGTTTCCGTTGCTGGCGCAAGGGAGAGCGACTTGAGCGCTTCGGCAAGTTTGCGGTCGGGTTCGGTGATGGTGTTCATGCCGACAGCATGACCGATCAGGCCGGTAACTCGACCTCAAACATGTTTTTGACGTCCTCGATCGCGATTTCGCACTCAGCCTGCGGAGTCAGGCCGGATTTTCATTCCGCTCCCGCCATTGCAGCGGGGTCATGTCAGTGACGCGGCGGAACTCGCGGTTGAAGTTGGATTTGGTCTGGAAACCCACCTCGAACATGATGTCCGTCACGGGTCTCTTCGTTTTCTCGAGCAGGCTGCATGCCTCGGCAACCCGGAACTCGTTGACATATTGCGAGACGTTCTTGGCAGTCGTGCGATTGATCGCCGTCGAGATTTGCCGGGCCGGGATGCCGGCCTTGCGAGCGAGGCGATCCAGATTGAGGTCCGGATCCCGATAGACGCGTTTCGCTTCCAACAGCGACTGGATCGCCGCTATCGTGTCCTTGTCTGCGGCCATATCGAATTGCGGAGCAGGCTCAGCCATCTCCGGAAAGCTGCGCCCATGGCTGGCGACGGCACCCGCGATCGACAGAATGACCAGCGCCGCCAGATTGCCGAATGTGATCAGGGTGATGGCGTGCCGGCCTTGCGTCCAGGCGAAATCGAGAGCGACGAAGATGTCGAGCAGAGCCGACAGAAGCAGGGTAAAGGCGGTGAAGACAAGAGCGCGAAAAACCGGCGACGTGCTTTCGAAAGACGTCATCCTCAGCGCATCCGTCCCTGCGCGCATGAGGAGCAGGATCGCGACCGCATAGCCGATGAAGATCATAGGGAGCGCCACGTCGATGGCATAACGCGATATCGACATCAGAAGAACGATCATGACGGCCGGAAGGACATGCAATCCTATTCGCCAGGAAGGTAGCTCAGCGCTTTTGCGCGTGAGCTTGCGCACTCCCAGATAGGCCAGTGGCGGGATGAGCGCGGCACTGACCGGCATCATATAGATGACCGCTTCGATGCCGTATCCCCAACGCAAGCCGCCGAGAAAACCTTGAAAGGCGCTTATCAATATAAGCGCCAGAAACGGGAGGTTGCGGGGGGCCTCTTTCAAGGAAGTCTGGTCACTCCCCTTCGCCATCACGGCAAAAAGAATGAGGAGCAGGATGGCAATGACAAAGGGAAGCGGGATGAAAAGCATCGGGATCTACATCAAGCAAGGAAAACGGGACGATCGAGCTGAGCCATGGCTTTAATCGACACCCTCCGCGACCTGAATCATGTTCGAGGTCAACAATATCCTTTGCCGCAACCATTCCAATGAAAAACAGGCTTTCGTGGCTGCACTTTCGACAAGAGGTTTTGCGCTCCCTCGTCCATTCGGCCGGACGCGCCTGTCGGGCGCTTAACGCTTGGCCTTGCCGCCCCGCCGATCCGATTCCGCAACGACCGATGGCGCGATCGAGCCGATCTCGAGCCGCACGCAGAAGCCCTCGCTCGTATCAAGGAACAGCACTCTTCCACCGTGAATTTCGGCCGCTCTCTTGACCAGGTTCAAGCCCAGGCCCGCTCCGGAAGAGCTGGTATTGATACGGCGAAATGGCTCAAAAGCACGATCGCGCTCGTGCGGTGGAATGCCAGGCCCCTGGTCGCAGACATCGATGGTACCCGCCGTGCCGACCCGCACGACGATCGCGCCCTTCCCGCCAGCATGATCGATTGCGTTTCGAATGAGATTCACGACAGCCATTTCGATCGTCGATGTCTGGATGATAAAGAAGGCCTCCTGCGAGGCAGGCTCGAAATCGAAGTCGTAACCGGCGTCCATCGCGATAGGTGCAAGGTCGGCAGCGATGTTCTCGACCAGCATGTTCAGGTCTTTTCGTTCCGCGCGCAATTCAACGGCGCCGACAGCCTGCATCTCCAGAAGCTGATGGGCTACGCGCGAAAGGCGATCAATATCGCCGCGAAGCTGCTGGCTAACTTCGACCTCCGGAAGCAGATCAGCTCGGGTTCGCGCGATCGCGATGGGTGTCCTCAGTTCGTGAGCCGCGTCGGCGAGGAAGCGATTGTGCCGGTTATAGCCTTCGTCGAGCTTGGAAAGAGCGTGATTGAAGGCATCGACCAGAGGAATAATCTCGGTCGGCACCTTGGAACGGTCGAGCCGGGCCGAGCGTGTCTCGAAATCGATCGTCTGCGCCTGCCTGGCCGTGTCCACCAGCCAGCTCAATGATCGACCGACGGCGCGCGGCGTCACCAGCAACGTTGCCACCCCGGTCAGCGCCAGCATGGGAACAACGACAATGAGGATGATGAATCCAACAGCCGGCAAGACCGTCAGCCAGGGCGTCTGCCCGTTGGCATCCTTGGCGACGTCGACGCGAATGTTGATCCACACGTTGAGACCTTCATTGGGGAAACCTCGTTCGGTCGCGGCGACGAATTGAAGCCTGCCAACCGGTGTGTCGCGGTTTTCGAGCGTGGCATGGGTTCCGTTGCCGACCTCCACCCGTGCCCGGTCGATCGTCCGGGGAAAACTCTCCTTGAGGGCCGCCACCGGCGCCTCTCCATATTGGACGGTGTATCCATCGGTGTCGCGGATAACGAACCATAGCTCTGGAGAACGACGCTTCAGCTCGGTGATCGCGGGCACATCGTTTACCTGCAACCGGCCGTCGGCATCCCTGACCACATGTTCCGCAACGATGCGGACAGCCTGTTCATTGGCATCCTCAAGCTCTGGATTGATGACCCAGATCCAGCCGACAAGAAGAACGACAAAAAGAACCAGAAGAAATGCCTGCAACGGGATCAGGCGTCTTATCAGCCCCCATCGCAAGGACCGGCGGCGCTCTGACCTCATGCCTTGGCCCGGATCAGATAACCGATGTTTCGCACGGCTCTTATTTCGACGGCAGCCCCGGCGAGAGCCAGCTTCTTTCGAATCCGGGAAATATGAGCGTCGAGCGCATTCGAGCCGATTTCGTCTTCCAGTGCGTAAACCGACTCGATCAGGTTGGATCTCGTGACGATACGGTTCGGCCGGCGCATCAATGCCTCGATCACCAGATATTCCCGTCGCGGGAACTCGATCACCGATCCCGCTATGGAGACTTCATTGCTGCGGGGGTCGACGCTCAGATTGCCGAAATCGAGATACTTGTCAGAAATAGCGGGACCTCGCCGCTGAAGCGCCCGCAGCCTTGCAAGCAGCTCCTCGATGGCGAAAGGCTTCGCGAGGTAATCGTCGGCGCCGCTGTCGAGCCCATCGACGCGGTGATCGACGCTGCCAAGTGCCGTCAGAACGAGAATCGGCACCGGATGTTTGCGCTGGCGAAGTGCCGCGACGAGATCCAGGCCTTCGCCATCCGGCAAACGGCGGTCCAGCACCAGAACATCATAGGTGCCGACGCGCGCCATCGCGTCCGCGTCGGCGATGGTGCGGACATGATCGGCCAGCACATCGCGACGCCGCAGCGCCTCAAGCAAAGCCTGAGCCATTTCGGGCTCATCCTCGAGCAGCAAGATCCGCAATAGCCTCTCCTAAGGAGGACAGCGCCTCGCCGCCCCCGCGCTCACTGACACGGCAAAGATTGCATATACATTACATGCCGCCGTCCGATATGGGCGTAAGCGGAGATCCGGCCGATTTCGACTGGACAATGGCTGAACGTTTGGGCTGGACAAGCGATCCGGCACATCCAGCCAGTGTTCACAATGTCACACCTTGCCTAAAAGTTGTTAACGACTTGCTATTCCACCTTGCCCCGGTCTAATCCGGCCACAAACCAAATCTACGGGTCGCCCGAAAGATTCACCCGTCCGCCTTATTTGTTAACAACATCACTGCGATCCCCATGAGCCGTATTTTACCATCTCTATCCCGCCGAACTTTCATTTTTGGTTCACTGGCCGCTTCAGCAACGCTGGCCGGCTGCTCTACCGTGCCCGGTGCCCAGGGAGGTCCCGGCGAACAAGCGATGCGGGCGCCATTGCCGGCGGTTCCGGCGGTCAAGCCAGTCGTCGAGCCGGAAGTCGTTGCTCCCGCTCCGACTGCCTCTCCCGAAATCGCCGCTCGTTATGCGCAGCTCCAGGACGGCGCCTTCACCATCCCTGCAATCCCTTACGAGAAAATCGACCCCAAATATTATCGCCAGCAGGTCGCTGATCCGACAGGCGAGCCAGCCGGCACCGTCGTCGTCGACACGGCTTCGCGCTTCCTCTACCTGGTGCAGCCGGGCGGCAAGGCGCTGCGCTACGGCGTTGGCATCGGCCGCGAAGGCTTTGCCTGGAAGGGAGAAGGCATCATTCACTGGCGTCAGCACTGGCCGCGCTGGAAGCCGCCGACCGACATGATCGCCCGCCAGCCGCGCCTCGCGCAATTCTCCGTCGCCAATGGCGGCATGGCACCGGGCTTGAAGAATCCTCTGGGCGCGCGCGCGCTTTACATCTTTCAGAATGGCAAGGACACGCTTTACCGCCTGCACGGGACACCGGATTGGCGATCCATCGGAAAGGCGACGTCTTCAGGCTGCGTCCGGCTTATCAACCAGGATGCCATCGACCTCTACGAGCGTGTTCCGTATCATGCGCGGATTG
The DNA here is from genome assembly GCF_016429255.1 of Rhizobium sp. ASV8. Taxonomy (GTDB): domain Bacteria; phylum Pseudomonadota; class Alphaproteobacteria; order Rhizobiales; family Rhizobiaceae; genus Rhizobium. The sequence goes on from NZ_JAELUG010000133.1 coordinate 7,758, forward strand.
TTGTCTATCAAACCCCACTGCCTGGAACTGCGGCCTGAACACAGGTTACGCGATACCGCCCGGCCTGACCGGGCGGTATCATTCCTGACGGCACTATCACAACGATGGAAAGGATGCGGTTTCATCATTCCAGGCGGAACGGGAACCTGCGGCATCAATTCAATGGTTCTTGTTCGGCCCCTTGCCGGTGGAAAAGCTGCAGGTCTTGATCTTGCAGCCTGGGTCGTCACTCGTCGGCACGCTGGCACTCGCCATAGAACCCTGCCCGAGGCACGACATCGAATTTGAGACTGTGCGGCTATACATCATCATGCCCGGATGATGAGACGGGTATCGCAGCACGATTGACCCTTCCCGAGCTATCTTTTCATGCACGGTTGCGCAGGTCATCGACTTCGAATTGTAGGCCGACATGGCCATCGCGTTCGTGGATATCATTCCGATTGCCGCTAGTATGATGATCGTCTTCATGGGGCTTCCTTTGATGGCACCAGATAGCGCTAGTGAGGATCACATAGTTCTTCATTAGCATCACATTTATGACAGTGAGCCGACTTCCCTTTGTCGGCAGAGCAGATCCCAACCGTGTGCGCGATGCCTGCGGGTTCGTCGTCCGAACGCAGACGAATTCAATACCGTCTCAACCGCATGATGCGCTTAAGCACAATGCAGGCGAGATGAGGCTTGATCGCCTAGGATGAGATAAACAGGGCTCGATGCGAAGAATACCGAGCCCTGTTGCACAGCAGGGTCAATCTGACCCCGCCGGCATCAGAAAGTCCGCTCGAAACGGAGAATGCCCGAGAAGGTATCGTCGCCCGGCAGATCGTAGTGAACATAGGTCACTTCCGGCTCGATCAGGAGGTTCTTGACGGGATTGAACTTGAGGTTGGTGGTCGCCTCGAAGATCTTCGAGTCTGTATAGGCGAGCTGCACGTTCCATTTCAGCTTGTCATTGATCGGAACGCCGACGCCGCCCCAGACAGCCCAATCACCCCAACCGCAATCTGCACCATGAACGACGCCAGAAGAGGTGGTGCAAGCCGAGACGTTCTGGTTCGATCCGGCATATTGGTTGAGCTTGTCACCGTTGGTGTTCCAACCACCCATCAGGAAGGCGGAGAACACGCCGAAATCGGCATCGATGCGAGCCTTGATGGCACCTTCCTCGACGATGGAGTCATAGCCGCCGACAACACGGAACTGCCATGCACCTGCCTTGTAGCCAAGGCCGGCAACAACGTTCGGCGCGTAGTGATTTGTTTCCGACAACTGCCAGCTTCCGCCATAAGCACTGGTCGTGGTCCCGGAATTGCTGTCTTCAAGCGAAATGACGCCGGTAAAACCCGTGCCGCTGTCGTAGTTATATGTCAGCTGGTTGAGTTCGTATGGACCGTCATAGATGACGTCGTCCTGGATCACGTCGCCGGCATAGCCGATGAACTGGTTGTACTGAGAGTCTGTCTTACCGACCGTGAAGCCTCCGAGGGTGATATAGGCCCAGAGAAGGTTCGTTGTCGTGGCATTGCCGTCATTCCAATCCCAACGAACGATGGTCTCGGTCTTCAACGGGCCGTATTCGGTGTCAGTCGCGGTATTGAGGTTCAGCTCAGCGCGGGTATGCCATTTTGTACCAAAGCTGCTGGTTCGATTGTAGGGGTCTTTCCATTGACCTTCCGTGCGCACCTTGCCCCCCACTCTGAGGCAGGTTTCCGTGCCCGGAATGAAGAAATAACCGGCACCGAAAGCATCGCAGATGCGAACATATTCCAATGGTTCCGGTTCAGCGGCGACAATGGCGTCAGCCGCATGAGCACCGGATACTACGCTGAACGCAGCAGCCGAGCCGAGAAGCAAGCTCTTGATGTTCATGGTAACTCCGTTTTCGAGATGAACCTGCACGAAGCGGCGGAGCTCAAAAGCCCGTTCTGCGGCAAGTCTCATTGCCATTCTCGAAGCATGATGCTCCGCCTTTCGACGGCAAGATGCGATCGGGGCTGCTCTTTTACAACGACACTCATGAAATGTGACAAAATGTGACGGCGCGTACATATATTGTGTTGCTAAAACAGCGCATGCCGAGAGGACAAGGCGCAGTTAGGCCGCGAGTCATCGCCACATTGCGAACCATCACTTGCAATGCTCTATTCGATCGCAGTGATCTCCAGCTCGTCAGTGCCAAGGCTTACGAAGTCGCCAACTGCTTTGCCCATCACGAGCCTTGCCACGGGTGATATATAGGAAATCGACCCGGCTTTCGGATCGGCTTCGTCCTCTCCGACGATACGATACTTCTGCACGCGGCCGTCTTCGCGGCTATACGTGACCGTGCTACCGAAGGCGACGACGTCGGACGAGATTGGCGCAGGCATGACCTCGGCGGTCCGCACGCGTTCAACGAGGTAACGTACATCGCGCAGAGGGATCGCCGCTTGCCGTCGGCGCTCGTTGACATCCTCAATTCCGGTGGTCGTCTCGTAGGCTTCCCGCGCCTGCTGGAGCTGCTGCTCGAGCGCCTTCAGCCCCGCCTCGGTCACGAGGTTCGGATGGGGAGAAATGATCCGGTCGGGCAGCAGGGTTTCCGCCGCCGTTTCCGCACTTTCTTCCTTCATGAACGCGGTGCTCAATTTCAAACTCCATTTCGGCTCGCTGTGCTTCGACGCCGGCGAATGCCGCCATCGTTGCCCCGTCGCCCATATCGCATCTCTGGAACAACGTGGATCAAGCACCAAATAAGTCTGACATTATAGGGTGGATAGCGACCGAGGGGAAATGCAATGGCGACCAGAACGTCCAAACCAACGACGAAAACGAAGTCCGAAGGAGTAACAGGTGAACCCAGACTGCTTTCCGGCGGCAATCCGCAAATCGCCAAAGGGTATGGCGACGCACCCGTACAGGCCTACATCGCAGCCATGCCCGGTTGGAAAAGTGAGGTCGGCCGCCGGCTCGATACGTTGATCGGGCAAACCGTTCCCAACGTGCAAAAAGCAGTGAAATGGAACTCGCCGCTTTACGGCCTCGAAGACGACGGCTGGTTTCTCGGCATTCATTGCTTTGCAAAATACATCAAGGTCGCCTTCTTTCGCGGAGCATCTCTGCAACCGATTCCGCCTGGAGAATCCAAGAGCCAGGATACGCGCTATCTCAACATCCGCGAAAACGATGTGATTGACGAAACGCAATTTGTCGACTGGGTAAAACAGGCGAGCAAGCTGCCAGGCGAGCGCATGTGAGCGAGCGTGCGTCGATCTCGTCACCGACATTTCTTGGCATTCAGGGGATGATTGCGTAGCATCTGCTCGCAGTCGCACTCATCCGGCGGGCAAATCCTGCCGGCATATTTGTAACGCAGCGTAAAGGATCGCCATGAGTCGTCTGGACAAGGAGATGTTCCACTCCCTTTCGCTCCTTGGCATGGTCATGGGGCTTATCTTCTTCGCGGCGTCGCTGACACCGAGCCTCATGCCACGCTCCTATCTCGTCCAGGGCGCGCTCTCGGGCGTCAGCGCGGGCGTCGGCTACATGATTGGAACCGCCCTCACCTGGCTTTGGTTCTATCTCCAGCTGCCCACCCCGGATAAGTCATTGAAACCGCTGCGATGGACAATTGGGCTTGCATGTCTGGTCCTCTGCCTTGCCGCGCTCTGGCATGCCACGTTCTGGCAGAACTCGATCCGCCTTCTGTGGAAGATGCCGGCAATCGCCAGTGCGGAGCCATACTGGCTAGCAGCGGTGGCCGCGGCGACCTTTTTGGCGGCACTCGTCATCGGGCGATTGTTTCGTCTGGCCTGCCTGGTCTTTTCGAATTGGCTTTCGCGCATGGTGCCAAGCCGGCTGTCGAAGGTCGTGGGCGCCCTGCTCGCCATCGCGCTGTTCTGGTCGATCGGCCAGGGAATATTGCTTCGCCTTGCGCTTGACGCGGCGGATGCATCCTTTCAGCAGGCGGACGCACTGATCGAGGTTGATCAGCCAAGCCCACAGGATGCGACGAAAACCGGCAGCTACGCCTCGCTTGTCGAATGGCAGGGCCTCGGCCGGCAAGGACGGCACTTCGTTGCATCCGGCCCGACCGCAAGTGAAATCTCCAGCTTCTGGAATATGAAATCGCAGGAGCCGCTTCGTGTCTATGTTGGATTGAACAACGCCGAAACGAGCAAGGAGCGTGCGGCGCTTGCCTTGAAAGAACTGATACGGCAGGGCGCTTTCGATCGATCGCTTCTGGTCGTAATCGTCCCGACGGGAACCGGCTGGATTGACCCCGCCGCCATGGATACGCTCGAATATCTGGAGCGCGGCGATGTCGCCAGCGTCGCTGTGCAATACTCCTACCTGACAAGCTGGATGTCGCTTCTCTTCGAGCCACGGGAAGGCGAAGAAACGGCCGTCGACCTCTTCGATGCCGTTTATGGCTACTGGTCAAAACTCCCACACGACAAGCGCCCGAAGCTCTATCTGCATGGATTAAGCCTTGGAGCGCTGAATTCGCAGCTCTCGCTCGATATCTACAATGTCATCGGCGACCCGGTGAATGGCGCCTTGTGGAGCGGACCTCCCTTCCGCAGCGCCCGGTGGATAGCGGCGACCGCAGCTCGCAATCCCGGCACGCCGGAATGGTTGCCAAAGTTCCGGGACGGATCGGTGATCCGGTTCGCCAATCAGGAACACCCGCCAGAGCAATATGCCGCTCCCTGGGGTCCTCTTCGCGTCATCTATCTTCAATATGCCAGCGACCCGGTGGTCTTCTTCGACGCATCGTCCGCGTTCCGCGAGCCGGGATGGATGAAGGCGCCCCGTGGGCCTGACGTTTCGCCTCAGCTCACCTGGATACCTTTGGTGACGATGCTGCAACTGCTTTTCGACATGATGATCGCCACGACATCGCCGGTCGGCTATGGGCATATCTACGCGCCCCAGCACTATATAGACAGCTGGATATCCCTGACCGACGCCTCGATTGCGCCGCAGGATGTCACGCGGCTGAAATCGCTTTTCGCTTCGCGCTTCGGCATGACGCCGTGACATCTAGGCAACCGGAAGGCAGGTGACGAACAATCATGTTCGTCCGCAATTGCAGTGTCCGCCGAGTTATCAATCCTCAAATACAAAGGCCCGCCAGGCTTTCACCTGGCGGGCCTTTGTAAGACGTAACATCAGTGCCCGCCGAGACGATATCCCGCGTTGAGATAATCAAGCGCGACGCCGTTGACAGTCACTGCGTATCGATCTCCCGCAGCATCCCTGGAAACGGACACCTGGTACTTTCCACTCGGCAAGTCGAGATCCGCCGAGAAGTTATCCCACTTTGCAGGCAACGAGGGCTTCACATAGAGGTGGCCATTTTCGACGCGAACGCCGAGGATACCCTCGATCGCCGTGCGATAGAGCCAGCCGCCCGAGCCGGTGTACCAGCTCCAGCCGCCGCGGCCCTTAAGAGCGCCTTCGCCATAAACGTCGCCGGCAATCACGTAAGGCTCGACCCGGTAGACATCCGCCGCAGACTTATCGAGCGAATGATTGATCGGATTGAGCATTTCAAAGCAGCGCCAAGCGTCTTCCGACCGGCCCATGCGCGCGAAGGCGAGCGTGGTCCACACGGCAGCATGGGTGTACTGTCCGCCATTTTCGCGAACGCCCGGGGGATAGGCCTTGATGGCGCCGGGATCGTTGGCCGGGTTGGTAAAGGGCGGTGTCAGCAAGCGAATGAAGCCGCCTTCCTTATCCGCCAGCTTTTCGAGTACGGCATTCATCGCCATCTCGCTGCGCTCCGGATTGCCCTCGCCGGACAGAACGCTCCACGACTGGGCGATCGAGTCGATCTTTGCCTGATCGGACTGGCTGGAGCCGAGCGGCGCGCCGTTATCGTAGTAGCCACGACGATAATAATCGCCATCCCAGCCGGCAGTTTCGAGTGCTTCCTTCAGCTTGTTCAGATGTTCCGACCAGCGGCTGACGCGCTGCGTGTCGCCCCGCGCCTCGGCATAGCCGATGAACTGGCGAAGCGCTCCGGCAAGGAACCAGCCGAGCCAGACGCTCTCGCCGCGGCCATCGATGCCGACGCGGTCCATCTTGTCACACCAGTCGCCGCTCATCATCAGCGGCAGGCCGTTCACGCCCGAGCGTTTGATCGCCAGGTCGAGACCAAGAGCTGCATGCTCGTAGAGCGATGCGTTTTCGGCGGAGACGCGCGGCACGAGGAATGCGTCGTACTGGCCCGGGCTAAGCTCAGCCCCTTCGACGAAGGGCAGCATCTCGTCGAAGATCGCCGTATCGCCCGTCGCAGTGCAATATTGGTCGACCGCATAGGCGAGCCAGACCGGATCGTCGGAGATATTGGTTCTGACGCCAGCGCCGCTATCGGCCAGCCACCAGTGCTGGAAGTCACCCTTGGCAAACTGGCGACGGCCAGTATTGAGGATTTGCCTGCGAGCGATCTCAGGCGAATGCAGCAGGAAGGCGAGCGAATCCTGCAGCTGATCGCGCAATCCCCAGGCGCCGCTCGACTGATAAAAGGCGGTGCGCGCCATGATGCGGCAGCTGAGCGTCTGATAAGGCAGCCAGTTGTTGACCATGAAGTCGAAGCGCTTGTCCGGGGTCGAAACGCGGGCCTTGCCCGTAAACGCCCTCCAGAAATCGCGGGTTTTGCCGAGCACATCCTCGAAGGAGATTGAGCGGATATCAGCGATGAGAGCGGCGGATTCCTCGCGGGAGCCCGCATCGCCCATGTAGAAGCAGATGTCGTGCACCGCGCCCGGTTCGATCGTCAGATCGAACGCCATTGCCGCTGCCGGATCGCCGTCGAGCTCGACTGCATCCGACAGGCGCGCACCCGCCGAAACCTTGCGAGGTTGCTGGATCGTTCCATGGCGGCCGATGAATTCCCGGCGACTGCCGGAAACGCTGGACGGCTTTTCGCTGGCTGCAAACGACGCAACGCGCGTTCCGAAATCGACACTGAACGGGTTGCTTGCAAAGAGAACCCCGCTCTCTTTGTCGAATTCGGAGACGATGAAGGGTTTGCTCTTGGTCGGGTTGTTACCGAGGATCCATTCGGCATAGCCGTAGAGACGCAGCTTGCGCGCGACGCTTGCCGCATTGCGGATGCGCAGCTGGGTCAGCTTGACCGGCTTTTCCATATGGAGGGTCTGGGTGACTTCCAGCGCAATCTCATCCTGGACGGTGGAGAAGACCGAGTAGCCCAGGCCGTGACGGACCTCGAAGCTCGTATCCGAATTCTGCGCCAGGGCAGCATAGGGCACGATCACCGAGCCACGATCGAGATCCTTGATATAGAAGGCCTCGCCCGGCCGGTTTGTGACCATATCGTTGGTCCACGGCGTCAGCTGGTGGTCGCGGGAGTTCTGGCTCCAGGTGAAGGCAGCACCTTCAGCCGAGACATGGAAGCCGAAGCTTTCATTGGCCATGATATTGACCCACGGATGCGGCGTCTGCTCGCCGCCCGAAAGGCGCACGACATATTCGCTGCCGTCGGCTGCAAAGCCGCCATAGCCGTTCCAGAATGTCAGGTCACTGCCGTCGACTGTCGACGTTGCAGCCTTGCTGCGCGTCATTCTCGGCACGAGCGTGGAATCACCCCACTGACCGAGCAAGGCCGGCGATCCTGCGACCGAGCGGGCGCGCTCGAGCTGATCGTTCAAGCTCCCTTCGCGTCCGCGCAGCACGACGCGCGACGAAGCGATGATCGCGTCGTACACGTCAGGCGGGGTGAGATCCTTGCGAATGACATAGATGTTGCGCTGGATGCCGGCCGCCTCGCTCGCGTGACGCGCGCCATCGCAGAGCTGATCGATCGTCCGCTGCATTTCCGAGGCTTCCTCACCGGTGCGCTCGTTGAAGAGCACGAGGTCAACCTCGACCCCACGCGATTGCAGGAAGCCCTGTGCACGAAGCAGCTCCTTGACCAGATCGGTGCCGAGCTCGTCCGTGATGCGCAAGGTGATGAGCGGCGCATCGCCGGAGAGGGTCGCGCCCCAAAGAACCGATTGGGATTTCAGGCCGGCGCGAACCGCCTTGCTGTCTGCGCGCAGCGACATCTCGGGATAGACGATATAGCGCGCAAAGCGCTGATAAGCGGCGGCCTCCTTGGAGTTGACGCCGATCTGGCGCAACTGTTTCTGGGTTCTCGTCCAAGCCTGCACCAGACCCTGGGCAAAGCTATCTGGCTGACGGTAGTGCTCGACGGCGGCTTCAAGTTCGACCCGGCTTCCGGCCGCGATGGTCCAGAAGGTCAGGCTGACTTTCTGGCCAGCGGGAACGCGCACGACACGGCGCAGCGACACGCAGGCATCCATGGTGAAGCCATCGGTGCCCGAAAGCGTAGCGCCCTCATCGAAGGCAGCGGCTTCCGTCAAGGTGCGTCCCCTGCCAAGGAACCGCATGCGGTCGGTTTCGAACTGGGTTGGGCCATCACCGCCGCTGCCGTCAACGACAAGCTGTGCAATCGCAACTTCAGGATCCGTCAGGCCGCGCTTGCGGCGCTCGACAAAGATGGCGTCGCCACGACCGGCAATCTCGGTATGCACGAACATGCGGGCAAAGACTGGGTGTCCGGTATCGACGATATCGAGCGTGGCGACCGGCTCCATATAGGAGGTGACTTCAATCACCCGATCTTCCGTGCCAGAATTGGTGATCGTCAGACGACGGCCTTCCGCATCGTGATCGCTGGCGATGAAGACTTCCATCTCGCTGGTGAGTTCGCCGACGGTCTTGACGAATTCGGCCTTGTCATCACTGAAGGTGACGCGGACGTGCTCGTTGGCGATGGAGCGCGGCTCAGCCGTCGCAGACCACCATTCATGCGAAGTCATGTCCCGCAAGAGGAGGAAGGAACCCCAGCGATCTTCGGTCGGATCTGCGCGCCAACGGTTGATCGACAGGTTGTTCCAGCGCGTGTAACCCGCACCGGTCGCCGTCAGCATGGTCGAATAGCGGCCGTTGGACAGCAGCAGCAGTTCCCGCTCGCGCGATGCCGGATCCTCGACACGGCGCACTTCCGGACGCATCAGGTCGCCCTGGATGTTTGCCGGAGCGTCGGTCTCGTGCTTGGAGGCCATGACCGGGATATCGCGCGGCGCCTTTTCCTGCAGCAGCAGCTCCGCCGCCTCGATCACCGGGTCGGCATGGAAGAGTTCGCGCAGCAGCCCGTCGAAAGCGACGTTGGCGACTGCGGCGATCGACATGCCATGGTGGTGGGCATAGTAGTTGTAGACGACCGCACACTTCTTGCCTTCGGGCACGCGGCTCGGCGTGAAATCGACGGCATCGTGGAAGCCGTACATGCCGAGCGCACCGACGGCCTTTAGCTTTTCGAGGTTCTCAAGCGCGGCAATCGGATTGTACTGGCTTGCAAGCAGCGAAGCGTAGGGCGCAATAACAGCATTCTGGCCGAGACCGCGCTTCAGACCGAGCGTCGGTACGCCGAAATTGCTGTATTGATAATTCATCTGGTGGTCGCGGGCATTGAACGCCGCTTCCGAGATGCCCCACGGGATGCCAACGCCGAGGCGCTTGGCGTAATTCATCTGTTCCTGGACGATCAGATTGTTGGTCTGATTGAGGATACCGCCCTGGCGCTCCTGCATGACGAGCGGCGGCATCAGGTATTCGAACATCGAACCCGACCAGGAGACCAGCGCGCCGCGCGGCCCCACGGGAACGACATGGCGTCCGAGCTTGTACCAATGTTCGGTCGGTAGATCGCCCTTCGCGACGGCAAAGAGGCTGGTCAGGCGGGCCTCGGATGCAAGCAAGTCATAACAGGCGGCATCGACCTCTTCGGTCTCGACCCGGAAACCGATCGACAGCAGGCGACGCTCCGGACGGAAGAGGAAGCTGAAATCCATGGCAAAGGCGATATCGCGGGCGCGGGCGCCGACGGCAATCAGCCTTTCGGAGATGGCGTCGATCTTCGCCTGATCAAGCGCATTGTCGACCAGATGAAGCTCGCAGGTCGCCACGAGCCTGCCGGCCCAATAGACGACTTCCTCACTCCGCGCGGTCTTGACCTGTTGGTCGAGATCTGCGGCGCGCTTGCCGATCTCACGGGCGTCCTCCACCAGCCGCTCGATGGCGGCCAGAGAGAATTCCTTCTTCTGCTTGGCAGCGGCAAGCGTGTTTTCGAGAGCTGCGATCCGCTCGTCGACCCGGTCCCGAAGGTCGCGACTTATCTTGTTGTCGTCCGCAAGCTCGGCAAGAACTTCGCGAAGAATACCGACAATATCACCGATACCATCGAGACTGCCGTGAAGCTGAGCCGTAGGCGACTGTGCCCAACTACGGCAGGCGGAACCAACCGCGATCAGATGGCCGGCAAGGTTGCCGCTATCGACCGACGAAACATATTTGCGGCCGAGTGGCTTCAGCGTATCGGTATGATACCAGTTGAAGAGGTGGCCACGGTATTTTTCGAGCTTCTCGGTGGTGTCGATCGTCTGCTCGATGCGCTTGACCGCCTCCTCGAACGAAATCCAGCCGAACTGGCGCGCCGAGATCACCGACAGGAGATAGACGCCGATATTGGTCGGCGACGTCCGCATGGCGACGACCGCATGCGGCGTCTGCTGCACGTTATCGGGCGGCAGATAGTGCTGGCCGGGCACGACGAAATTGTCGAAGTAGCGCCAAGTCCGCCGCGCGATCTTGCGCAGCTCGCTTCTGACCTTGTCGGGAACGACCAGCCGGTCTTCGGTCTCCGCCGTCTGGCTGACGATCCAGGCGATCATGGGTGACAGGACCCAGAGAATGATGAAGGGTACACCGACCAGGTAGGCGCTATCGCCGGAATACATGGCGAAGAGCAGCGCGAGGATGGCCAGCACGGGAGCCCGCCACATGACCTTGTAGTGACCGAGGATCGTGGTCTGCGCCGAGGCCTGGGCGCTTGCGGCGGTGCGCCATTGCAGCATCAGCTTGTGGCTGACGAAGAGACGATAGAGCGAGCGGAGGATGGCGTCAGCCATGACGCATGCGCTGTCGGCAATGAAGACGACACGCAGC
>NZ_JAELUG010001196.1 GCF_016429255.1 Rhizobium sp. ASV8
CCCCCCCCCCCCCCCCCCCCCCCCCCCCCCCCCCCCCCCCCCCCCCCCCCCCCCCCCCCCCCCCCCCCCCCCCCCCCCCCCCCCCCCCCCCCCCCCCCCCCCCCCCCCCCCCCCCCCCCCGTTTTCACGCAGAAGACGGCATACGAGATTTAATAGACCGTCTCGTGGGCTCGGAGATGTGTATAAGAGACAGGGTAAAGGCCTACCAAGGCGACGATCCATAGCTGGTCTGAGAGGATGATCAGCCACATTGGGACTGAGACACGGCCCAAACTCCTACGGGAGGCAGCAGTGGGGAATATTGGACAATGGGCGCAAG
>NZ_JAELUG010001197.1 GCF_016429255.1 Rhizobium sp. ASV8
GACAAGCGGCGTGGGCAAACTCGTGGACGCGGACATGGAGCAGCAATCGAGCAGGGTCTTGGCGCTGCAGGCGCAGCAGCAACTCGGGCTGCAGTCCCTGTCGATCGCCAATGCCAGCTTTAACACCTGTCTCTTATACACATCTCCGAGCCCACGAGACGGTCTATTAAATCTCGTATGCCGTCTTCTGCGTGAAAAGTGGGGGGGGGGGGGGGGGGGGGGGGGGGGGGGGGGGGGGGGGGGGGGGGGGGGGGGGGGGGGGGGGGGGGGGGGGGGGGGGGGGGGGGGGGGGGGGGGGGGGGGGGGGGGGGGGGGGGGG
>NZ_JAELUG010001198.1 GCF_016429255.1 Rhizobium sp. ASV8
CCAGTCGCATTGCCTGTGGAAAATGTGAGGGGCTTCGATCAGCCTGCTTGCTGGAAACTCAGCAATTGCCATTCGCCCAGCCCGACAAGGCAGGTTCTGCCGGAGAAGTTGGCAATGCCCTCATAGGCTGTCTCTTATACACATCTCCGAGCCCACGAGACGGTCTATTAAATCTCGTATGCCGTCTTGTGGGTGTAAAGGGGGGGGGGGGGGGGGGGGGGGGGGGGGGGGGGGGGGGGGGGGGGGGGGGGGGGGGGGGGGGGGGGGGGGGGGGGGGGGGGGGGGGGGGGGGGGGGGGGGGGGGGGGGGGGGGGGGGGG
>NZ_JAELUG010001199.1 GCF_016429255.1 Rhizobium sp. ASV8
CAGACCCAGGCACGCATCGCCTGAGGTCAGCGGCAATCAGAGAAGGGTGAGAAGCCGCCTTGCGGCATGCATGCCTATGGCTCGTCGCTGCAGACGATGCGGAGAGCTTTGGCGTTCCGAGAAGGACCTGTCTCTTATACACATCTCCGAGCCCACGAGACGGTCTATTAAATCTCGTATGCCGTCTTCTGGTTGGAAAAGGGGGGGGGGGGGGGGGGGGGGGGGGGGGGGGGGGGGGGGGGGGGGGGGGGGGGGGGGGGGGGGGGGGGGGGGGGGGGGGGGGGGGGGGGGGGGGGGGGGGGGGGGGGGGGGGGGGGGG
>NZ_JAELUG010001200.1 GCF_016429255.1 Rhizobium sp. ASV8
CCCCCCCCCCCCCCCCCCCCCCCCCCCCCCCCCCCCCCCCCCCCCCCCCCCCCCCCCCCCCCCCCCCCCCCCCCCCCCCCCCCCCCCCCCCCCCCCCCCCCCCCCCCCCCCCCCCCCCCATTTTCACCCAGAAGACGGCATACGAGATTTAATAGACCGTCTCGTGGGCTCGGAGATGTGTATAAGAGACAGGTGCATGCACTTCACGCGCATCGACGAGCCAGCACAAAGCCGGTGGCCGCTATAGACGACCAGCGGATAGGTTGCGCCCAGCTCCGGGCGAACCGGAACTCCTCCAAGCCAATCAATTTCTCGGTAC
>NZ_JAELUG010001201.1 GCF_016429255.1 Rhizobium sp. ASV8
TCTTGGTCGGCGTTGGCATGTTCGCGCTTATACAAGGCGGCTATCTGAAGGGTGCATTTCACAAGGAAATTCTGGCCAGGATCGATCCCGCCACCGTTCTGACGGCTACAGACACGATCCCAGAACCTGTCTCTTATACACATCTCCGAGCCCACGAGACGGTCTATTAAATCTCGTATGCCGTCTTCTGGTTGAAAATGGGGGGGGGGGGGGGGGGGGGGGGGGGGGGGGGGGGGGGGGGGGGGGGGGGGGGGGGGGGGGGGGGGGGGGGGGGGGGGGGGGGGGGGGGGGGGGGGGGGGGGGGGGGGGGGGGGGGGG
>NZ_JAELUG010000134.1 GCF_016429255.1 Rhizobium sp. ASV8
GCTTCACTTTTGATGGAGAGGATGTCCATGGTTTTGTCGGCGACACGATTGCCTCCGCCCTTCTTGCAAACGGGATCAGCATCGTCGGCCGCAGCTTTAAATATCATCGCCCGAGGGGAATCTGGGGAGCGGGGGTCGAAGAGCCGAACGCGATCGTCGACGTGATCGCACCCTCTGCCATCCGAAACTGCCGCGCAACGACCGAACTTGCCGTCGACGGCATGGTCGTGCACAGCGTCAATGCCAGTCCGACCGCGGCAAAGGACCGCAACGCGTTCCTCGATCGTTTCGCCCGCTTCATCCCGTCAGCATTCTACTACAAGACGTTCATGTGGCCGGATTGGCATCTCTTCGAGCCGCGCATCCGCGCAATGGCTGGCCTTGGCGTGCTCGATCCGAACCTCGATCTGCCGCGCTATTCCGAACAGGTGAACGAGAGTTGCGATCTGCTTGTCGTTGGCGGTGGCGTGGCCGGGCTCTATGCGGCGCTCAAGGCGGCGGAAGCCGGAAAATCGGTCTTTCTATGCGATGACGGTCACGAATTTGGTGGCGTCCTGCTCCATCGGGCCGCCGTGATAGAGGGCATCGCGGGCGACGAATGGATTTCGAAAACCGTCGCAAGGCTGGCCGAGCTCGGCGTGCGCTTGCTGGCGCGTACGACGGCGTTTGGTGTTTACGATCATATGTTGGTCGGGCTGAATGAACGCGGAACGGATGGCGGCGCAGATCGGCTGTGGCGTATCAGGCCCAAGACGATACTGCTGGCAACGGGAGCCATCGAGCGGCCGCTGCCATTTGCCAATAACGACCTTCCGGGGATCCTGTCTGCGGAGGCGGGGCTTTTCTACCTGCGCCGCCACGGGGTGGCGGTCGGAAGGCATGTCGTGATTGCTGGCAATAATGGTCACACGCAGGAGGCCGCCTCGGCATTGGCGGCGGCAGGGTCGAAGATCACCATCGTCGACTATCGCAAAGGCCAACGGCTTGCCTCGGCCCAGGGCAAGGGCCGGGTCAAGGCGGTGACACTCGAGGACGGGACGACGGTCGCGGCGGATGCGGTCCTCACATCCGGCGGATTCACGCCGACACTGCATCTTTATTGTCAGGCGCGCGGGAAACTCCGGTTCGACGATGAACTGCTGACCTTTGTTGCCGGCGATGCGTTGGATCAGGTGTTGATTGCAGGTGCTGCAGACGGCCGATTTGACTTGCCGGGCGTGCTGCAGAGTGCCGCGGCGGCCTTGAGCAAGATTGGTGTTGCGATCGGGGCCGTCCCCGACGTCAGATGCGAGGCCGTTGATCCGGCGATCGTCTCCGCATGGCCGCAACCGGGGATGACGGGTCGTGTCTGGCTCGATCTGCAGCACGATGTCACCGTCAAGGACATCGAGCTCGCGGCGCGCGAGAACTTCATTTCGGTCGAACATCTCAAACGCTATACGACACTCGGCATGGCAACCGATCAGGGCAAGACGTCTAACCTCAATGGTCTCGCCTTGATGGCGCAACTTACCGATCGCGCCATTCCGGCTGTGGGTACGACGACATACCGTCCGCCTTTCACGCCGGTGCCGCTTGCTTCGCTCGCGGGCATGCGCGCCGGCCCGCTGATGAATCCGCCGCGGCGACTGGCGCTCGAAAACGAGCACCGGGCGGATGGGGCAAATCTGCGCGAATATGGCGGCTGGCTGCGGCCCGCGTGGTATGGCGACATGGCTGAGGAAGCCGCCATTCAATTCGAGGCGAACAGGGCCCGCGAGACTGTCGCGCTTTTCGACGGATCGCCCCTCGGCAAAATCGAGGTTCAAGGTCCGCAGGCGGCGGAGTTTGTCGACTTCGTCTATTACAATACCATGTCGACTTTGAAGCCGGGGCGCTGCCGCTATGGCTTGATCCTGAATGAGGCGGGTGTCGTCTATGATGACGGGGTGCTTGTTCGGCTTGAACAGAACCGGTTCCTGGTGTCGTGTTCGTCGTCGCATGTGTCAGGCGTTCATGCCCTGCTCGAGGAATGGCGCCAGGACCGGTTCGACCGCAACCGGCTCTTCATTCACGACGCGACGGCCGACAGCGCAACATTGACTGTGTCGGGGCCAAGATCGCGAGCCCTGCTTGAAGCCGTCGATCTTGGAACGCCTCTCGATGACGAGGCTCTGCCGCATATGGCAACGAGCTGGGGCCGTTTCGGCAATGACGCCGTCAGGATTACCCGGGTGAGCTTCACCGGCGATCGCTCCTACGAGCTGTCGATCCGCGCCGACCGGGCCGCAGCACTCTGGTCTCGACTAAAGGAGGCAGGCTGCGCATTCGATGCGGTCCTGCTCGGCCTCGAAGCCCTCATGCTGCTGCGCGCCGAAAAGGGTTTCATCGTGATCGGCAAGGATACGGATGGCCTGACCCTGCCGATGGATTTGGGAGTGTCCACGCCTCTTGCGAAGAAGCCTGTCGATTTCATCGGCCGCCGGTCGCTGCTTACGGAGGAGGCGCGGCGGCAGGATCGCAAACAACTCGTGGGGCTGGAGGTGCTGGAAGGGAATGAACCTTTGGCGGCGGGAGCGCATGGGGTTGAGGCTGTAGCATCCGGCAAGCGCAGCATCGGCTATGTCACCTCCAGCTATTCCAGCCCGGCCTTGAACCGGCCGATTGCACTGGCCCTGATCGAGCGCGGGGCGGCACGTCATGGCGAGGTGATTCAGATCCAGCATTTGGGAGAGATGCGCGATGTCCGCATCGCGCCTCCGTGTGCCTTCGATGCAAAGGGAGAACGGCTCAATGCATAGGTCCGATGCGACGCAGCTCTGGAGAGCGCTCCCTAAGGAGGACTATCGGATCGAGATTGCCGGCGCTCTTGTCCGTACAGTCAATGTCGGCGCCCAATTCCTGGTGAGCGGCGCCCTCGACAAGGCCGCGGACACAGCCGGGGTGAGCCCCGAAGGAGCCGGAGCGCTGGGTCTGGTGACCGGTCCGCGTTTTTCGCTCCGTCTGGCGCGCGAACGTCTTCTGATCGTCTCGGACAATGAGGAGGCTCTCACGCCCGGTTGGCACGACCATGGATATGCCGTTACCTCGATGAGCGGGGCGCTGATCGTCTTCGAAATCGCCGGGCAGCGTGCAATCGAAATCGTCAAGCGCGCGACGACACTGTCCTTGGCGCAGCCTGGGCGCAGTGCAGCGGTCAGTTTTGCTGGTGCAAATGCCTATGTTTATCGCTTTGGCGGGGAGGGCACGATACGCGTGCATGTGGACCGGGGTTTGGCCGGCTATCTTTGGCAATGGTTCGAGGAACTCGATCGGCTGACACCGGCAGAGGTGGCTGGGCTATAGGGCGTTCTGCAGATCGGACGAAGGGAAGGATAATGAGGTGCATATCGGACCCTTTGCAAAGGACGATACCAGTCATTTCCAGCGACCGCGCAGGGCCAACCAATCTCGTTATAATCGGGAGCCGAGGCGTCCGGCGCCGAATATGATCGGAGGAATTTCAAATGGAGGGTTGCAGCGGATTCCAAGCAAAATTGGATATTGAACATCACTGTCCACACGTCATATGAAGATGTTGTCACTTTCAGAGCGCAAGGCAAAAAAGCCGGCTCGAAAAATGGAAGCGACGAGGGAGTTGGCCTCCAACAGGAGGCGCCGCCACGCGGCTATAACAAGGGGAATGAATGAATGAACAAATTTCTGATTATCGGCACGACCATTGGTCTGTTGATGGGAACTGCCGCTCGGGCCGACGACATCACCTTTGCCGTTGCCGGACCTTTGACAGGCCCGCTTGCAACCATTGGTGATCAATTCAAGCAGGGTGCGCAAGCCGCCGCGGACGCCATCAACGCCAAGGGTGGCGTGCTTGGCCGCAAGATCAAGCTGCAGCTCGAGGACGACCAGTGCGACCCGAAGCAGGCTGTCTCTGTCGCCAACCGCATTGTCGCAAACGGTGTGCAGTTTGTTGACGGCCATGCCTGCTCGGGCTCAAGTATCCCGGCTTCGGCGATCTATGCCGAAAACGGCACCTTGATGATGAGCCCGGCGTCGTCCAACCCTGTCCTGACGGATCAGGCTGCCGCTAAGGGCTGGACCAATATCATGCGTCTCTACACACGAGACGACGCCCAGGGCGCCTTCATCGGCCCGTGGATTGCAAAGCAATATGCCGGCAAGAACGTTGCGATCCTGCACGACAAGACCGCCTATGGGCAGGGTGTTGCCGATGCCGTTCGCGCCACCATGAACCAGGCCGGGCTCAAGGAAATCATGTATGAGGGCATCAATCCCGGCGAAAAGGACTATAATGCTCTCGTCACCAAGCTGAAGAACGCAAAGGTCGATGTCGTCTATTTCGGCGGCTACCATCCCGAAGCCGGCCTGATCCTGCGCCAGTCGGCGGAAGCGAGCTACAAGTTCCAGCTGATCATGCCCGATTCGATCGCCTCGCCGGAATTCTGGCAGGTGGCAGGTCCGGCCGGTGAGGGCACGCTGTTCGTCTTCCCGTCCGATCCGCAGTCAAAGCCGGAGGCGAAGGAAGCGGTCGCGAAGATTCAGGCTGGCGGCTTCAAGCCGGAAGGTTTCACCCTGTTCTCCTACGCCGTGATCCAGGCATTCGCCCAGGGTATCGAACGTGCCGGCTCGGATGATCCGACCAAGGTCGCAGCGGCTCTGAAAGACGGCAAGCCGATCGATACTGTTGTCGGAACCGTGACTTTCGACGAGAAGGGTGACCTGAAGAACGCCAGTTACGACATCAACCGTTGGAGCAATGGCGCCTACGCTCCGATCGCCAAGTAGGATCATAAAAGGCTGATGGACGATGCCGCGTTCGCGCGGCATCGAACGCTCGATGCGGGATGATCATGTTGTGACGATCTTATCCGCACCGAATATGTGCATTGCATCGATGAGCAAGCTTGTGCTCGCGGGAACAGAGGCGGCATTTGACATGATCCCGCCTCTGCCGTTTTCTCCGGAAATATCCCTTACTGCCAATCCGCGCCGACACGCTCGGGCTGACCGCCGAATGCGACGGGACGATCCAGCCCGGTTGCAACGACCGACACCCTGAACACGCCATCGAGGTTGCGATCGAAGATAGCTCCGACGACGATGTCGGCATCGTCGAGAACCTCGTCGCGTATGCGGCTGGCTGCTTCATCCACCTCGAACAGCGTCATGTCCGTTCCGCCGGAAATGGAGATCAGGACGCCTCTTGCGCCCTTCATGCTCATGTCGTCCAGAAGCGGGTTGGCAACGGCGGCTTCCGCCGCTTTCAAGGCGCGGCCCGGGCCCGATGCTTCGCCCGTTCCCATCATTGCGCGACCCATGCCACGCATGACGGTTTTGACGTCGGCAAAATCGAGGTTGATGAGCCCTTCCTTGACGATCAGATCAGTGATGCAGCTCACGCCGGCATAAAGCACCCGGTCGGCCGTCATGAACGCATTGGTGAAGGTGGTCGTGGCGTCAGCGATGCGAAACAGGTTCTGATTGGGAATGACGATGACGGTATCGGCGCTTTCGCGGAGCCGTTCAATCCCTTCCTCGGCCGTGCGCATGCGACGGTTGCCTTCGAAAGTGAACGGCTTGGTGACGACGCCGACCGTCAGGATACCTGCCTGGCGCGCGACCTTGGCGATGACCGGGGCGGCCCCAGTTCCCGTGCCGCCGCCCATTCCGGCGGTGATGAAGCACATATGCGTGCCGTGGAGGTGATCCATGATCTCATCGATGGTTTCCTCTGCCGCGGCCCGCCCGATTTCGGGCAGGGATCCTGCGCCAAGGCCTTCGGTGACCTGTGCCCCAAGTTGAATGCGCCTTGCCGCCTTCGACGTCGAAAGCGCCTGCGCATCCGTATTCGCCGCGATGAACTCGACGCCTTCAAGCTCCTCGGTGATCATGTTGTTGATTGCGTTGCCGCCGCCGCCGCCAACGCCCACGATGGAAATCTTGGGAATGACCCCAGATATTGGTGAGCGGATGTCGGCCATGAAGAACTCCATTGTATCAGGTCACTCAAACGGGATCGCTTGAAGCCCTTAAATAGACACCTTGGCGATTCGCTGAAAGAGCGTGATATTAGGGTGTAACATGGGCGTATTGCGGCGGAATCCGTCCATCCCCATAATTTAATGGGTGATGCGCGATAAGGTGACCAGGACTGAGCAGGCAATTTTCGCTGTCACATCGGCGGATGGCTTCAATCCTCTCCATGTTGGATGCTCATGGATCCGGCTTGATTGTTCGTGGCTTGGTCCTTCCCGCGCAGAGCTGAAGGAAGGTGTTTACAGCCTTGCGCGCGCGTGCCGCGATCTCCATCGCTTGCGGGCGCTCAGCGACACCCAGCAGAAGGCCGGTCAGCAGATCGCCCCATAAAAGCCCAAGGAACTGATCGGCCCGCTCGGCGGGAGTGCCGTCAAGCAGATCGCCATCTATCGCCAGAAGCATGATCCGGCGCAGTGCGCTGCGCACCGCATCACGTCCAATCGTGTCGAGCGTCAAGGCGACCTCGGGCGCCCGGGCCGCCTCGGCGATTGCCAGTCTGAAGATGGCGATAACCGTTGGATCGCTGATTTCCTGTAGCAGCTGCCTGCCGAAGGAGAACAGGACCTCCGCGAAGCTTTCGCGGTCGCGTGGAGCCGGCAAATCTGCGGAAAGTTGCAAACGACCAGCCCGGCTGCGGATGCAGGCGACCAGCATTTCCTGTTTGTTGCCAACGAGCGAATAGAGTTCCCGTTTCGATACGCGTGCCTGTGTGGCGATTTCGAGGGTGCTGGTCGCCGCATAGCCGTGCTGTGTGAACGCCGTGAATGCCGCTTCGAGAATTCGCTCGCGAACGGCGGCTTCGTCTCCGCTTCCTTTTCGTCGCAACGAGCCTGAAGGCGTCATGGAATCTCCTCGCTTGACTTTGGTACTCATTGGTACCAAATTGACTGGTACGCGATAGTACCAAACGATGAAGCGATTCTCTGCCCCAAAAGATGACGTAGCCTTTCGTATGCAGCGTAGATCGGGCGCGGTCTCATGACTAAGGAATTGGGGCACCGGTACGCAACGCCAACTGGGAGTCTTCGAGCAATGTCACCAGCAATGATCTTCAGCACGCATCTCGTTTTGGGCTACATTCCGTGGCTGCTCTGGTTCAGCGCGTATTTTTGGCCAAAACTCAGAGCCATGGATCGTGTCGAGGCGCAGCGCGCCATTGCGCTCCTTCACAGCTTCCGCTTTTTCGGCCTCGTCTTCATTGTGCCGGGCGTTGTCGGTGCTGCGCTGCCAAAGGAATTCGCCGAGTTCGCCGCCTATGGCGACTTTGCAACGGGGATCTTGGCCATCCTCGCGCTACTGACGATCAGGCTGCCTATCGTGTTCTGGCCGCTGGTCGTCGGGTATAATCTTGTCGGGATGGTGGATATTCTGGTCGACTACTATCATGGCGTGCGTTTCGCTCTTCCGAGCCTGTCCGGACAGCTGGGCGCGGCATATGTGATCCCGATCATCTACGTGCCTCTGCTCATGCTCACCCATTTTGTCGCGTTTTACCTGCTCTTGCGGCGGGGCCATAAAAACGACCGTGTCCTGACCAGCGGCGCGGTGCCGTCCTAGTTCGCCGGGCGCGGACTTCGGCCGAGCATAAGCCCGCAATCTTCGTCGCAGTGTTGATGATGACTGCAAACCGGGGAGGAGATAGTTGAGCGCCGATCCGTCGGAGACATGACCAGTGTCACGCTCCTGACGCTCTCATCCCTGAAATATGCCGCCGCCGCACGCCTTTGCCGCATAGAGCGCCTGATCCGCTTTCGTGAAGAGCGCAGTGGGCGTCTCTCCCTGCGTAAAGGCAAGCCCGATCGAGGCGCCGATACTGAAGCTGGATCCGGAGCATTTCATCGGTGCCTTTGCCGTGTCGACCAGGCGCTGAGCAACATGCTCGATCGTTTGCCGATCGACCGCAGGGCCGAAGAGGACGGCGAATTCGTCGCCGCCGATACGGGCGATCAGATCGGCGGATTGGCATGTTGCCGTCAGTCGACGGGTGAACTCGATCAGGCATTCGTCCCCGACACCATGCCCAAGCGTATCGTTGATCTGCTTGAACTGGTCGAGGTCCACGAGCATCAGGGCTCCCCCCGATCCCCCCGGTTGGCAGATCCTGGCGAGCTGCACCTGAAACTGCGTACGATTGGCAAGACCCGTCATCACATCATGCTCGGCAAGGTGCCGGATATGCTCGAAGGCCGTTTTTTCCTCGGTGATATCCTGCTTGATACCGAAGAGCCCGAGCGGTTCGCCATTTCGGCGCTCGACGGTGGCGAATATTCTGATCCACCTCTTTCCGTTATCCGGCCCCCGGATCTCCGCATCGAGTTTGAAGCCGGAGCCGCGTTCAATCGCATCGCTGCGCAATTTTTCCAGTCGGGCTAGCGATTCTTCCGAGTAGCGTCTCAGGATATCGCTACGCACAAGACCGCGATCGTGTTGAAGACCGAACAGATCGTAGGTTCCGTTGCTCCAGATCAATTGTTCGCTCGGCAATTTGCACTGCCACACGCCCATGGATGCGGTCGAGGATGCGCGCTCGAAGAGCTCGACACCTGCCAACGCAACTTCAACCTCGCGGATCAACTCAGCCTGTTGATCGATTTGCCGACGCAATTGCCAGACGGTTCGTCGGTCGAAAGGGCCTTTCAAGGCGGCGTGAAGGCGCTCCAGCAAGGAGTAGAAGGCGGTCTGTGGCGCGGGCGCTCGATGGCAACCGGACGGATGGAGGCTCAGTTCGGTGTGATCTGCTGAATTTTCCATGTCTTCGCCGACTTGTGAGTGTGCGCCTCTGGAGACAATCCCTATCGTGGAATCGTTAATCTCCGATGAGAATCCGGAATGTTCCTGTTCAAGGCGGGCCGCGAATATTATCGGTCAAAACCGGGGTGAACCGGTCTTCCAATTTGCCGGCATTGCAGCTTCGGCGCGCTTGGCTCACGCAAGATTTTTTGGTGTATATAACATAAAAGCAATCTTAGATTTAATAGGATTGCCTTCCATAAGGAAATGCGCGTATTTTCGGCAATCAAAGATTAAAGTTAATAAAATAAACAACCTTGAATTATATTTCTTTCCTTTGTCTGTCGCCCGGAAGAAGTGTCGAGGTATTGCCGGTATCTCCACTTTTTCCAAGGTGGTGAGCAGGAAGTATTGCCACGATATTTAGACGATTTTTAACCATCTTCTAATAGTTCGGCTCTTGGGGTGCCTTCGCTCCAACACTGCCATGACGGCATGATTCCAAACACAGACATGCCATTATCGTGCGAATGAACCGCGCACGAACCGGTAGTGCTATACGGGGGGTTCTTTGCGAACACGTTTCAACCTCATGACCAAGATCCTGCTGGCTGCGTCGCTGGCGGTCATCGCCGCCTTCTGCGGCTTTTCGGTCTATATCGACAATCTTCAGCGTACGACCATCGCCGGCGGTGTTGCGGCGGAAATCGACTCTTCGGGCGAGCTTGCCGCGACGGGAATCGCCAATTGGCTGAATGCCCGTGTCATGTTGACCGACTTTGCGGCAGACGTTGCGCGCAAATCGGAAAGCAAGGAGGATGTTCTACGCCGTCTCGACAATCCATTGCTGGCGCGCGAGTTCGCGATGGTCTATTTCGGCAATGAAACAGATGGCAGCTTTGCGCGCCTGCCCGCCGGCGAGATGCCCAAGGGCTTCGATCCGCGCAAACGCGGCTGGTACAAGGATGCGGTCAGGCTTGACGCTCCCTTGTTGACTGATCCCTACAAGGACGCCTCTACCAATGCGCTCGTCATCAGCGCGGCCATTCCGGTCAAGCGCGATGGCAAGCTTCTTGGCGTTGCCGGTACCGATTTTCCGTTGCAGGGATTGCTCGACATGATCGGAAAAGTCGATCTTGGCGGCATGGGTTCGGCCTTTCTCGTCAATAGCGCGGGAACGGTGCTTGTTCATCCCGACGGCGCGCTGGTGTCCAAATCGTTGGCCGATGTTTTTCCACAGAATACACCCTCCATCGATGGCAACCGCCTCATGGAAACCCAATTGGGCGACAGGTCCGTGCTCGTCAAATTCATGCCGATCAAGGGTCTGCCCGTGAACAATTGGTATCTCTGCCTCATCGTTGACCGCGATGTTGCCTATGCGGGGATCAGCAAATTCCGGGTCGCTGCGGCGATCGGCACCGGCGTCAGCGTTATCGCCATGTTGGGTGTGCTCTATCTGCTGCTGTCGCGGCTAGTCATCAAGCCTGTCGTTCGGATGACCGGAATGATGAGCAAGCTTGCTCGTGGCGATGTCTCCGAACAGATTCCGGACGCAGACCGGGCAGATGAAGTCGGGCAGATGGCGGCGGCGGTTGCCGTTTTCCGAGAGAATATCATCGAGCGAGGACGTCTTGCGCGCGAGGCCGAGCAGAACGAGGCTTTGACCGAACAGGAGCGCCGCGAACGCGAAGCGATCAAGGCGGAGGAAGCCCGAAACATCAACCTTGCCGTGAATGCCGTTGCAGAGGCTTTGGGCAGGCTTGCCGATGGCGATCTGGTTTCGCGCATTGCGACGCCATTTGCCGAAGACCTCGACCGGCTGCGCAATGACTTCAACCACTCGGTTTCGAAGCTGCACCAGGCGATGTCGACCGTCGGCGAAAAGGCGATGGCCATCGACGGCGGCGCCAGCGAAATCCGCGCTTCAGCCGATCAACTGGCACGGCGCACCGAGCAACAGGCGGCCTCCGTCGAGGAAACCGCCGCGGCGTTGGAAGAGATCACCACAACCGTCAGGGATTCCAGCCGCCGGGCCGAAGAGGTGGGCCTGCTCGTGGCGCGTGCGCGCACCGGAGCGGAAAAATCCGGTGAAGTCGTGCGTCGTGCGGTCTCGGCCATGCAGGGGATCGAGCAGTCCTCGGGCGAAATCTCCAATATCATCGGTGTGATCGACGATATCGCCTTCCAGACCAACCTGCTGGCTCTCAATGCCGGCGTGGAGGCTGCCCGGGCCGGCGAAGCCGGCAAGGGGTTTGCCGTTGTTGCGCAGGAGGTGCGGGAATTGGCACAGCGTTCGGCCAACGCGGCAAAGGAGATCAAGGCATTGATCACCACTTCGGGCGACCAGGTCCGATCGGGTGTGGCGCTGGTCGATGAGACCGGCGCGGCGCTCGAAGCGATCGTCCGCGAGGTGCAGGAAATCAACACGCATGTCGATGCGATCGTTCTTTCCGCTCGGGAGCAGTCGACCGGTCTCCAGGAAATCAACACCGCCGTGAACACGATGGATCAGGGTACGCAACAGAACGCGGCCATGGTGGAAGAGCAAACGGCGGCAAGCCACGGACTTGCAGTCGAGGCCCAGGCGCTTAACACCCTGCTGGCTCAATTCCAGCTCAACGGGGCTGGAGCTCCCCTGCAGGCGATGCATGCGAGAATGGGCCGCGCTGCCTAGTTTTCGAGCGCCTGCCAAGCGGTTCTTCCGTCGAACGGGCAGAATATGCCTGTCGGACCCGCAAGCACTTTGCTAAGTAAATTCGAGCGCCCCACTTTCGTGGTGGGGCGCTTTTTGATTGGCGCACCCTGTCTGAAACGATGGCGAGCGATTTTTGGAGATGAGAGAATGGAAGTGGCCTACGCACCGGAACTCACCATATGCGGCATCGAGGAACTGCCGGCACACAGCGCCCGCAAGGTGACGCATGTGCTCTCGATCATTGATCCCGATCGTGCGGAACTAGACGCGTTCGCATCCTATGGAGATCATGTTCGTACCACATTGCGCTTCCATGATATCATTGCAGCCATACCGGGTCAGATCATGCCGGCGCCCGATCATGTCGAAGACATCCTGAAGTTCGGTGAGGCTTTTCTCGCGCGCGCCGATCGCGCCGCGTCGAGCCATGTTCTGGTGCATTGCCATATGGGCGTCTCACGCTCGACGGCGGCGATGATGTCCTTGATGGCGCAGGCAAATCCGGAAGAGTCCGCCGAGGCGCTCTTTCTTCGCCTGGCAAAGATCCGCCCGCAGGCCTGGCCCAATTCGCGGATGATCGCTTTTGCGGACGAGCAGCTTGGCCGCAGTGGCGAGCTGACGGCTGCGCTGCGTCGTCACTATGGCCGTCAGATCACGATGCAGCCGGAACTCAGCGATTGGATGACCCGGCTTGGCCGACAGGCCGAAGTCGATATGGCGCAACACAGCGCGTGAGAGCTATCGCCTTCGCGCCGGCAAGCCGATAACGGATTGATCCATCAACGGCGTTCCAGCCATGCGTCAAGCATTCGCTTGATGGCGATACCTGCCGGTTCCTGTCGCGCAAAGGCCCAAACTGTGTGGGCGCCCTGCCACAGGGCGACCATCTCCCAGCCGAGGCGCGTTGCTTCCTTGGGGTCGTGGGACAGGCGCCCGCCGAGCGCATTGGCAAGGCTTCCGATCCAGGCTGCGCCACGAGCTCGCAGCTTGGGGTTTCGTATGTCTTCTCTCAGGAGCAGCAATCCGTCGGTCGCATCGCGCTCGGCGGTCTCGGGAGGCATCAGGCGCATAAGAAGGTTTACGGCACCTTCCGGTGTCGGCGCCGCTTCGGCATCGGCGGCCGCCGTTTCTGCCTCAAGTTTTTCCCAGGCACGCATCAGGATTGCTTCGACAAGCGCCTCCCTGTCACCATAGCGCTGCACCAGGGCTGCAGGGGATAGGCCGCACGCCTTGGCGCTTCTTGCGAAGGTAAGCCCGTCAGGGCCTGTCTCCACGACCAGCTCGATAAGGATGTCGAGCAACTGCTCATCGGAAATTGTCTTGTGTCTTGGCATGTTTATTTATAAACGTATGTTTAGTTATTAATCAAGAGAGAAGAGCATGGCGAGGATTTTGGGCTATATAGCAACCAGTCTGGATGGGATGATCGTCGCCGAGAACGACGACCTTGAATGGCTGTTCAAATATGAGAGCATGGACCTCGGCGAGCACGACTATAGCGCCTTTCTCAAGGGGATCGGCACCGTCGTCATGGGACGTGGGACCTATGATTTCATCGCAAAGGATCCGTCGCCCTGGGCTTACAGCGACCAGCGCGTCATCGTGGTTACGTCTCGGCCGATCGAGAACCCGAAGGGGATACTGACTATTCGCAGCGATGTCGATGCTCTCATCACCGAGCTACGCGCCCTGACGGATGGAGACATCTGGATGCTCGGCGGGGGCCAGCTGCAAATGGCTTTCCTCGAACGAGGCGCACTCGACGAGATCGAGATCTATATTATACCGGAGCTGCTCGGCGGCGGCCGGCCGCTCTTTCCGCTAACCGGCTTCCGTGCAAGCCCGACGCTCGTCAGCGCCAAGGCAATCGACAGGGGGTGCGTGCGGCTGCACTATCGAATGGAGGCCAGATAGAATGGCTTTCAGGACGCGATAGTTTTCTGCGAGGGAATATCGCGAACGGTGGTTTCTGTTGGAGCTCGGGTTTAAAGTTCTTTCGTGGGAGCCTCAGCTAAGCCAGGTGGCTTGCCTTGGAACTAGGGGACAGATTGTCCGGCGGCGGTGGGCATTCGGGCCGGCAATCCGCAGCCGAAGTGTTGCCGTTTCGGCAATGAAAGAGGCGAAAATCAGCGCTTCTTCAGAACGCCCTTGTTTGCCATAGTTTACGGAAAGCGCCCTTGAGAGCGCTGCGAGGCGAGCATCATGGCTTACGTGATTACCGAACCCTGTATCGACACGAAGGATGGAGCCTGCACGGTCGCCTGTCCCGTCGACTGCATCTACGAGGGCGGCAGGATGTTCTACATCCAGCCGGACGAATGCATCAATTGCGGGCTCTGCCTTTCCGTATGCCCGGTCGACGCTATCTTGTGGGACGAGGAAATGCCGGTGGAGCGGCTCTTCCTGCGTGACGTCAATCGCGACTTTTTTGCCGACGACGTCACAGGCTGGGGCGCGCCCGGCGGCTGGGACAAGAGCCGTACGACCAGCCTCGATCACCCTTTCGTTGCGGCCTATCGCGACCAGTCTGAAAACCGAGTTTAATAAGCAGGGAGGAGCCTTTCGTGACGCAGACCCGGATTGCTGGCGTGATCGCCGCCGTGACGACGCCGTTTGACAAACACGGCGATATTGATGCGGACGCTTTCATCGAGCATGGTCGCTGGTGCCTGGACAATGGCTGCGATTTTCTGAACGTGCTGGGCACGACAGGCGAAGCCAATTCCCTTTCGGCTGCCCAGCGAAGCTCTCTCATGGCGAAGGCGGCGCAGGGATTGGGCGCCGACAGGCTGATGGTCGGTACCGGCACGCCCGATCTCGAGACGACAGTGGCGCTGACGCGGCGCGCCTTCGATCTCGGCTTTGCAGCAGCGCTCGTACTGCCACCCTATTACTACAAGCCGGTGGAAGAAGACGGACTATTTGCCTGGTTTGCCGAGCTGGTGAGAATGACGGCTGAAACCCCGGTTCCGATCTATCTCTACAATTTCCCGCAACTAACTGGCATCGAGTTCTCGCCGGCTCTATCGGCCCGGCTTGCACAGGCCTTTCCGGAGCGGGTTCATGGGGCGAAGGACAGTTCCGGCAATCTTGGTTATGCGCGGGAGCTTGCGAAGATCGAGGGTTTCGCCGTGTTCCCGAGCAATGAAGCGGCGCTTGCCGATGTCGATCGCGATGGCTATGCGGGCTGCATCTCCGCGACTGTCAATATCGATCCCGGCTCGTCACAGCAGCTGTGGCGCGATCAGAAAAATGCCGGGCTGCTGGAGCAGGTGCGTGGGCTGCGGCAGGCAATCGCCGCCCATCCTCTCATTCCCGCGGTCAAGCATCTTGTCGGCAGACGCACCGGAAATGTCGTCTGGAACAGACTTTTGCCACCGCAGTTGCCGATTACCGACAAGAAGAGGCTCGATGCTCTTAATGCATTGAATGTCAGGACACTGGCCGACGCATGATGTTGCTTTGGCCCGGTTTCACGCGCTTCCGGGCCAACTCGCATAATAAGCGCGGGTCGCCGCCGAAAGGGCGCTGACGAGAGGCCTTTGTCTTTCGAGCCTCGGCAGATCGGTTCTCGCCTGTGCCAGCAGTTCGCAGAGGGCCGCGTCGAAATCGACGCGTGTCAGCAGTCCGTTGCGCATGATTTCCCGGTCGGCGACCACGAGCCCCTTGGCATAACGGGCACTCATGCGGTTCAGCAGGATTTCCGCCTCGTCGACATCGTCGAACAGCGCGTCGGCGATCAGCGCCTGATAGTCGATGATCGTGAAATCCCCCGCGCCCGCTGCGTTGATCACCTGACGACCGACTTTAATTGCCGCATCGAACAGGTTGCAGGCCCCCAGCTGTCGCGACAGGCCGTGCCCGCCCTGTAGCAGATAGAGGAGCCGCATTTCCCGCCAGAGATCCTGATCGTCGTCCAGTCCGGTGCCGTCGAGGCCGATGGCAAAGGCTGGGCCTCCACGTTCGCTCGTAGATGCGATCGGAGCAATGCCCGAACGCAGGCGCAGATTGGCCGAGGGATTGCTGACCAGTTGCACACCGCGTTCGGCAAGCAGCTCCAGTTCATCCGGGCGCAGCTGAACGCCATGGGCAATGGCGAGACGCGGCGACAGGAAGCCGATACCGTCGAGATAGGAGACGATACCATCGGGAAAGCGTCGATCGAGCCATATTCGCTGGCGCGGGCTCTCGAGCAGATGCATATGAATGCGCCGGCCATGAAGCGCCGAAGCCTCGGCAATCGCCTCCAGAAGCGCGTTTGAGCACCATTGCGGTCCGATAGGTCCATATTGCACGTTGATCAATGGGTTCGTATTGGCCACTGCAACGGCCTCGACAGCGGCGAGCTGTGTATCGACGGATGAATAATTGGGAATGGTTCCGGAAAGCGCATGCCAGTCGTCTTCGCGCAGAAAAGGCTGCAATCGCTGCGGACCGCCATCATAGGCCCATGCATCATGATCGAGCAACGGGCAGGAGAGGGCAAGCCGAATGCCGACATCGCCAGCGGCTCGCATGACCGCGCGCGCCTCATCGACCAGACGGTCGGCATTCAGGGAGTTGTGACAATGCATCGTCGCGCCGATCCCTGTCCTGGCTAACCGGCCGAAGGCGACCAGCGCTTCAAGGTAGGGGTCGGTGCGCGGCCGCAGCCGGAGGCCCGGTATCCAGACCTCAAGCGCATCGTCGACAGCGCCGAAATCGAGGGTGCGGATGCCATAGCCATGGTCATGGGCGTTGACGGGCGAGGGGATGACGAGATCGCCGGGATTGAGATGGACGGATTGGAGCGCCGGCGGCAGGTTTGCCCCTTGCTCGATCCTCTCAGCAGGTTCGTGACCCGGATTGAGCAGCAGTCGCACGGTCATGTTGGCTTTCCTCTATCGCGAGACCAGCGTGTTGATCTTCCCGGCGAATTTCGACAATTCCTCGCCCATTGATTGGGCGACGACCTCCGTTGCGTGGGTGAGTTGGCGGCGGCGCGACACGACGATGCCAACTTCGAGGTCCTGCAGCTTCGATCCCGCGATCGAAAGCGCGACGGCGTCGCCGGCCTCCAGCTCGCGCAGCAACCCGAGCGGTGTGAAGAAGGCGACACCTTCGCCGGCAAGGATCATCGGTTTCAGCATCATCTGATTGTTCGTCGCGACAAGCGTGCGCCCGACGCGGTTAAGCGCACCGAGTTCGACTGCGATCATCGAACTCATGACTTCGTTATCGAGCTGAAGCAGCATGTTGAACTGGGCGCATTCCTGCAGTGTCACTGACTTTTGCCGGGCAAGCGGATGTGTCTTGGCGACGATCGCCATCAACGGCATGCGCACGCCATGGATCAGCTTCATGTCATGCGGCCGGGCAAGATCAAAGGTGACGCCGATGTCGACGTCACCTTCGGCGAGAAAGCGGAAGATATTGTTGTAGTTGTCGGTGCGGATGCGAAAATCGACGGCCGGATGCCTCTTGTGAAAGCCGGAGACGAATTCCGGCAGGAACTGGATCGCCAGGCTGTCCAGGGCGGCGATGTGGACGCGGCCGGTATTCTTGCCGTGGAGATCGCCGAGATTGGACTTCATGATCTCATATTCGTGCAGCGTCTCCTTGGCGTGGCGCAGCACGATTTCGCCGGCCGATGTCAGCCGGAGCCCATCGGAGAAGCGCTCGAACAGCGGAGTTCCGAGCTCGTCTTCCAGTTTCTTGATCTGGCGGCTGACGGCCGAGGTCGCCACATGCAGCTCTTCGGATGCCTTGCGGATCGATCCGGAGCGCGCGACCTCGGCAAAATACTTCAGGATGCTGGCATGCATGAAAAGCCCTCGGCGATCTCGAAGCTATAGCACGCCTATATGCCGCGCCAAACGGGCGCTCGCTTCTCCCGAAATGCAGCCACACCTTCCATGGCGTCCTCGCTCTTCAACGCCTTGATGAGCGCCGGCGTCCTGAGCGCCTGAGCCTCGGCCGGGCTCAAATGCGCGGTGCGATTGACCGTCTGCTTGATGGCGCGCAGCGACAATGGTGCACAGGCGACGATGTCGGAGGTCCAGCGATCGACGGCGGCATCGAGTTCGGCAGCCGACACAACCTCGTTGATGATGCCATAGCTTGCCATTTCCTGCGCACTGAACTGCCGACCGGTCAGCATGACTGCCATGGCGCGGTTGAAAGGGATCTTGCGCTGGAGGAGCACCATGCCGCCGTCGAGCGGCATGCGGCCGACGCGCGCTTCGGGCAGACCGAAGCGTGCCGTTTCCACGGCGATGACGATGTCGCAGCCGAGCACCATCTCGAATCCACCGCCAAGCGCATAACCATTGACGCGGGCAATCACGGGCACGTCCAGCGAGCGACGGAAGGCAAGGCCGCCGAACCCGTTTTCCCGCCCGACCGCCCAGTAGTCGACACCGGAACTGCCGCTGCCGCCCTTCAGGTCAGCGCCTGCGCAGAAGGCCTTCTCGCCGGAGCCCGTCAGCACGACGCAGCTGATGTCGTCGCGTCTTTCGATCTCTGTCCAGATCGCCTCGAGTTCCGCTTCGGTTTCGGCATCGACGGCGTTCATCCGGTCGGGCCGATCAAGCGTGACGCGGGCGACGCGGTCTTTTACCGTGAAGGAGACGCTCATGCCGCGTCTCCTTGTACTGCGGAAAGCGAGGCTAGAATCTCGTCATTGTGCTGTCCGAGTTGTGGTGGCGAAATCCGCACAGTCACCTGCGCGGCCGACATATCGATCGGCGAACCGATCAGGCGGATCGGGCCAGCTGCGGTTTCGCCTGCCTCGAGGATCATTTTATTGATAATGGTCTGCTCGTCCTTGAGTGCCTCCGGCAGCGAACGCACGGGTGCGCAGAGGATGTCGACGCCTTCCAGCCGTGCGATCCAGTGGTCGGTACTGTTCCTGGCGAAGTTCTCACGAAAGATCGCCTGCAGCTCCGGCCTCCGCGCCATCTGTGCATCGAAATCCTTGTATTGCGGATATTGCGAGAGGTCCTCGATCTCGAGCGCCTCGCAGATGTCGCGCAAAGGATTTGGCTTGAAGGCGCCGACCATGACGATTGCGCTGTCCGTCGTCTCGAAGACGCCGGTCAGCGGGAAGGCCCCCCAGTTCAGATCCCTCTGCCGCATCAGATGCGTCGTGCCTTCCTGCATCTGCATGGCGATCATGGAGTTGTAGAGGCTGACGGCAACTTGCTGGCCTTCGCCCGCCTTGTCGCGTTGTAAAAGGGCGAGC
>NZ_JAELUG010001202.1 GCF_016429255.1 Rhizobium sp. ASV8
GCTGCCTCTTCCGGCAAACAGCGCTGAAAATAAGGATCAGCATATGCGGCACATTCATATCGTCGGTATCGGCACCGGAAATCCCGAACATATGACCGTGCAGGCGATCAATGCGCTGAATAGCACCTGTCTCTTATACACATCTCCGAGCCCACGAGACGGTCTATTAAATCTCGTATGCCGTCTTCTGGGTGTAAAAGGGGGGGGGGGGGGGGGGGGGGGGGGGGGGGGGGGGGGGGGGGGGGGGGGGGGGGGGGGGGGGGGGGGGGGGGGGGGGGGGGGGGGGGGGGGGGGGGGGGGGGGGGGGGGGGGGGGGGG
>NZ_JAELUG010001203.1 GCF_016429255.1 Rhizobium sp. ASV8
TCGGTGACGATCAGGCAATCGCTGCTTTCCATATTGGCGAAGATCGCCATCAGCGTGTCGGCATCGGAATCGAGGCCGACGATCGGCGCCATCTCGACGAAATGCGAGATCGACCGCTCATAGACCTGTCTCTTATACACATCTCCGAGCCCACGAGACGGTCTATTAAATCTCGTATGCCGTCTTCTGCGGGAAAAGGGGGGGGGGGGGGGGGGGGGGGGGGGGGGGGGGGGGGGGGGGGGGGGGGGGGGGGGGGGGGGGGGGGGGGGGGGGGGGGGGGGGGGGGGGGGGGGGGGGGGGGGGGGGGGGGGGGGGGGG
>NZ_JAELUG010001204.1 GCF_016429255.1 Rhizobium sp. ASV8
AACTCAACCTCAGCCAGAGCGCGATCAGCCGGCAGGTGCAGCAGCTCGAGCAATATTTCGGCTGCAGCCTGTTCGAGCGCCACACGCGCAAGGTGGCGCTGACGGAGCGCGGCATGGCGCTTATCCCTGTCTCTTATACACATCTCCGAGCCCACGAGACGGTCTATTAAATCTCGTATTCCGTCTTCTGGTTGTAAAAGGGGGGGGGGGGGGGGGGGGGGGGGGGGGGGGGGGGGGGGGGGGGGGGGGGGGGGGGGGGGGGGGGGGGGGGGGGGGGGGGGGGGGGGGGGGGGGGGGGGGGGGGGGGGGGGGGGGGGG
>NZ_JAELUG010001205.1 GCF_016429255.1 Rhizobium sp. ASV8
CGGCATATCGAGCCGTGCCAGCGCGTCGACCGTTTCCCGCGTTTTCTGGCGAAGCCCCTTGCCTTCCGAGCCGAGCACGAGCGCGACCTTCTCGCCGCTGAACGTGCTTTCAAGCGGTGCCGGACCTGTCTCTTATACACATCTCCGAGCCCACGAGACGGTCTATTAAATCTCGTATGCCGTCTTCTGCGTGGAAAGAGGGGGGGGGGGGGGGGGGGGGGGGGGGGGGGGGGGGGGGGGGGGGGGGGGGGGGGGGGGGGGGGGGGGGGGGGGGGGGGGGGGGGGGGGGGGGGGGGGGGGGGGGGGGGGGGGGGGGGG
>NZ_JAELUG010001206.1 GCF_016429255.1 Rhizobium sp. ASV8
CCCCCCCCCCCCCCCCCCCCCCCCCCCCCCCCCCCCCCCCCCCCCCCCCCCCCCCCCCCCCCCCCCCCCCCCCCCCCCCCCCCCCCCCCCCCCCCCCCCCCCCCCCCCCCCCCCCCCCTCTTTTCACCCAGAAGACGGCATACGAGATTTAATAGACCGTCTCGTGGGCTCGGAGATGTGTATAAGAGACAGACGTATTGCTGCTCGACGAGCACACTGCCGCTCTCGATCCACGCACCGCCGACATAGTGATGCAGGCAACCGTGCGCACCGTCGAGGCGCTGAAGCTGACGACCTTGATGGTGACGCACAACATGC
>NZ_JAELUG010001207.1 GCF_016429255.1 Rhizobium sp. ASV8
CCCCCCCCCCCCCCCCCCCCCCCCCCCCCCCCCCCCCCCCCCCCCCCCCCCCCCCCCCCCCCCCCCCCCCCCCCCCCCCCCCCCCCCCCCCCCCCCCCCCCCCCCCCCCCCCCCCCCTTTTCCACGCAGAAGACGGCATACGAGATTTAATAGACCGTCTCGTGGGCTCGGAGATGTGTATAAGAGACAGGCCTGGACGACATCATCGCCCGTGCGGTGCCGAACGTCTCGGACTGGCAGTATCTCAACCTCAACTACATCGCCAAGGCCAAGATCGACCAGGACGCCTGCATCAAGTGCGGCCGTTGCTACATTGC
>NZ_JAELUG010001208.1 GCF_016429255.1 Rhizobium sp. ASV8
CTGCGGGGCATTGACCGAGTCGATGCCGGCAAGGGTGATGTTGCGGAGAATGAACGGGAGCACCGTGGCGGGAAGGTCGCGACCCTGGGCAAGCCCACAACTGGTCACGACGCCACGATACTTCGTCCTGTCTCTTATACACATCTCCGAGCCCACGAGACGGTCTATTAAATCGCGTATGCCGTCTTCTGCGTGGAAAGGGGGGGGGGGGGGGGGGGGGGGGGGGGGGGGGGGGGGGGGGGGGGGGGGGGGGGGGGGGGGGGGGGGGGGGGGGGGGGGGGGGGGGGGGGGGGGGGGGGGGGGGGGGGGGGGGGGGG
>NZ_JAELUG010001209.1 GCF_016429255.1 Rhizobium sp. ASV8
CCCCCCCCCCCCCCCCCCCCCCCCCCCCCCCCCCCCCCCCCCCCCCCCCCCCCCCC
Source organism: Rhizobium sp. ASV8 (assembly GCF_016429255.1). Lineage (GTDB taxonomy): Bacteria > Pseudomonadota > Alphaproteobacteria > Rhizobiales > Rhizobiaceae > Rhizobium. The sequence goes on from NZ_JAELUG010001209.1 coordinate 57, forward strand.
CCCCCCCCCCCCCCCCCCCCCCCCCCCCCCCCCCCCCCCCCCCCCCCCCCCCCCCCCCCCCTTTTTCAACCCGAAGACGGCATACGAGATTTAATAGACCGTCTCGTGGGCTCGGAGATGTGTATAAGAGACAGACCACGGCCGGTGCCGCATGTCGCCGCTCAGGCGAGGGCGCCTGCGCCGCCACCACAGGCTCAACCGAAGCCGCAGCCGCAGCCCAAGATCGTGCAGCAGAAACCACCGGCACCTGCGCCGCAGAAG
>NZ_JAELUG010001210.1 GCF_016429255.1 Rhizobium sp. ASV8
CGACCCGTTCGACCCGATGGCGGGTGGTTTTGCGATGACCGACGTTTGGGGGCCTTTGGCAGGGGATATTTGAGGGCTCTGCGATCCGCCTCGATTATCTGGAGAGCTCTGTCCTTCACCCTAACCCCTGTCTCTTATACACATCTCCGAGCCCACGAGACGGTCTATTAAATCTCGTATGCCGTCTTCGGCGTGGAAAGGGGGGGGGGGGGGGGGGGGGGGGGGGGGGGGGGGGGGGGGGGGGGGGGGGGGGGGGGGGGGGGGGGGGGGGGGGGGGGGGGGGGGGGGGGGGGGGGGGGGGGGGGGGGGGGGGGGGG
>NZ_JAELUG010000135.1 GCF_016429255.1 Rhizobium sp. ASV8
GGTCCTCGTCGTGCCGGCGGCCTATGCCTTCGCGCGTTTCGAGTTCAGAGGCTCGGGCCCGCTGCTCGGTGCATTCCTGGCGGTCAACATGTTTTCCGGTGCCGTGCTGCTGATCCCGCTGTTTAGGCTCATGCGCTCCTTCGGTGTGTTGAACACCTATTTTGCCATGATCATACCAGGTGTGGCTTTCCTCATTCCCTCGGGGATCTGGTTGCTGCGCACTTATATGATGCGCATTCCAAAGGAGCTCGACGAGGCAGCCTTTGTCGATGGCGCCAGCCATTTCTATACTCTGCGTCGCGTCATCCTGCCGATCGCCATGCCGGGCATCACCGTCGTTGCGATTACCACTTTCATCGGCTCGTACGCGCAGCAGTTCATCTACGCTCTTACTTTCAATTCGAAGACGGAATACATGCCGCTGCCGGTTGGGCTGTTTGCCTATTTCGGCCGGCAGGAGGTCGTCTGGAACGAACTCATGGCCGCAAGCTTCGTCGGCATCGCACCGGCGTTGGTCGTGATCTTCTTCCTGCAACGGTATCTCGTCAGCGGTCTGACCGCCGGCGCGGTGAAGCAATAAAACAAATCAACCACCAGAGAGAACGGGAGCTTAAACGTGACATTCCATTTCAAAACGGGGCTGCTTGCCCTTGCTTTGCTCGGCTCCACGGCGCTTGGCGCTGTGACCGCGCACGCGGCTGACAAGGAAATCAGCTGGATCTATTGCGGCGACAGCATCGACCCGATCCATGTGAAATATATCAAGCAGTGGGAAGACAAGAATCCCGGCTGGGCAGTCAAGCCTGAAGTCGTCGGCTGGGAGCAGTGCCAGGACAAGGCAACGACGCTGGCTGCCGCCGGCACGCCGGTCGCCATGGCCTATGTCGGCTCGCGCACGCTCAAGCAGTTCGCTGATAACGACCTGATCGTTCCGATCCCGATGACCGACGACGAGAAGAAGGCCTATTATCCGGGCATCGTCGGTACGGTAACCTTCGACGGAAAGCAGTGGGGCACGCCTATCGCCTTCTCGACCAAGGCGCTCTACTGGAACAAGGATCTGTTCAAGAAGGCCGGTCTCGATCCTGAGAAGGCGCCGACAACCTGGGCTGAGGAAATCGCCGACGCCAAGGCGATCAAGGAAAAGACCGGCATTCCGGGCTACGGCCTGTCGGCCAAGACGTTCGACAATACCATGCACCAGTTCCTGCACTGGGTTTACACCAACAACGGCAAGGTCATCGATGGCGACAAGATCGTCCTCGACAGCCCCGAAGTGCTGGCAGCGCTCCAGGCCTACAAGGACATCACGCCTTACTCGGTCGAAGGTCCGACGGCTTACGAGCAGAACGAAATGCGCGCCATCTTCCTCGATGGCAAGGTCGGCATGATCCAGGCCGGCTCCGGTGCCGCCGCTCGCTTGAAGGAAACGAAGATCAACTGGGGCGTGGCACCGCTGCCGCTCGGTCCTTCGGCCAAGGGCCAGGGCACGCTGCTCATCACCGACAGCCTTGCCGTCTTCAAGGGCAGCGGCGTCGAGGACAAGGCGGCCGAGTTCGCCAAGTTCATCACGTCTCCGGGCCCGCAGGCGGAATACGAACTCCAGGGCGGCGCCGGCCTCACGCCGCTGCGTCCATCGCCGCTGGTTGACGAATTCGTCAAGAAGGACGCTTCCTGGAAGCCGTTCATCGATGGCATCGCCTATGGTGGTCCCGAGCCGCTCTTCAAGGACTACAAGGGCTTCCAGAATGTGATGATCGCGATGGTTCAGTCGGTCGTGACAGGCCAGGCCCAGCCGGCAGATGCCTTGAAGAAGGCAGCTGCGGATCTCGAGCAGTACAAGTAAGATCGCAATTCGCCGGGCCGCGCGCATCGCGCGCGGCCTTTCGAGCCCTGCCCGCCTTGTAGCGGCGCCGCGCGGAGACAGAGTTTGGGAAAGCTGCACCTTAATCAGGTCAAGAAATTTTACGGTCATTTCGAGGTCATCAAGGGCGTCGAGCTTGACGTTAACGACGGTGAATTCATCGTCTTCGTTGGGCCGTCCGGCTGCGGTAAGTCGACCCTGCTGCGCATGATCGCCGGCCTCGACGATGTGACCAGCGGCGACATCATGATCGATGGTGGCCGCGTCAACGACCTGCCACCCGTCAAGCGCGGCATCGCCATGGTCTTCCAGTCCTATGCCCTCTATCCGCATATGTCGGTGTTCGAAAACATCGCTTTCCCGCTGCGGGTCGAGAAGATGCCGGAGGACAAGCTGAAGGCCAAGGTCGAGCATGCCGCCCGCATCCTGCATCTCGATCAGCGTCTGTATCAGAAGCCGGGCCAACTGTCCGGTGGCCAGCGACAGCGCGTCGCGATCGGCCGCGCGATCGTGCGCGAGCCCAAGATTTTCCTTTTTGACGAGCCCTTGTCGAACCTCGATGCCGCTCTGCGCGCAGACATGCGCATCGAGCTGGCCAAGTTGCATCACCACCTGCAGGCGACGATGATCTACGTGACCCACGACCAGGTCGAAGCCATGACCATGGCCGACCGGATCGTTGTCCTCAATGCCGGCGAGATATCTCAGGTCGGTGCGCCGCTGGAGCTTTATCACAAGCCGGCGAATACGTTCGTCGCGCGTTTCATCGGCAATCCGAAGATGAACTTCCTGTCTGTCACCTGCACGAATGTCAGCGAAGCGGGCGTGGAGATCGACTATAAGGGGCAGAAGGCAATTCTGCCGGTGACCCCTCGCGAAGGCGCCATCGGCAAGACACTGACTCTCGGCATTCGTCCCGAGCATATCCAGCTCGGCGGTGGCGACCTGACATTGACCGTGGTGCCGACCGTGGTCGAGCATCTGGGCGCACAGACGGTAGCCTATGCCGCCGTTGAGGGTGTTGACGAGAACTTCTGCGCCACGCTGCCTGGCAGCGCCGCCATTCGCCTGGAGGCGCCGCTGAAGACCGGCCTGCACATTGCCGATTGCCACCTCTTCGATGAAAACGGCCAGGCTTTCGAACGCCGCGTCGAGCTCACCGACATCGACATGGAGCTGCTGAGCTCCACTGCGTCCTAACGGTCAGGAACTGCGCCAAACAGGCAGTTTAAGCGGCTTAGCCATTTGATGAAATGCTGAGCCGCTTTCAGAACCGTGTGGAAGATGGGACTTTTGAGACAAAAGAAAACGGCGGCTCTCAGGCCGCCGTTTTTGTTGAGGGGGTACTTGCGTCTACCAGACGAGGCCGCGCGCAGCCACGTCCTCGACGCGGGTGACCACGCCATCGCGGTGGAACACCATCTGGTCGAACAGGTTGGAAACGACGCAGGTGTGGTTGGGGATGATGCGGATCTTGTCGCCGATCTGCGGGCGAGCGCCCTTGCAGTTCGACAGATCGATCACACCATGCTCCTCCGAAAGACCCTTGATGACAGCTTCGGGATAGTCCACCACATGGCCGTAGTCGGCAAAGCCGAGGAGGTCGGAGGTTAGAGCCTTCGACCCTGCATCGATGACGGCGCGGTCTTCGGTCGGTCGCGAGACGACGGTGGCGAGGATATGCATGGCGCAATCCTCCTCGCGGCAGTGGCCGGCGCGCACCATGGATCGGTCGTTATAGATATAGGTGCCGGCGCGATGCTCCGTAGCTGCCGTCACGAGATGCGCTTCGAACAGGCTCGGCGTGCCGCCGTTGCTGACGATCGGGCACTCGATGCCTTCATTCTTGAGCAGCGCGATGGCATCGACCAGGAAGGCCTGTGTCGCCGCAGCATTGTTCGGCTTCGGATAGTTCATCAAACCGCCGAAGACGAGACCCGGCTTGCCGACGATGTGCTTGCCGAGGGCCGCTGCCTGTTCCGGCGTTTGCACGCCGCACCGCGCTCCGCCGGTATCGCACTCCACCACTACCGTCAGCGGCTTGCGTTCGGCAAACCATGCGGAGAGCCCATCGACGGTGACGGTGCTGTCCGCGACGACCTTCAACCCGGAAATGCGGTCGTTGAGTGCAGCGAGGCGGGCGAGCTTTTCAGGACCGAGGATGTTGAAGGTGATCAGGATGTCTTCGAAACCGGCATCGGCAAAGGCTTCCGCTTCGGTGATCTTCTGGCAGTTGATGCCCTTTGCGCCGGCGGCGACCTGAGCGCGTGCAAGCGCGGGGATCTTGTGCGTCTTGATATGCGGACGGAAGTTCAAGCCGTGCGTATCCATATAGGATTGCACGCGGGCGATGTTCGCGGCCAGCCGGTCTTCATCGATGATCGGACGCGGGGTCGAGAGGCCTTCGATCCGGTCGCCGGACTTGGGGCTGATTTCCGAGGCGATGTCATGTGCCATCTCAGGCGTCTTTCCGTTCTATCGAATGGGGATCGGCCACCATGGGCCAGATATCTTTCCGCGCCCGGCGATAAGGGGTGCGGGCTGGATTATTCGGATAGGGCGTTCCGGCCGAGCAGTAAAGGATCTCCGCAGCGATCTTCGAGAAAGATGCGTAGAAATGGTTGGTCGACTTGATGACCAGGATCTTTTTGGCCGTGGGGTCGATGCCCATCACGGAGAAAAGGCTTGGGTCGAAGCTTTGCGCACGCGTCGAATTCAGGATGATGTCGATGCCGTCGAGCTGAATATGCGCGGCATCGCCGAACGGCGCGAAGCTTTCGCCGAAACGCATCTCGGCATTGATGACGAGCCGCACGATCTTGACGTGGCCGTCGATGGGGTTGCCCGTGCCCGGTGCGGATTTTGCACCGAAGCGCAACGGGATTTCCGCACCTTCGCCGGCGGCCATACAGATCTGCACGGCCATCGGGTCCCAGATCGTGCCGATCGCCGTGTCGGTGGCGCCGCGATCGAGCAGTTCCTGCAAAATGACGGTTGCGTCTCCGGCCGTGCCGCCGCCGGGATTGTCCCAGAGATCGGCAATGACGACCGGGCCCGACATCGCGGCCATAGCCTCGCTGACGGCCTGCTTCTCGTCGATCTGCGGCATGATGAAAGTGCCGCGCTTGGAGAAGAGCTCTAGGCCGAGATCGCGGGCGACCGCAGAGCCTTTATCCGGCTTATTATCCGTTACTACGAGCAGCTTCGTGCCCATCTCCGGGACATCGCCGGCCATGAAGCCGTGAATGACGGAGATGGAGAGAATGTCCGCATCGCTCTTTTCCATCGCCATGATTTTGTCGACGAAGGAGCGCATCGGCTCGCGCGAGGTCGGGAAGACGTCGATCATGCGGCAATCGAAGACCGACATGACCGGCTTGACCCGGCCCTCGAGCGTATCGATGGCGATGCGCCAGAGGTCTTCGGCGCGGTCGACGAAATCCGTGTGCGGGAATTCCTTGAAATAGACGAAGAAGTTCGCGGCGGCGAGGCGCTTCGCCGTCAGATGGCTGTGCGGATCGAGTTCCGAGCAGACAAGGATATCCGGCCCGACGATTTCGCGGACGCGCGTAAGGAAATCGCCCTCGGTGTCCTCGTAACCATCGGCGACCATGGCGCCATGCAAGCCGAGCACCACGGCATCGACAGGCATGGCGGCCCGCAATTGGTCGAGGATTTCGTCGCGCAGCTCTTCATAGGTCCGTCGGTTCACCAGGCCGGCTGGATCCGCCCAGGTGGCGGTGCCTTCGATCACTTCCCAGCCCTTCTGCACGGCAATCTGACGGCCCACGGTGATCGGGGCGGAGCAGAGCGTCGGCGTTTCCGGGTGCATGCCGGGTGGTGCATAGAGGGACGCCTCGAATGCACGTCGGTCGATGCAGATGGGAGAGAAGGTGTTCGTCTCGGTCGCTAGAGCCGCGGTAAAAATGCGCAATGCTGTCGCCTCTATTCCATGGGGTTCGGCAGGTAGCCGGTGAAGCCGCTGATCTTCCAGCGTCCTTCATGCAGACGGCAATAATAGAGTGTCTGCCATTTCATGATGTCGATGCTGCCGTCCGACTTCTTCAGGCTGCCATCGAACTTCTTGCGCACCAGCGCCATGTCGCCTTCGATCTCGATGTCTTCGAGCGTCGTGGTGGTGAAAATGGCCGCGCGCGTGTCCTCCGCAAAGGATTGCGTGGCGAAGTCGCGTGCCTGACGCAGCCATTCGTCGCGATAGGCAACGAGCGTGGGGAAGGCGAGGTGCCACTTGTCAGGGCTGATTTCGCGCTTGCCATCTATGCCGATGAAGCCTTCTTCGACGAAATCGCCCGCTACCATCGACCAATCGGCTGCCAGAAAGGCATCGATATCACGCGGAACGAGCATCTCCCAGATAGCATGTCTTGCGGTGTCGCTGGCAGGGAAGGGATTCTTGAAAGGATCACGCATTGTATCCGCCGTCATTTAAATTCTTTTCATAATTCTCGATTTTCACTGGTCAAATTCTGCTTTCTATGGTCATTTGTCAACGCATCAAGAAAATAATTTGCAGGAACCATATGATGCTCGTCACGCATATGGCTCCCGTCAGATGGGCGTAAACGGCAAGCCGCGCCCCCTCGCACACTCTTAGGTAGGCATTGATGACGAGTTGCGAGATTGAGATGGTTTGCGTCACTTATTATGTCTCGGACGTTTAGAACCCAGCGACAAAATAAAGGGGGAGCTGATGGATATCTTCACGACCATGCAGGACGAGAGGGGCCGGCTTTCTCAATCGGAAATCCGCATTGCCGACATCGTCCTCAACGACTTCGAATTTGCCGTCAACGCTTCCATCATCGAGCTGGCGGGCAAGGCGGATGTCTCGCCGCCGACCGTTACGCGCTTCTGCCGCCGTCTCGGCTGCGAAAGCTTCTCCGATTTCAAGGTACAGCTGGCCCGCACCGCTTATGTCGGCATGCGCTACCTCAAGCCTGAACCGAAGAGCATTGCGCCTGCCGATGTCGCCCAGGACATTATTACCAAGGCGCAGAACGCGCTGTTCCTGCTGCACCGCGGGCTTGATGTGGCGGCGATCGAGGTGGCGGCAAACCGGCTTGCCGGCGCGGAGATGATTTACGCCTTCGGCTCCGGCGGCAATTCCTCGATGATCGCCAGCGAGATACAGAACCGCCTGTTCCGCCTCGGCCTGCGCATTACCTCAAGCTCCGACCATAGCATGCAGCTGATGATGGCCGCAGCGGCCAAGCCGACGGACCTCTTGATCGGCTCGTCTTTCTCCGGCCGCAACGCCGAGCTGGTGCGTGCTTTCACGCTGGCGCGCGAAGCAAAGGTGCCGACCATCGCGCTGACGCAGAGCGGAAGCCCCGTGGCTGAGGCCGCCGATATTACCGTGCCGATCGATCTGCCGGAGGGCGACAATATCTATAGGCCGTCGTCGACGCGTATCGCGTACCTGGCCGTGCTCGACATTCTCGCCAGCCTGGTCGCCTATCGTCTTCGTCCGCAGGCCACGGTGATATTGCGCCGAATCAAGCAGCAGCTCGTCACCCATCGCGACGGTGACGATCGGCAGCTTCTCGGGGACTAGGATCATTCCAGGAAAACTGCGTGGCGGCCCTCCGCCCGCAATTGCACAGAAAACAACGACAGGCGGCGGCGAGCGTCCGCCGTTCGGGAAACCAATCAGAGGAAAGCCATATGAGTAAATCCGTTGCCATCGTGACCGGGGCTGCAGGCGATATCGGCCGCGCCATCGCAAAGCGTCTGGCCGATGATCATGATGTCATTCTGCTCGTCGATATCGACGAGGCTGCCGCGCAGAAGGCGGCACAGACGCTGGGACCGGCGGAGCGCTTCGTCTCCTTCAAGGCGGATATCACGAGCGAGATCGACACGGCCGAAATGGCCAAGACGGCGTCGGCTTTGGGCACAGTCAAGACATTGGTCAACAATGCCGGAGCGGCCCGCGCGGTCAGCCTTCACGATACGACAGCGCAGATCTGGCGCGCCGACAGCGCCCTCAATCTCGAGGCCGCGTTCCTCTGCTTCCGTGCCGTCGAGGATATGCTGAAAGCGTCGAAGGGATCGGTCATCAACATCGCCTCCGTCAACGGCATGGCCGTTTTCGGGCATCCCGCCTACAGCGCTGCCAAGGCCGGGCTCGTGCATTTCACCAAGCTGGTCGCCGTTGAATACGGCAAGTTCGGCATTCGCTCGAACGCGGTCGCGCCGGGCACCGTGCGTACCCAGGCCTGGGAAGCGCGCGCCGCCGCCAATCCGAACGTCTTCGAGGAAGCGAAGCGCTGGTATGCGCTGCGGCGCGTTGTCGACCCCGTCGATGTCGCCAATGCCGTTTCGTTTCTGGCAAGCCCGCTTGCTTCGGCCATTACAGGCGTCTGCCTGCCGGTCGATTGCGGCCTGACGGCAGGGCAGGCGGAGCTCGCCCACACCTTCACACAGTCCGATCACTATTGATGCCCCTCGCCAAAAGGGAATTTAGATGTATCCCGCTTCCTATCATCTGGAAAACACATGGTCTCCCGAGGGCGGAAAGCATGGCCGGCTGACCCTGACGCTTTTCAATTTCTCCGGTGTGCCGCTTTCGAATTTTCGCCTCGTCTATACGACTCTGACACGTTTCATCGATCCGAAGATCTGCGAAAATGCCGTCTTCGTGCGTCGCAATGCCAACTTCCATGAGTTTGCGCCGCCCGCCGGCCTGTCCATCGCACCGGGAGAGAGCTGGACGTTCACGGTCTCCAGCCTGCACCGGGTTGCGAAGCATTGCACTGATGGTGCCAAGTCCGCCTATCTCTCGCTTGAAGACGGCAGTCATATCGACGTCTTCACTTCCGATCTTCTGCTCGAAGGCCGGACCAGCGAGCCGCCGCCGGCGCTGCTGCCGGAGGGCAGGCTGGAGCTTCCCTTCGCCATTCAGCCCTGGCCGGCCTCCGTCGACGTCAAGCCGGGCGAAGCCTCTCCTGTTGCGCTCTATCCCGCTGAAGGCACGGATGCCGTAAGCCTGAAGACGCTTGCCACGGCACAGGCGCTCTTCCGACGGCTATTTCCCTCAAGCCACATTCCTTTCAGCCTCATCGCCGCGCCACAGGGCAGGGTGCTGCGATTTGTCGAACGACCGGCCCTTGCCGCAGAGGCTTACGAGCTGACCTTCGGTGCGGACGAGATCGAGCTGGCCTTCTCGGTCGATTCGGGCCGCCTCTATGGCCTGATGACAGTGGCGCAGCTTCTGGATGGTGCCCGGCGTGAACCCGGCAAGTTCCGTTTCCCGATCTCGGGCGTGATTGCCGATCAGCCGCGCTACGGCTGGCGCGGCTGCCATCTCGACGTCTCCAGGCAATTCGTGCCCAAGACCGATGTCCTGCGCCTGCTCGACATCCTCGCATGGCTGAAGCTCAACATCTTCCATTGGCATCTGACGGATGACGAGGCATGGCGCCTGGAGATCCGTGCCTATCCGCAGCTGACGACCCTGGGTGTCCTGCGCGGACCGGACGAGCCTTTGCTGCCGCAGCTCGGCAACGGCGCTGAGCCTGTCGGCGGCTTCTACTCGCAGGGGGATGTCCGCGAGATCGTCGCCCATGCCTCCGCACTCGGCATCGAGGTCGTGCCGGAGATCGATATCCCCGGTCACAGCACCGCGACCCTCGTCGCCCTGCCTGATCTGGCGGACGGGCAGGAAGCGCCGGAAAGCTATCACTCCGTCCAGGGCTATCCGAACAATGCCCTGAACCCGGCCATCGAGTCGACCTACGAGTTCCTCGCCAAGGTCTTCGACGAAATGGTCGAGCTTTTCCCCTCGCAATATCTGCACATCGGCGGGGATGAGGTTGCCAACGGCTCCTGGCTCGCTTCGCCGCTGGCGCGCAGGCTCATGGAGAAGGAAGGCATTTCGGGCACTTTCGCCCTGCAATCCTATTTCCTGAAGCGGATCAAGGCGATGCTCAACGAGCGCGGCCGCAAGCTTGCCGGCTGGAACGAAGTCGCCCATGGCGGTGGCGTCGATCCGCAGAACACCTTGCTGATGGCTTGGGAAAAGCCCGAGGTCGGTATCGAGCTGGCGCGCGAGGGCTACGAGGTCGTCATGACGCCGGGCCAGGCCTATTATCTCGACATGGTGCAGGCCGATGCCTGGCAGGAGCCCGGCGCGAGCTGGGCAGGCACCGTGCCGCCCGCCCATACCTATGCCTATGAAGCGGAGGGCGATTTCCCGGAAGAGCTGCGGCATCTGATGAAGGGCGTGCAGGCCTGCATCTGGCAGGAAAACTTCACCTCGCGCGATTACTTCAACCGCCTGGTCTTCCCGCGCCTGCCGGCCATTGCCGAGGCCGCGTGGACGCCGAAGGCCCAGAAGGACTGGCTGCGCTTCGCCGCCATCGTGCCGCTGAGCCCAAAGCTGTAACTTAAGTCGAAAGAGTGTGGCGCCCGGCTGAGATCGATAGATCGGGCGCCGCGCAAACGCGCCCCGAGGTATTTGGTGAGGCTGCAGGGAGCACAGGGCTACAGGATCGTCAGATCGCCCAGAAAATCGCGCCGAAGACCACGATGAAGGCGAGTATGGCTCCCATCATCCGCGCCAAACCTTCGTTGACATTGCCGTCGCCGACGACTTTTTCGTACCAATCGCTCTTGTGATTCATGGGTAATCCCTCGAGGTTTCCCCCTATTAGGTCGCGGTTTTCTCCACAGTCAACGGTCTGGGGATAATACTTAGATCCAAGACCTTTTCGACGACTGGGAGCCGCGCGATTCGCCCGGGATGGAAGGCAGCCCAATCTCCTTTGAAGTTAGTCTTCCAGGAGCTTTTTAAGTCATCTTGTTTCGGAGTTTTGAGATCTGCCGTCTCTACCCGAATTGGACCATCGCCAACCGGGATTTTTGTGCGTCTGCACCTATTTCAAGACAAGTCCGATCAAACACATTCGATAAATCAAATGTGTTCCAAGGGAACTTATCAGTCTTGAAATCATTGAGAAATCTACGTTTCTCAAAATGGAATGGTGCCCAGAAGAGGACTCGAACCTCCACACCCTTTCGGGTACCAGCACCTGAAGCTGGCGCGTCTACCAATTCCGCCATCTGGGCGACGGACACGCATGTAAGGGGGTGGCCGTCCGGTGTCAACAGGGTTTTTGAAGTTTTCGTGTCGATTGTGAAAAAAGCGGTTGAGACCCGGGTCAAACCCGGGCCGCAGCCCAGGTGCGGATCAGGCCAAGTCCCTGTTCCAGCAAGGTCTTTGCCTCGTTTTCACCCGCCGCTTCCACATAGCAACGCATTTCCGGTGCATTTCCGGAGGGGCGGAAATGGATGATTCGGTTATCCACAAGCGTGACCCTTAGTCCGTCGATGTCGCTCTTCGACGCGACGGCTGCGACGGGCTCGAGGAACTCAGCGAGATTGGTGTCCGACGCACGCAGGTGTGCCATCAGCGCGGCACTGGTTTCTACCGGGAAATTCTCAAGGCGGTCGGCGGCGGCAAAGGGCAGGCGATAGCTGCCGGCAACCGCCGAAAGCGGCTTGCCGGCCTTTGCGGCCGCGTAGAGCGTCGCCAGGACGGGCAGGAAGCTGTCACGTGTCGGCAGCGGCTCGAAAGACTTGCCTTCGATGGTGAAACGGCTGGCCGTCAGCGTGCCGCCATTGGCTTCGAAGCCCATGACGCCAGCCTTGCCTGCCGCAACCGCCTCATCCATGCCGGCGATCACATAGGGCGAGCCGACGCGGGTGCGGGTGACGGCATAGGAACCGGCCGCTTCGATGCCGGAATTGGACGTGACCGGCGTCACCACCACCTCCGCGCCAAGGAAGTTTGCGGCGATGAGGCCGAGCAGATCGCCGCGCAGCGGCTCGCCGGCTTCATCCGCAACAAGCGGCCGGTCGCCATCGCCGTCGGCCGAAACGATGGCGTCGAGGCCATGCTCCGGCGCCCAGCCTTTCATAAGACGGATGGTCTCGGCGGAGACGGCTTCGGTATCCACCGGAATGAAGCTCTCGGAGCGGCCGAGCGGCACGATGCGGGCGCCGTAATGGGCAAGCACCTGTCCGAAAAGGTCGCGCGCCACCGTGCTGTGCTGATAGACGCCGATGGTGAGGCCCGCGAGGCTGCCTGATGGCAGCAACCCCTTGTTACGCTCCAGGAACAGCGCCTCCGTCTCTGCCGCGCGGTTTTCCGCCGCGTCAGGCGTCTCGTCCAGTACCGAATCGCCGATCGCCAGGGCCTCCTCGCTGATCGCCGCTTCGTCGTGCTTGTCGATTTCGCCGTCCGGCCTGTAGAACTTGATGCCGTTGCGATCGGCTGGGATATGCGAACCGGTGATCATCAGCGAGGCTGCCTTGTGCTTCAGCCCGTAGAGAGCCAGCGCCGGCGTCGGCAAGGTGCTGCAGTCGATCGGTGTCAGGCCGGCACGTCTCAGCGCCCCGATACAGGTTGCCGATATCGCCGGGCTCGATTCGCGGAAGTCGCGGCCGACAAGGATGAGATCGCCTGGCTTGGCATGTCCGCTCTTCAGTAGGTGATTGGCGAATGCCGTCGCATAGAGTGCCGAAGCCCGCCCGGTAAGATCAACGGACAGGCCACGAAGGCCGCTGGTGCCGAATTTCAAGCTGCTCACAGGCAATCTCCTCGCAATGATCGCGTTGTTATGGAGCAAGCGGCGGCGGCGATCAACTCGTCGTGGAATGGTGCTTTCCAGTTGTGGCAATACTGGTTTTATCCTTGCGGAGGCCCCAAATAAGATCGAAGCGGGGCATGCGTCGCTTTGGCTCGCGGCATCCGCACAGGAGTTCGTCATGGTTGCTTTTCAAAGGGCTGCGCTTGGTTGCGCTTTCGGTCTTTCGTTGCTGACGCAAGCGGGTCTTGCCACGGCGGCTTCGGATCCTCCGAAGATCGGCATCCCGCTGCCCAGCCCTGGCAATCGCGTCCTCTGCGATGCCAGAGGCTGTTTCGGTTTCGGGGAACGACAGTTCTACACCCGCCCCGGTCAGCCGCTCCCGATCACGCCGCCCTATACCGGCGGGGTGAACCGCTACGACAGCACGCGCATTCAGATGCCTCCGCGTGAAACCTACGCGCCGCCGAAGGTCGTCTATCCCACGCCGGCCCAGCAGCGCACCCAGCACCAGATGTGGTGCGCCAGGCAATATCGCACCTACAATCCTGGCACCAATCTCTATACCACCATCAATCATGGCTCTAAGGAGTGCCGCTCGCCCTTCGACTGATGGTTCGGCACGAGCAGCGGGGAAGCTCAGCTTTCCAGCGAAGCGCGGTCGGTATGGCCGAGATCGCGTTGCGGATCGATGACATCCCGCACGCGCTGCTTCAGCTCCTTCGGCCCCGGGAAACCGCCGTCGCGCTTGCGCTCCCACAGCAGTTCGCCATCGATTCGGATTTCGAAGACTCCGCCGGTGCCGGGTATCAGCGCCACTTCGCCGAGACTGTCGGTAAAGGTCTGCAGCAGTTCTTGCGCCATCCAGCCGGAGCGTAGGAGCCAGTTGCATTGGGTGCAGTAGAGAATGGTGATCCGGGGCCTGTCGCTCATCGTCATTATCCTCGTTGTTTGCTGACATTTATGCTCAAGATTATTCGCCTGCAAGCGGGGCGTTTAGGGGAAAGCGCGGGGCGGATTTCCGTCCGCAATTGCATCGGAAAAAACGAACTGCTTTAGGCTCTTGCCTGTCGCGCCAGCGCATGCTCATGTCTGGTCTGACCGTCGTTTGGGGATTGTTGGAATGCGCGTCGCCATGATCGAAAATATGAAGAATACACCGCTCGGAGCCCTCGGCATCGCGCTCGAGGAGGCTGGAGCCAAGATGGAGCTGTTTCGCCCTTGGAAAGGCGAGGCTTTGCCTAAGGATGCCTCAGCCTATGATGCGCTGGTCGTGCTTGGCGGGGAGCAGAGCGCGCGCGACGACGACACCCACCCATATCTGCCGGAGCTGGCGCGGCTGATGCGCCGCTTCGAGGGTGAGGACAAGGCCGTGCTCGGCATCTGCCTCGGCAGCCAGATCCTTGCGCGCGCCTATGAGGCGGAAAACCTGCTCGGCACGGCTCATGAGTTTGGCTGGAAGACGATCGGCCTCACCGACGAAGGCAGGGTCGATCCTTTGCTGGCCGATGTCGGCGACGACTTCACCATCTTCCAGTGGCATTCCGACACATTTGCCTTGCCTGATGGAGCCACCCGTCTTGCGACCAATGGCGTGACGCGCAATCAGGCTTTCCGCATCGGTCGCGCCACCTATGGCACGCAGTTCCACTTCGAGGCGAACGCCGAGGTGGTGGAGCGCTGGCGAGGTGAACACCAGGAGACGATCGAGCGCAAGGAGCCGGGCTGGCTGGAGAAATATCCCGAGCTCGTCTCCAAGCACGCAGCTGCCGCCGACACGGCCGGCCTTGCCATCGCAAGAGCCTGGGTGAAGACCATCAGGTCGCAGACAAAGCTTCCCGAAGCCACAGACACCTGAAAGCGCTAGAGCATGTCGCGCAAAAGTGTGCAGCGATTTTGCGGCTACGACATGCGTGAAATCAAAGAGGTAAAGCGCGTGAAGCGAATCTTAGAGATCGCGACGCGCTTTAGCGAAGCAAGCAGATAAAAGGAGAGGATTTATGAGCACGCTGGAATTACCATGCGAGGGCAGTTGCCGTTGCGGACAGGTGCGGTTGAAGATCAACGCCAAGCCGTTGCTGACCATGGCCTGCCACTGCACAGGCTGTCAGCGCATGACTGCCGGCCCCTATTCGCTGAGCGCCGCGATCCCCTCGGAGGGCTTCGAGGTGACGGAGGGTGAGCCCGTGATCGGCGGCCTGCATGGCGATGCCATCCATCACTATTTCTGCCCGCATTGCATGAGCTGGCTGTTCACAAAGCTGGAAGGCGTCGACTGGTTCGTCAACGTCCGCGCCACCATGTTGAACAATGTCGGCTGGTTCACGCCTTTCATGGAGACCTGGACGAGCGAAAAGCTGCCATGGGTCACGACGCCAGCCAAGCACAGCTATGCCGCACTGCCGGCGATGGACGAGTATGAAGGCTTGATCGGGGAGTATGTGGCAGGAAACTGAAGTCAAAAGCCCTGAAAAAGGAAGTCGGTCGCGGCGGTAATCTGATCGCCGCGCAAACTCAAATCGGTAATCAATTCCCCGATTTCGGTGAGCGGTACTGCCGCCATTAGTTGCGTCGCCATGATGTAGGGCTTGTCAGCAATAGTGAACTGCGGATTGAGCCTTGCCATCGGCATTGATACATCTTCCAGACGAAGCAGAGGCGCCATCATTCGCGTTTTCAGCCTCTCCAACAAGTCAGATTGAAGATCCAGCGCGAGAGTTCGACTTTGCCTTAGGGCATAGACGTGGAACCTTGCCATCAGAACTGCCGATATTTTCCAAATGGCAGACCATGTTTTTCGACATAGGCATTGGCTTGTTCGATGGCCTCGGCATTTTCGAGAAGCCACAGTCGCTCGCGCTCGGCTTTGATGGCGCGTGTTATGCCGTCCTCAGCAGCGCGTGAGATGTTGATTTTCAACTCGCGTGCATCTGCGACCAGTTGCTCGTCGAGGGATAAATTCGCGGCTTTTCGCGTTGTTTGGGTCATGAGGCGCTCCTCAAATTATGCGCAAACTATATGCGCATAATTTGATTTTGATAAGAGCCTCACTCGTCTCCCATCTTCAGCGCGGCAATGAAGGCTTCCTGCGGGATTTCGACCTTGCCGAACTGCCGCATGCGCTTCTTGCCTTCCTTCTGCTTGTCGAGCAGCTTGCGCTTACGGGTGGCGTCGCCGCCGTAGCACTTGGCAGTAACGTCCTTGCGGAGCGCCTTCACCGTCTCGCGCGCGATGATGCGCCCGCCGATGGCGGCCTGGATCGGGATCTGGAACATGTGCTGCGGGATCAGATCCTTCAGCTTCTCGCACATGACGCGGCCGCGCTTTTCGGCAGCGGAGCGGTGCACGAGCATGGAAAGCGCATCCACCGGCTCGGCATTGACGAGGATAGACATCTTGACGAGGTCGCTCTCGCGATAGTCGGTCAGGCTGTAGTCGAAGGAGGCATAGCCCTTGGAGATCGACTTCAGGCGATCGTAGAAGTCGAAGACGACTTCGTTTAGCGGCAGATCATAGGTGATCATGGCGCGGTTGCCGACATAGGTCAGCTCGGTCTGGATACCGCGGCGGTCCTGGCAAAGCTTCAGGATCGAGCCGAGATAGTCATCCGGCGTCAGGATCGTCGCCTTGATCCACGGCTCGCGGAATTCGGAAATCTTGACGACGTCGGGCATGTCGGCCGGGTTGTGCAGCTCGATCTCGGTGCCATCGGTCATGGTTAGCTGATAGACGACGGACGGAGCCGTTGCGATCAGGTCGAGATTGAATTCGCGCTCCAGGCGCTCCTGGATGATTTCCAGGTGCAGCAGGCCGAGGAAGCCGCAGCGGAAGCCGAAGCCGAGAGCGGCAGACGATTCCATTTCGAAGGAGAAGCTGGCGTCGTTGAGGCGCAGCTTGCCCATGGCCGAGCGCAGATCTTCGAAATCGGCGGCATCGACCGGGAAGAGGCCGCAGAATACGACAGGCTGTGCCGGCTTGAAGCCCGGCAGCGCTGCGGCGGTCGGGCGCTTGTCTTCAGTGATGGTATCGCCGACGCGGGTGTCGGCCACTTCTTTGATCGAGGCGGTGATAAAACCGATCTCGCCGGGGCCGAGGCTGTCGACGGCGACCATCTTCGGCGTGAGAACGCCGACGCGCTCGATCTGGTACTTCGCATCCGTGCCCATCATGCGGATGGTCTGGCCCTTGGTCAGCGTGCCGTCGATGATGCGCACGAGAACCATGACGCCGAGATAGGTGTCGTACCAGCTGTCGACCAGCAGCGCCTTCAGCGGCGCCTTCTCCCCACCGGGGCTCTTCGGCGCCGGCAGCCTGTTGACGATGGCTTCGAGAACGTCCGGAATGCCGAGGCCCGTCTTGGCCGAAATCAGCACGGCGTCGGAGGCGTCGATGCCGATGACTTCCTCGATCTGGTCCTTGATACGGTCGGGTTCGGCCGCCGGCAGGTCGATCTTGTTGAGGACGGTGACGAGCTCGTGGTTGTTGTCGATCGCCTGATAGACGTTGGCAAGCGTCTGCGCTTCCACGCCCTGGGAGGCGTCGACGACAAGCAGCGATCCCTCGCAGGCCGACAGCGAGCGCGAGACTTCATAGGCGAAGTCGACGTGTCCGGGCGTGTCGATCAGGTTGAGGATATAGGTCTCGCCATTCTGGGCCTTGTAGTGCAGGCGCACCGTCTGGGCCTTGATGGTGATGCCGCGCTCGCGCTCGATCTCCATGTTGTCCAACACCTGCTCCGACATTTCGCGTTCGGCCAGGCCGCCCGTCGTCTGGATCAGGCGGTCGGCCAACGTCGATTTGCCGTGGTCGATATGGGCCACGATCGAGAAGTTGCGGATATGCGAAAGCGGAGTGGTCGAATTGGTGCTCATGCGCGCCATATAGCAGCGCCGCCCCGCGCCGCAAAGCGGAAAAGCGGGGTTTTGGCGGCTATCTTCGCGTTATGTTAGCCTTATCCGGTCCTGCGGCGATCGACATCGAAGGTCTCTTGATTCCATCATGAGAACGTGTATTTCTCTTATAGTGGAATTTCGAGGCGCAAGGCATTGACAATGGCGGATGACAATCTGGATCTGGCGATCGGCGCGCGTATCAAGGAGCTGCGTATCGCTCGCGGTCTGACATTGGATGAGCTTGCCAATGCCTCGGCCGTCAGCCGCGCCATGATCTCGCGCATCGAGCGGGCGGAGGCGAGCCCGACGGCCTCGCTGCTGTCACGGCTCTGCGCAGCGCTCGGCCTTTCGCTCTCGGCTTTCTTTGCCGAGGAGGACATGGAGGTGTCGCCGCTTGCCCGCCGCGAGCAGCAGGCGATCTGGCGCGATCCGGGAACCGGCTATGTCAGACGTTCCGTCTCGCCGCCGGGCACGGGCTCGAAGGTTGATGTTGTCGAGGTCATCTTCCCCGCCGGCGCGCGCGTCATTTTCCCGCCGAATACGGCAAGCGCCGATATGACCCAGCATGTCTGGCTGTTCGAGGGGGAGATGGAGGTGACGCATCGCGATGTCATGCATCGCCTCATGCCCGGCGATTGTCTGTTTATGGGCGTTGGCGATGGCCATGCCTTCCATAATCCCGGCGAGGTGCCGGCGCGCTACAGCGTCATCCTCGATCGCGGCCGTTCATAGAGCATTTCCAGGAAAAGTGCACAGCGGTTTTCCGCCAGGAATGCGTAAGAAAACAATAAGATAGAGCATTTCCACTTTTCTTCGAAACGCGGAAATGCTCAAGCTACCCAAGGACTTTTCTCATGACTGACATTCGTCTTCTTTCGGCCGCCGACGCTCGCGACAGGCTATCCGATCTCTGCGAGGTGCTTGTCGATTGCGTCAATGGTGGCGCCTCCGTCGGCTTCATGCAACCCTATGGTGTGTCCGATGCCTTGCCCTACTGGCAGGGCGTTGCCGACAGCGTCGAAAGCGGCGCGACGCTGCTTTTCGTCGCCGCAATAGAAGGCAGGGTCGTCGGCACGGTGCAGGTGGGGGCCGCGCAGATGCCGAACCAGCCGCATCGCGGCGATCTCAAGAAGCTGCTGGTGCACAGATCCGCACGCGGCAAGGGCCTTGCCCGCCTGCTGATGGACGCAGCCGAACGCGAAGCTGCCCGCATCGGCAAGACCTTGCTCGTGCTCGACACGGCAACCGGCAGCGATGCCGAAGCGATCTATCCGCGTCTTGGCTGGCAGCGTGCCGGCGTGGTGCCGGAT
>NZ_JAELUG010001211.1 GCF_016429255.1 Rhizobium sp. ASV8
TGAAACGCCCCTGCGCCCATGGTACTTCGTCTTAAGACGCGGGAGAGTAGGTCGCTGCCAGGTCTGCCAAACGCAACTTCATTCTTGAAATCTTCTCTGATCACAAGCGGCTCAAGCCGTGTTACAACTGTCTCTTATACACATCTCCGAGCCCACGAGACGGTCTATTAAATCTCGTATGCCGTCTTCGGCGTGAAAAGAGGGGGGGGGGGGGGGGGGGGGGGGGGGGGGGGGGGGGGGGGGGGGGGGGGGGGGGGGGGGGGGGGGGGGGGGGGGGGGGGGGGGGGGGGGGGGGGGGGGGGGGGGGGGGGGGGGGG
>NZ_JAELUG010001212.1 GCF_016429255.1 Rhizobium sp. ASV8
CCCCCCCCCCCCCCCCCCCCCCCCCCCCCCCCCCCCCCCCCCCCCCCCCCCCCCCCCCCCCCCCCCCCCCCCCCCCCCCCCCCCCCCCCCCCCCCCCCCCCCCCCCCCCCCCCCCCCCTTTTCAACCCGAAGACGGAATACGAGATTTAATAGACCGTCTCGTGGGCTCGGAGATGTGTATAAGAGACAGGTCCTTGACGGGGCCGGTACTGTTTCGTTCCACATTGATCGACTGGTTGATCGATGGACGGAGCGTGAATGTGCCGAGTGGAATGCCCTGAGCGTCGGCGCGATCGGGATATGAACGCGCCCTCAGT
>NZ_JAELUG010001213.1 GCF_016429255.1 Rhizobium sp. ASV8
CCCCCCCCCCCCCCCCCCCCCCCCCCCCCCCCCCCCCCCCCCCCCCCCCCCCCCCCCCCCCCCCCCCCCCCCCCCCCCCCCCCCCCCCCCCCCCCCCCCCCCCCCCCCCCCCCCCCCCTTTTCACCCCGAAGACGGCATACGAGATTTAATAGACCGTCTCGTGGGCTCGGAGATGTGTATAAGAGACAGGCATGGGCCTCACGCTCAATGCCTCCAGGCAGGATGTGCCCGACGCCAAGCTGACCGCCGACATCGCGTTTGCTCCCGCCGAAAACCAGCTGAAGCTGAAGACACAGATTTCCGAGCCGCGCGACGG
>NZ_JAELUG010001214.1 GCF_016429255.1 Rhizobium sp. ASV8
ACCTGCCAGCACTGTGCGCAGTCACCGAACGCATTCATCACCATGGGAGCCTTGCGGCCGTTCAGCTTGTGCATAACGGCTTGCATGTTGCCAACCGATTCAGTCGGATGATCCCGCTAGCCCCATCCTGTCTCTTATACACATCTCCGAGCCCACGAGACGGTCTATTAAATCTCGTATGCCGTCTTCGGCGTGGAAAAGGGGGGGGGGGGGGGGGGGGGGGGGGGGGGGGGGGGGGGGGGGGGGGGGGGGGGGGGGGGGGGGGGGGGGGGGGGGGGGGGGGGGGGGGGGGGGGGGGGGGGGGGGGGGGGGGGGGG
>NZ_JAELUG010001215.1 GCF_016429255.1 Rhizobium sp. ASV8
ACCGATGCCAACAATGCCATGACGTCGGCCGCCTATACGCTGGCCATCTCGCCGCCGCCGACCAGCTTTGTGTTCACGCCACCGGGCGGGGCGCTGACGCAGGCCATGGCGGGCGAGGCCTATAGCCCTGTCTCTTATACACATCTCCGAGCCCACGAGACGGTCTATTAAATCTCGTATGCCGTCTTCGGGTTGAAAAGAGGGGGGGGGGGGGGGGGGGGGGGGGGGGGGGGGGGGGGGGGGGGGGGGGGGGGGGGGGGGGGGGGGGGGGGGGGGGGGGGGGGGGGGGGGGGGGGGGGGGGGGGGGGGGGGGGGGG
>NZ_JAELUG010001216.1 GCF_016429255.1 Rhizobium sp. ASV8
CCCCCCCCCCCCCCCCCCCCCCCCCCCCCCCCCCCCCCCCCCCCCCCCCCCCCCCCCCCCCCCCCCCCCCCCCCCCCCCCCCCCCCCCCCCCCCCCCCCCCCCCCCCCCCCCCCCCCGTTTTCAAGCCGAAGACGGCATACGAGATTTAATAGACCGTCTCGTGGGCTCGGAGATGTGTATAAGAGACAGGTGTGGGCCAGACGACCACGTTTGCCGGGCCGGTCTCGTCTTCGATGGTGAGGAACATCACGCCCTTGGCACTGCCGGGTCGCTGTCGCACAAGAACGAGACCAGCCGCCATCAGCCAACGCCCGTC
>NZ_JAELUG010001217.1 GCF_016429255.1 Rhizobium sp. ASV8
CCGCTCGCTTGGCTTGACGATCAAGAGCTCCAGCGACGCAAGTGCAAGCTATATCCTGAAGGGCTACCTCTCCGCCTTCGAGGACGGCCCGCAAATCTCCGTGACCTATGTCTGGGATGTCCTGGACCTGTCTCTTATACACATCTCCGAGCCCACGAGACGGTCTATTAAATCTCGTATGCCGTCTTGGGCTTGAAAAGGGGGGGGGGGGGGGGGGGGGGGGGGGGGGGGGGGGGGGGGGGGGGGGGGGGGGGGGGGGGGGGGGGGGGGGGGGGGGGGGGGGGGGGGGGGGGGGGGGGGGGGGGGGGGGGGGGGG
>NZ_JAELUG010001218.1 GCF_016429255.1 Rhizobium sp. ASV8
CCCCCCCCCCCCCCCCCCCCCCCCCCCCCCCCCCCCCCCCCCCCCCCCCCCCCCCCCCCCCCCCCCCCCCCCCCCCCCCCCCCCCCCCCCCCCCCCCCCCCCCCCCCCCCCCCCCTCTTTTCAAGCCGAAGACGGCATACGAGATTTAATAGACCGTCTCGTGGGCTCGGAGATGTGTATAAGAGACAGGTCCAAGGATAATCCGGTCTTTTACGTGCAGTATGCGCATGCGCGCTGCATGTCGGTTTTCCGTCAGGCCAAGGAAGCGTTCCCGGATCTCGATATCGCCTCGCTCGATCTGGCTAAGGCAGTCATC
>NZ_JAELUG010001219.1 GCF_016429255.1 Rhizobium sp. ASV8
GATAAACGGCGAGCGTCAGATGCGGCGGATAGTTCAGCGCCTCCATCGACGGGGTGGTTTCGAACCGGCTTGCCTCGCGCCAGAGATCCAAAACCGGGGCGGCGCTGTCATTGGCGCATTTCAGGACCTGTCTCTTATACACATCTCCGAGCCCACGAGACGGTCTATTAAATCTCGTATGCCGTCTTGTGCTTGAAAATGGGGGGGGGGGGGGGGGGGGGGGGGGGGGGGGGGGGGGGGGGGGGGGGGGGGGGGGGGGGGGGGGGGGGGGGGGGGGGGGGGGGGGGGGGGGGGGGGGGGGGGGGGGGGGGGGGGG
>NZ_JAELUG010001220.1 GCF_016429255.1 Rhizobium sp. ASV8
TCTCCAGCGACAGCCTCGAACAGGTCAGGCTCGATGCGATCGTCGGGGACATCGTCGCCGAACTCAAGGCAATCGACATGAATGTCGAAAGCGGGGAATTGGAGCCCGCGACGATCAGTGCTGGGCCTGTCTCTTATACACATCTCCGAGCCCACGAGACGGTCTATTAAATCTCGTATGCCGTCTTCTGCTGGAAAAGGGGGGGGGGGGGGGGGGGGGGGGGGGGGGGGGGGGGGGGGGGGGGGGGGGGGGGGGGGGGGGGGGGGGGGGGGGGGGGGGGGGGGGGGGGGGGGGGGGGGGGGGGGGGGGGGGGGGG
>NZ_JAELUG010000136.1 GCF_016429255.1 Rhizobium sp. ASV8
CCGACGGCTAACATTCATCGTTTACGGCGTGGACTACCAGGGTATCTAATCCTGTTTGCTCCCCACGCTTTCGCACCTCAGCGTCAGTAATGGACCAGTGAGCCGCCTTCGCCACTGGTGTTCCTCCGAATATCTACGAATTTCACCTCTACACTCGGAATTCCACTCACCTCTTCCATACTCCAGATCGACAGTATCAAAGGCAGTTCCAGGGTTGAGCCCTGGGATTTCACCCCTGACTGATCGATCCGCCTACGTGCGCTTTACGCCCAGTAATTCCGAACAACGCTAGCCCCCTTCGTATTACCGCGGCTGCTGGCACGAAGTTAGCCGGGGCTTCTTCTCCGGATACCGTCATTATCTTCTCCGGTGAAAGAGCTTTACAACCCTAGGGCCTTCATCACTCACGCGGCATGGCTGGATCAGGCTTGCGCCCATTGTCCAATATTCCCCACTGCTGCCTCCCGTAGGAGTTTGGGCCGTGTCTCAGTCCCAATGTGGCTGATCATCCTCTCAGACCAGCTATGGATCGTCGCCTTGGTAGGCCTTTACCCCACCAACTAGCTAATCCAACGCGGGCTCATCCTTTCCCGATAAATCTTTCTCCCGAAGGACACATACGGTATTAGCACAAGTTTCCCTGCGTTATTCCGTAGAAAAGGGTAGATTCCCACGCGTTACTCACCCGTCTGCCGCTCCCCTTGCGGGGCGCTCGACTTGCATGTGTTAAGCCTGCCGCCAGCGTTCGTTCTGAGCCAGGATCAAACTCTCATGTTGAGAATTCAATCTCGACTAAATCACGTCATTCTGAATCGACGAGAACTCACACCCATCATCATCCGCATCGCTGCGATAATAATGAGGTGTATTCTCTTGTTCAAAACGTAACCGTCGAAGTCTCTTTCCAGAACCGAAATCTCTTCCGGTCCCGCAAGCTTCGCCGCCCACGTTTCTCTTTCTTCTCATCTTCAATTGTCAAATAACAGACCAGATAACCCAGTCGAAATTCATTCCCGCAATCCCAGGCACCTAAGCCCAGAACCATCAATCAGCATCGCAGCCAATCCAGGAAACACTAGAGCGAAGGACTTCGTCGCCAGCAGCGCCGCCGCCCTCGTCAGTGATCGGGCTTATAGACCCTACCCATCGAACTAGTCAACACTGACGCTGTAAAAATTCTGACATTTTTATAACATACTGATTTTAAATGGAAATTTGAAGTGGTTTGGACATTCCTGGAAGATTTACCCACAAGCGCCTCGAAAAACATTGTCCAAATGGTCAAAATTTCGATCGAACCGGTATGGAACGCCACCCTCGGATAAAGCGCGCCCCTTTACATAGCCCGGCTGCCGCTCTCCGACGCTCCCCACCATATATAGGGAGGATGAAAGGACCGAGACCGTCCGATGGCGGCAAGCCTCAGAAAAACCGCCATTTTATCGGAAAACCTGCTAAAGTATGTGGAAGGGAGGAGACAATGCACATGACAAGACCAGAAAGCATCGTGGAAGTTAGCGTCGATAGCGCCAACGGTCGTCGCGCGCTCGGTATCATGAGCATGCGCCAGGCATTGGACCTGCCCGACCTGACAAGGTTCACCTATACGCATCCGGACCCGCAGAAAGCGGCCGAGGGCATCGTCCTCAGCCGGGAAGAACTCCGTGCGTTTCTGACCTGCCACTAAGCTCGCGGCACGATATCGTAATAGACCGCACGCCTTAAGCGGGGTCATCGCATGGTCGCGCGGCCGTCAGGCCGCCTTTCTTTGTACTGCCGCAAGCGGCAACAGAACGACGGCATTGAGACCACCGCCATCGCGATCCTCAAGACAGAGCACGCCGCCATGTGCGTCGAGAATTTGGCGGACGATCGCCAAACCCAGCCCGCTGCCTCCCAGATCGCGGTTGCGCGATTCTTCCAACCTCACGAACGGCTCCAGCACATCTTTGCGACGCTCCGCCGGAATACCCGGCCCGCGATCACCAATGGTGATGACGCCCTGATCGCCGCGATGCTCGACATGAATATCGGCGCGGCCACCATAACGCAGGGCATTGTCCACGAGGTTGTCGAGCACCCGCACCAGGGCCGTCTCAGGCATCGTAACGGCCAGAGCGTGGCCCAATGGCGCGAAAGCGACGAGGGCTGAGCCGTCCTGGCGCTCGGCGACATGGGCGGAAATGGCGGCATCGAGGTCGACGATGCAGCTGCCCTCCGACACGACGGTGCTGCGCGCAAACCCCAAGGCGTCCTCGACGAGACGCTGCATGGCCTCGACGTCAGCGATCGCGCGGTCGCGATGCGGCGTATCCGGCATCATTTCGACGCGCAGGCGAAAGCGGGTGAGATAGGTGCGCAGATCGTGCGATATCGCCCCGATGATCAGCGTGCGGTTGTTGACCAGGGCGGCGATGCGCAACTGCATGGCATTGATGGCCTTGATCAGCATGCGCAGTTCGCAGGCGCCTCTTTCCGGGATCGAAACCGGCTGAAGGCCGTTGCCGATGGAATTGACGGTTCGGGACAAGCGCGTCAGGGGCCGGGTTTCACGCGCGACGGCGACGATCGCGATCACCGCGACCAGCATGCCGAGGACGCCGGCGATGAGACCGACGGGGACGCCGTGCAATCGTACCGTCGGCGTATCGGGAAGATTGAAGACCGCCACCTTGCCGCCGGCAACGCCGATCGACACTTCGACGATCCGGTCGGACGCACCCACGGAGAACCAGCCCTGCGGCTTTTCCGAAAGCGAACGGATGTTGAAGTAGCGGTTGCCAAAGGCAATGTTGGCAAATTCGCGCGCCAGCTTGTCGGTCAGGGTCAGATCGGATGTTGCCTCGGCCTCCGCCTGGGAGGGCGCGTCGATCAGGCCGACGGCCAGGCCGTTGGCATTGAGCGCGCGAATGGCCAGCGGCTGTGCCTCCGGCGGAATGGCGTCGAGAAGGCGGATCGCGGACTTGACCTGCATGGTCGGCGAAATCTCGGGATTGAAAGAGGTATCCGGCTTCAGCTGGGCTGCAGCGAATGCGGCAAGCTGAATGACGAACAGCGCCACGGCGACAATCATGATGATGCGGGCAACGAGGCCGAGTTTCAGCATGGCTCAGACATCCTTCACGTCCGTGGTGAGGAGATAGCCGGCATTGCGCACGGTGGTGATGATTTGGACACCGTCAGGCAGGCAATGCCCAAGCTTGGTGCGAAGGCGCGACACCGTCACGTCGATGGTGCGGTCGAAAGGATCGGCTCCACGTCCGCGCGTCCAGTCGAGCAATTGGTCTCGCGACAGGACGCGGCGCGGCCTTTCGAGGAAGCAGACGAGCAGATCGAATTCGGCGGTCGTCAGATGTACGAGGCGCTCGCCCTCCATCTCGATCACCCGGCCGTCGAGATCGACGGTCATGCCGGCGAACTGCTTGCGGCGGGCAGGAGCCGCACTCTCTTCCGAACGCTCCGGTCCGGAACGTCGCAGGATGGCGCGAACGCGCGCCAGAAGCTCACGCGGGTTGAAGGGCTTTCCGAGATAATCGTCGGCACCCATCTCCAGGCCGAGAATGCGATCGATATCCTCTGTCTTCGCCGTCAGCATCAGGATCGGCACCTGACTGCGGGCGCGGATGCGCCGGCATGCCGACAGTCCGTCTTCGCCCGGCAGCATCAGATCGAGAATGATGAGATCGGGAAACCCCTTGGCGAGGATGCGGTCCATGGCGGCAGCGCTATCGGCTGCCTGCACGGTAAAACCTTCGCGGCTCAGGAACTCCTCCAGGAGCGCCCTAATCTCGCGGTCGTCCTCGACCAGAAGAAGCGATGCGGAAACCATGGCCCTCCATGCGGGGCGGAAGGTGGTTTTGGCAACAGGGAAACCGCCGACGTTACAAACTGTAACAAATCTCCGCCGTTTTGAAAAATCCCAGCAAAGGAAGCCATGCAGATTTGCCGAAGCGCCAATCCCTCCGGAGCGAATGGCGGCAGCCCAAAAGCCGCCGACCCGACCCCATCGCCCGCTCCGGTCCAAGGCAGGGCTCGCATCCATGACATGCGAGCCCTGCCGCCCCTCTCCTCTTTTGGCGACAATCCGATTTGCCTCGCGGCCGTCCTCGTGCGAAAGAATTGTGCTTCAGGGCCGGCGCGCCCAACCACTCCAGCAACGAGCGTGAGGCAAGACCGTTGAGCCAACGGCATTCACCGCAGCGATCCGGCAAGACGGCGAAGGGCAAACAGGAGCCCGACGGCAAGCGCGTGACCTTGCCGCGGGCGCTGTCCAAACTCGGCTATTGTTCCCGCACGCAAGCCGAGGCGCTGATTTCGGCTGGCCGGGTGACCGTGGACGGCCGTAAAATCACCGATCCCTCGACCTGGGTAGATCTCGAGCATGCGCAATTTGCGGTCGACGGCGTTGCCATAGCAGCCGAGGAAAAGCTCTATTTCATGCTGAACAAGCCGCGCGGGCTTGTGACCACGCGCGACGATCCCGAGGGACGACCGACTGTTTATGATTGCCTGAAAGATATAGATGCGCGGCATCTCGCCCCGGTCGGGCGCCTCGACAAGGCGAGCGAGGGCCTGCTGCTCTTTACCAATGACACGGTACTGGCTCAGGCACTGCTCGATCCGATCAGCCATGTCGGCAAGCTCTATCACGTCCAGATCGACCGGATCATGGATGAAGAGCAGTTCGCGCGCATGGAGCGGGGAATCATCGACGACGGTGAGCTTCTGACTGCCAGTTCCGCGCGCCTGCTGCGCAGCGGAGATCGCAACAGCTGGATCGAAGTGGAACTCAAGGAGGGCCGCAACCGGCAGATTCGCCGAATGCTGGAGGCGCTCGGCATCGAATGCCTGCGACTGGTGCGCGTGACCTTCGGCGCGATCGAACTCGGCGATTTGCCGAAAGGCGCCGTCCGCGCCTTGACCGAAGATGAAATTCGGCGGCTCCGCCAGCGCGCCGAGTTAAAGACGAGCGCACACTATGGAGCGAAGACAAGACGCAATGCAGCCTCATGATTTCTGGCAGGAACTCCATCCGCCGCATAGTTTTTTGGCCGAACAGGAATATCGCGACTTCTATGTGGCGGAACTGCCGGATGGGCGTCAGCTGCAACTGCCGATCCGCGTGCTGGCCGATGGCGAGCACGCACTGGCCTCGCTGATCATCAATCAGGCCAGTTTTGCTGTGCAGGAGGCGCTGGCCGAAGCGCTTGCGGCGCGGATTGCCGCTTATGATATCGAGGTTGTCGCGGGATTGCCGACGCTCGGCCTGACGCTGGCAAGCGCCGTTGCGCGGGCTCTCGGCCACAAGCGCTATGTGCCGCTCGGCACCTCGCGCAAGTTCTGGTATCGCGACGATCTGTCGGTCTCGCTTTCGTCGATCACCACGCCGAACCAGGAAAAGCGCCTTTATATCGACCCGCGCATGCTGCCATTGCTCGAAGGCAAGCGCGTGGCGCTGATCGACGACGTTATCTCGAGCGGAGCCTCAATCGTTTCCGGACTGGCTCTCGTCGCTTCCTGCGGCATCGAACCGGTGGTGATCGGCGCGGCCATGCTGCAATCCGAACGTTGGCGGGCGTGCGTCGATGGGGGCGGCAAGCAATGGAGCGAGCGGATCGTCGGTGTCTTTTCGACACCGATCCTGCAGAAGGTGGGCAACGGCTGGCGGATACCCGACTGAGCGCTTCCTCGGGATGGACGACGGACCGACGGATGCGGGAATGCACCTCTATATATGCGAAAATCGTTCCGATTCTTGCCGCAATGCGCTAAGGGTCCGCTCAAGAAGCATCCGTCGGGCGGATGCACGAGCCTGTGGTGGACGCGTTGCGAATTCTCTCCGAAGCCCATTTCCCGGAACTGCCCAATTACTATCGCGGCAAGGTACGCGAAAATTACGACCTGCCTGACGGTAGCCGTATCATCATCAGCACCGATCGCCTCAGTGCCTTCGACCGCATCCTCACCTGCATTCCCTATAAGGGGCAGGTATTGACGCAGACAGCGCGCTATTGGTTCGAGCAGACGCGCGACATCTGCCCGAACCACGTCATCGACTATCCGGATCCGAACGTGGTCGTCGGCAAGAGACTGAATATTCTGCCGGTCGAAGTCGTCGTACGCGGCTATCTCGCCGGCACTACGGGCACCTCGATCCTGACGCTCTATAAGAAGGGTCAGCGCGAGATGTACGGCATCACCCTGCCCGATGGCATGCGCGACAATCAGATCCTGCCGGAACCGATCATCACGCCGACCAGCAAGGAATTCGACGGCGGCCACGACGAGCCATTGACGCCGACCCAGATTGTTGAGAACGGCCTCCTGACCAAAGAGCAATGGCAGACGCTGTCCGATTATGCCCTGGCACTGTTTGCCCGCGGACAGGAAATCGCCCGCAAGCGTGGTCTGATCCTCGTCGACACCAAATATGAGTTCGGCACCGACGAAAATGGCAAGATCATCCTCGCTGACGAGATCCATACGCCGGACAGCAGCCGTTATTGGTTGGCCGACAGTTACCAGGAGCGTTTCGAAAAGGGCGCGCGGCCGGAGAGCTTCGACAAGGATTTCGTGCGCGCCTGGGTCACGGAACGATGCGACCCATACAAGGACGAGATTCCGGAAATTCCGGCCGACCTCGTCGAGCAGACCTCAAAGGTCTACATCCGCGCCTTTGAGGCGATCACCGGCATGCCGTTTGCGGCCGACGACCGCGGCGCGACTCCGCGCGATAGGGTTCGCGCAAGCCTGGCTCGTTATTTCCCATAACCGAAGTTCAAATGCTCACCTGGCGCAAACGGCGCGGCGGGTGAGCTCCCTCAAGGTTGTGTTGTTTAACGATTCCAGGACATGCCGCACCCTTAAGTGGTGCGCAAAAGGGTATGTTTTTTGCAACACTTTAGATTTTTTTTACTCGTACCCTGATATTTCACCCGATCCCACATATGTTCGGCGTCGAGAATTCGTAAAAGCCACTGTGCTATTGCAAAACTCATTGCTAGATTGACGACGACTGCTTCGAGTCATTTTTTGTATTGCGTAAGGCTGGAGCGCCGAACACATGGGTCATGTTCGACCCTTAAAACACTGATCAGTAAATTGAATTGTGGGACAATGTGATGGTTTCCATTCGTACAGCCGCCCCCGCCCTGCTGCTTATTCTGGCAGGTTGCGTCAGCGGCCCAGACCATAAGCCACCGGAAATGCCTCTGCCGGCCAAGTTCTCGGAGGGCGGTACGAAGATGAACGGCGATATCGCCGGTTCGCAATGGTGGACCGCTTTCGGCGACTCCAAGCTGAATGCATTCGCCGCACAGGGACTTGCCCAGAACCTTACCATCCAGCAGACGCTGGAGCGCATCAACCAGGCAGAAGCTGCCGTCGTAAGCGCAGGCGCAGGCGGCCTCCCGGGCCTGACCCTCAGCGGCGACAACACCACCAGCGGCCAAAGAGGCACGCAGGCTCTGCGCAGTCAGGCCGGATCGCGGAACACGACCGGCGCCTCTGCCTCGATTTCCTGGCTGCTCGACCTTTGGGGCCAGTATCGCCGGTCAACAGAAAGCGCCAATGCATCGCTCGACGCCGCCTATTCCAGCGTCGATGCTGCCCGCCTGACCTATCTCCAGGATCTGGCAAGCAGCTACGTCAGTGCACGCTACTACCAGACGCTCATCTCGATCGCTCAGGAAAACCTGAAGTCGCGGCGCGACACGCTTTCGCTGACCAAATTCCAGCTCGAAGCGGGTGCCGCATCGCGCCTCGACGTCGTTCAGGCGGAAGGCCTCGTCAACCAGACGCTGGCTTTGGTTCCTGGCTATGAAATCAGCTATCGACAGCAGGTGCATCACATCGCAACGCTGCTCAACGTGTCTTCTGCAACGATCATCGCGCAGATGCAGGGCGGCGGCAAACAGCCGGTGTTCCGTGGCAGCGTACGGACCGGCGTTCCCGCCGATCTCATCCGCAACCGTCCGGATATCCGCGTTGCAGAACGCACTCTTGCAGCTTCGACGGCCGAGATCGGCGTGGCTGAAGCCAAGCTCTTCCCGTCGATCACGCTCAGCGGCTCGATTTCTCCGTCCTATATCCACAATAGCGGATCCACGAGCGGCAATCTGACCAGCTGGTCCTTCGGTCCGACGCTGAACCTTCCGATCTTCGATGGCGGCGCCCTTCGTGCCGGCGTCAAGAGTGCGGAATCCGCCAGCCGCCAAAACTACATATCATGGCAGCAGACGGTGAGAACGGCTATCGAACAGGTCGAAAACTACCTGTCTGCCGTTGCACGCGATGCCCAGACCGTTGCCGCTCAGCATGCTCAGGTCAAATCCTATCAGGAAGCCCTGCAGCTTTCGACGGCAAGCTACAAGGACGGTGCCTCGTCGCTGCTCGACGTTCTCGACGCGCAACGTAACGTGACCGCCGCCCAGCAGAGCTTGGCGCAGGCCATTCAGCAGAGCGCCCTCGACTATATCAATCTGAACGTCGCCATTGGCGCCGGTTACGTACCGGCCGGCAAGGCAAATGTTGCCCAGGCTCCGGCCAAGGTCGTCAAGGTTTCGGCCAAGAAGGCGAACTAACGGGGCTGCCGGTCTTACCGGACGAAGTGACAAAGCCGCCGCAGGAAACTGCGGCGGTTTTTTATTGCCTTAACCAGGGCCCAAAACGAAAATGGCGCGTCCCTGTTTTCGCAGGAAACACGCCATCGTCATAAAACAAAAAGGCCGGAACAATCCGGCCTTTCGTCATCCGCTCTCACAACAGTGCCAGTACATCCGTGGTCAAAGGGAAAGCGGAACTGCAGCCAGATTGATTGTTAGAGGTTAACGAAGCGTTACTTCTCTTCAACAATGTCGAAGGACGACACGGCTCGCTTTCCAGCGCGCCAGCCATCCATGCGCTGCATGACTGAACCCTATATCGGAAGGCAAGGCGGCGATTTCAAGGCCGAACCATCATTCCTTTCTCGCCGCAGGCAAAATGGCGGCGGTACCAACGCCGTGATGGCCGGCCGGATAGTGAGCAGATCCCGACAATCCGGCAACTTTCGTCGATCTCAACCGTCATCATTCAAGTTGCATTCATGCGGATACACTTAAAACACAGGTAAAGATTGAAGGCGCGGCACGATATCCTATCAAAATCCGTGCATGCGCAGGCCTTTATCTTGCCGGAATTGGAAAGTCATAGCGAATGGCGCCGGGGTAGGCGCATCAGATACGGAACAGGCATCAAGCCGTTTTCGCGACCATGGTGGGCGAAGGGAGAATATTCATGAGGTTCAAGGTTCTTGCCGCGAGCTTGCTGGCCGCTTTCATAGCGTTGCCGGCTATTGCGGAAGCAGCGGAAGGCTTTGCCACCGCAAACGTCAACATGCGGTCAGGTCCGAGCACAGCCTATCCGGCGGTCACCATGATCCCCGTCGGCGTGCCACTGCAGATCAACGGCTGCCTTAACGAGACGCCTTGGTGCGACGTCTCCTTCTACGGCGGCCGCGGCTGGGTTGCCGGCCGATACATTCAAGCGACCTATCAGTCGCGCCGCATCTATGTTGACCGGCAATATTACCGGCCGCTCGGCATTCCGACGGTGGTCTTCAATTTCGACGATTATTGGGGCCGCTATTATCGCGGTCGCGACTTCTATCGTGACCGTGACCGTTGGCGCCGCGGCCCTGGCTGGGTTGACCGCCGCCCGGATAACAATTGGGATCGCAATCCACCAGGCTGGGATCGCGGCTCGAACTGGAACGATGGACAGGATCGTAACTGGGATCGCCGCCCAGACCGTAATCGTGACTGGAATCGCGGCTCGGACTGGAATGACGGGCAGGATCGCAACTGGGATCGTCGCCCCGGCCGTAACCGCGACTGGGACGGACAGCGCGACGGCAATGGCGATTGGGGACGCCGTCAGCCAGACAACAATCAGGGTTGGGGCAACCGGCCGGATCGTCCGCGTGATCGCCCGGATAACCAGCCGCGCCCAGAACCGCAACGGCAGCCGCCAGTCGCTCAGCCGCAGCCACAGCCACAGCCGCAACCGAATGCCGGTCAGCCAGGTCCTTACAGCCCAGATCATAAGGATTGCCCGGCATCGGAACCGAATTGCCGCATGTCTTCCCGCGGCTCGAACCGCTGAGGGCGGCAGTCCGTCAATGCCAGGAAAACCAAAGGCCGGCGACTGTAACAGTCGCCGGCCTTTCTTTACGAAGAGTATTCCACCTGAAGAGTGTTCGCCTCCCGCGGGATGCTGCGGTGACGCCCAAATGGAACTCCTGCGGGAACGGGCCAGTCCCGAGCCTATCAACCTCTACAACACCTTTTCCGGCTCGCAAGAGCGGAGCGGTCAAGCGGTGAGCGAGAAATGGCGGCTCAATGCATCTTGAGATGCGCTTCCCGCGTCGCCGAAATGAACATTTCCCGCGCCTCCTCAGCGGATTTGCGGCCGTCGATCGCAGCGCGGCACAGGCTTCTGGCCGCAACATAAAGCGGACCGCGCCGATCTGGCCAGAGATTGGCCATGCAATTCAGTGCCTCGGACGGCCCGGTCACGATCTGGAAACTACCCTGAGCAAAACCGATCTCGATTGGATTGCTCCATTTGATTTGCCGCATGAACACTCCTCCTCACAGGCTATCAAACCGTCTGGAACCGCCTTCAAGACAGCCAGATGACAGCACTATAACCTCGATCAGACAATTCGAAAATACAGAAGATTCGGTGCGTCGCGCGAAGTATCGACGCAGCCCCGCGGAGTAACTCCACCTATCGTTGAAGCGGGCCTTGCCGATTTCGGTGATCTTTTCTTGGTGGTGAGCCATGAGCGCAGGTCTCATCGCACTGTTCGAACGATTTAACTTTATTTGTCGCGCGCGATCCGCTTTGCCTCTTCCGGGGAAAAGCCGGCGCGACGGGCGAGTCGCTCCAGACCGAAGATGCGGTCGATCCGATCGACCAGCCATAGTTCAAAACGCTTCCACATCGACATAGCCTCCTCCGCCGCAGGCTTTTCAGCCACAACGGCGCACGATAAACATCGCGCCAGCCCGGTCGTTCGGTTCACCGAAACAGTGGTGGCCTCTGCGCATTCGAGAGCAGTTCCTGCTTCGTCGCGAAGTCGCCGAACAGCTTCTTCAGCCTGGCTTCCTCCTCTTTCGCGATCCGATGGCGTCGGGCGAAATCCTCGACGCTCCAGACCTCCCGCAGTTTGCTCTCGCAGACTTCCTCTATCTTGATCAACGAACTCATGTGCTCGCCCCTTGGTTTTGTCATCGGATAATGCCCGAGGCGGCGGAAAGTTCCTTGAAACGCTTGGAGAGCGGCATCGCGGCGGCTGTCACATTCAGCGCGGGAATGTTCTTAATCCCTCCTTAAATCGCCGCATTTACAGTTCAGGCGGGACTTGATGTCTTCACGAGGGGTTCGTGAGAAAATGGCGGGCGGCGGCCTGTCCCGAAATTCGGGATCCATTTCCAAGGTGATGTACCGGGACAAAGGCGGTTGTATACGCTAAACCACGGTTACCACCGCCGTGATCACCCTGATGGAAGGCATGGAAACACTGGGGCCGGATGATCTTGGGTCGGCTGGACCCGAAATCTGAATTCGCTCTAGAATCAAAGAAATAGAGCATGACATCGTCCGAGAACCGCTGACATTTTTCGGCACCATGCTCTAGGCACCGAGGTACGACCGGCCCGCAATGGCAGATAAGAAGAAGTCACGCCAGAGGATAGAACCATCCTTTTCCAGCGGTCGGGAACGCATCGATGACGGATTCAGCGCCGGCGAACGCATTGTCGGTCAAAGGCGCTCGGCCAAGCGCTACGAAGAGCCGGAACCGGACGAAGATGATGACGACGATTACAAGGACGAGCCGGTGGTTCAGAAACCCCGTCGCGCCCGCAGTCGTCGCAAGCCGACCAAACGTGCGCCGCGCCGCGGCTTTTTCGGCTTTGTTCGCGCGGCAATCTATTGGGGTCTCGTGCTGTGCCTGTGGGCAGGCATTGGCGTCGCCGGCCTTGTTGCCTATTACGGCTCGCGCATGCCGAGCGCCAGCACCTGGTCCATTCCCGAGCGGCCGCCGAACGTCAAGATTACCGATCTCGATGGCAACCTGATTGCCAATCGCGGCACGACCGGCGGCGAGGCCGTGGCACTCGGCGACATGTCGCCCTACATCCCGGAAGCCATCATCGCGATCGAGGATCGCCGCTTCTATTCGCATTTCGGCTTCGATCCGATCGGCCTTGGCCGTGCCGTCGTCACCAATGTCCTCACCGGACACGCGGTCCAGGGCGGCTCGACGCTGACGCAGCAGCTCGCCAAGAACCTGTTCCTGTCGCCGGACCGCACGCTGGAACGCAAGGTTCAGGAAGTGCTGCTGGCTCTGTGGCTTGAGCACAAGTATACCAAGGATCAGATCCTGACGATGTATCTGAACCGAGTCTATTTCGGCTCCAATGCCTATGGCGTCGAGGCGGCATCGCGGCGCTACTTCAACAAATCGGCCAAGGACGTCAATCTCGGCGAGGCCGCCATGCTGGCCGGCCTGGTCAAGGCGCCGTCGCGGCTATCGCCCGCCCGTGATCCGGCCGCTGCTGAAGCTCGAGCCCAGCTCGTTCTGCAAGCCATGCGCGACCAGGGCTTCATCAGCGAAGCCGATATCAAGACGGCGATGGCGCAGCCACCGACACGCACCAAGAGCTACTGGAGCGGCGCGGAGAACTACGTTGCCGACATGGTCATGGATCAGCTGCCGAAGCTGATCGGCGGCGACGTCAAGGAAGACCTGATCGTCGACACCACCCTCGACATGTCGCTGGAAGAGAAGGCCGAGAGGGCGCTGAGCGACGTACTCGAAAAGGAAGGCAAGAAGCTGAACGCCTCGCAGGCGTCGCTCGTATCCGTCGATGCGACGGGCGCCGTCCGTGCGCTGGTCGGCGGGCGTGACTACGCTCAAAGCCAGTTCAACCGCGCCGTCACCGCCAAGCGGCAGCCGGGATCGGCCTTCAAGCCCTTCGTTTATACGGCAGCGCTGGAGGCGGGTCTCACGCCCAACTCCATCCGCAACGACCTGCCGGTCAAGATCGGCAACTGGGCCCCGGAGAACTACGAGCAACGCTATAGCGGGCCGGTGACGCTCGCGACTGCAGTGGCGAAATCTCTGAACACGGTGGCTGCCCAGCTCGTTGCCGAGGTCGGCCCCGAGCAGGTGATCAAGGTCGCCCACAGGCTCGGCATCGAATCCGACCTGCAGGCCAACAACTCCATCGCGCTCGGCACATCCGAAGTCTCACTGCTGGAACTGACCTCCGCCTACGCCACCTTCATGAACGGTGGTTTCAAGGTGGCGCCGCACGTCATCACCAAGGTGACGACAGCCTCCGGCAAAGTGCTTTACCAGACCAATACCGACAATCCGCAGCGTGTGCTGAACCCCGATATCGTCACCAACATGAACGCCATGATGACGGGCGTCATTGCCAACGGAACGGGCAAGGCCGCCCGTATTCCCGGCTGGCAGGCAGCCGGCAAATCGGGCACGACCCAATCCTTCCGCGACGCGCTGTTTGTCGGTTTCACCAGCCATCTGACGACGGGCGTCTGGTTCGGCAACGACGACGGCAAGTCGATGCGCAAGGTGACGGGCGGCGGACTACCGGCGAAAGCGTGGAAGGAATTCATGGTCGCCGCCCACAAGGGCATCACGCCGACGCCGATCTTCGGTGGCGGACAGATCATCGACAATGGTCTCCCGATGGCGCAGACGGATCCGAACGGCAGCCAGCCGACCACCATCGGCAACATCATTTCCGGCACCGGCGATACCGGGCAGCCCGCCTTGCAGCAACGCCCGATGCAGCAGCCGATCCAGCCGCAGATCGTCAACCAGACGGCCGCCAATGAGGACCCGCAGGATCTGCCGCCGGCAAACCTCACCGACGACACCAATCCTTACAGCTCGAACCCCTATGACAGCGATATCCCGCCTGCCGACATCGGCGACAGCGGCCCTCCCAGGGGCGCCGCGCGGCCGCATCGCTCCTCATTGCTCGATGTCATCCTCGGGCGGTGACGCGGTAGAGGCAGCGGATTCTCCGAGGATTGCCGAATGGCGCCGCGTCATCTGACATTGGCGCGCCGACGGAAGGACCGCCGCGGCTGAATGACCGTCATCAAGAGATGGTCATCTGCAGGCCGCGCCAACTGTTTTCGTTCGACCTCAGATTTCTTCGGCCACGATGCGGGCTACCTCGGCCAGGATGGCCTCCTGGTCCTTAATCGATCCCCGTGCTTCGCCGAGATAGGCCGCAACCACGATCGGATCGCGGCCGGATGGAAAGATCACCCCGATATCATTGGTGGAAATTCCGTTCCAGGTGCCCGGCTTGTTCGCGATTCGCCAGCCATTCGGCAGGCCGACGCGAAGGCGGTGCGCAGCCGCATCCTTGGAGGCGATCATCCAATGGGTCAGCTTCGCGCGGGATGGGGCTGACAGCGCGTCGCCAAGGACGATCTTCTGCAGCGTGGCCACCATGGCACGGGGAGAGGTCGTGTCATGTGTTTCGCCAGGCTTGACGATATTCAAATCCAGCTCGATCTTATCAAGCCGCGTCACCGGATCGCCGAGGGATCGAAGATAGCCGGTCAAGGCGGCAGGGCCACCGAAGCTCGCCAGGAGCAAATTGGCAGCGGTGCTATCGCTTACGATCAGGGCTGCCTCGCACAGCTGCTCGATCGTCATCCCATCCGCCAGATGCGGCTTCGTCGCTTTGAAGGGCGTCACCAGATCGCCCTCCTTGAAAAAGATGCGGCGGCCGAGTTGTTCTTCGCCCCGATCGACGCGGGAGAGCGTAAACGCGACGGCCAATGCCTTGAACGTGCTGCACATCGCGAAGCGTTCATCGAGGCGATTGCCGGTAAGTTGCCCGGTCGCAGTGTTCAACACGGCGACACCCAGACGTCCACCGCTGCGCTTCTCCAGTTTTTTAAGTCTTGCCGCGATGCCCTTATCGCCATCCTTGGCAAGGGCATGAGATCCCAGCGACCCCATCATGGCAAGGAATGGCGCCATTAACGCAACGCGACGCGTGATTGTAACGGACATATGGTTGCAATTTCCTGTCTTGATCGCCGGACACAGCGACGGCGAAAAAAGGAGGCAGCAAGGCGTCAAATTTAAGACGGGACGGCGAAGCGAACGCGTCGTGAAAACCTCATCTCCTGCGATGGAAATCGAATCGTCGGTACAGGCACCCGTTGCGGCGCCCTCGATCGAAGCGGTACCAATTCGGTGCATCGCTGGAGAACGCGATATCAAACGCCTGAAGGCGCTCGTCAAAGAGTTATCGCTTGCAAACTTTCCGCTGCGAGCCAATCCGCCCAGATCTACATAAAATCGCAATTTTGCAGCTTGCCGCTTGCATGGCCGCTGCAAGGCTGCTCTGATACGCGGTCGCGCAAAATCCGCGGGTCCTCGGCGCATATGGGGCCGCACGGAATTTGGACGACAAACCATTTGTTTTGCTGGATTTCGGGCTATTTCCTGCCTTGCAGTCAGTAAAACCGCTACTTATATACGCGGCATCACCGCAGTCATGGCTGCGCAATCCTCAAGACCATCCCGTAAGGGGCTGTCAATGGAATGCCTGACAGGGGTTCCGACAGCTTGCTTCAAGGAGAGAATGACATGGCAAAAGTAATTGGTATCGACCTTGGAACTACGAATTCCTGCGTCGCCGTCATGGACGGTAAAGACGCGAAAGTGATCGAGAATGCCGAAGGCGCCCGGACGACCCCCTCCATGGTAGCCTTCACCGACGACGGCGAACGTCTCGTCGGCCAGCCGGCCAAGCGCCAGGCTGTCACCAACCCCACGAATACCCTCTTCGCTGTCAAGCGCCTCATCGGCCGCCGCTACGAAGATCCGACCGTTGAGAAGGACAAGCACCTTGTTCCCTTCAACATCGTTCGGGGCGACAATGGCGACGCCTGGGTAGAAGCTCAGGGCAAGGGCTATTCGCCCGCACAGATTTCCGCGATGATCCTTCAGAAGATGAAGGAAACCGCCGAGTCCTATCTCGGCGAGAAGGTCGACAAGGCCGTCATCACCGTTCCCGCATACTTCAACGACGCTCAGCGCCAGGCAACCAAGGATGCCGGCAAGATCGCCGGTCTCGAAGTCCTGCGCATCATCAACGAGCCGACGGCTGCGGCACTCGCTTACGGCCTCGACAAGAAGGACGGCAAGACCATCGCCGTTTACGACCTTGGCGGCGGCACCTTCGATATCTCCATCCTGGAAATCGGCGACGGCGTCTTCGAAGTGAAGTCGACCAACGGCGACACCTTCCTCGGCGGTGAAGACTTCGACATGCGCCTCGTCGAATACCTCGTTGCCGAGTTCAAGAAGGACAACGGCATCGACCTTAAGGGCGACAAGCTTGCTCTGCAGCGCCTGAAGGAAGCTGCTGAAAAGGCCAAGATTGAACTTTCGTCCGCACAGCAGACCGAAATCAACCTGCCCTTCATCACGGCAGACGCCACCGGCCCGAAGCACCTGACGCTGAAGCTGACCCGCGCCAAGCTGGAAAGCCTGGTCGACGATCTCGTCCAGCGCACCATCGCTCCGTGCAAGGCAGCCCTCAAGGATGCCGGCGTCACGGCTGCCGAGATCGACGAAGTCGTTCTCGTCGGCGGCATGAGCCGCATGCCGAAGGTACAGGAAGTCGTCAAGCAGCTGTTCGGCAAAGAGCCGCATAAGGGCGTCAACCCGGATGAAGTCGTCGCTCTCGGCGCAGCCATCCAGGCCGGCGTTCTGCAGGGCGACGTCAAGGACGTTCTGCTCCTCGACGTAACCCCGCTGTCCCTCGGCATCGAAACGCTCGGCGGCGTCTTCACCCGCCTGATCGAACGCAACACGACGATCCCGACGAAGAAGTCGCAGACCTTCTCCACCGCTGACGACAACCAGTCGGCCGTAACCATCCGCGTTTCGCAGGGCGAGCGCGAAATGGCTGCCGACAACAAGCTGCTCGGTCAGTTCGACCTCGTCGGCCTGCCGCCGGCACCGCGTGGCGTTCCGCAGATCGAAGTCACTTTCGACATCGATGCCAACGGCATTGTTCAGGTTTCGGCCAAGGACAAGGGCACCGGCAAGGAACAGCAGATCCGCATCCAGGCTTCC
The DNA here is from genome assembly GCF_016429255.1 of Rhizobium sp. ASV8. Lineage (GTDB taxonomy): Bacteria > Pseudomonadota > Alphaproteobacteria > Rhizobiales > Rhizobiaceae > Rhizobium. Next base: position 17,195 of record NZ_JAELUG010000136.1, read on the forward strand.
GGTGGTCTTTCCGACGCCGACATCGAAAAGATGGTCAAGGATGCAGAAGCTCATGCCGCCGATGACAAGAAGCGTCGCGAAGGCGTTGAAGCCAAGAACCAGGCTGAGAGCCTGATCCACTCCAGCGAGAAGTCGCTGAAGGATTATGGCGACAAGGTCACGGAAGCCGATCGCACCGCGATCTCCGACGCGATCGCAGCGCTGAAGACGGCAACCGAAGCTTCCGAGCCGGACGCAGAAGACATCAAGGCCAAGACCCAGACCCTCATGGAAGTTTCCATGAAACTCGGCCAGGCGATCTATGAGGCTCAGCAGGCTGAAGGCGGCGCTTCGGGCGATCACTCGGCAGCCGGCAAGGACGATGTCGTCGATGCCGACTACGAGGAAATCAAGGACGAAGGCGACCACAAGCGGTCTGCATAAGCGCGAACCGAAAGGTTCAGGAAACTTAGATCCGGCTGCCTCATGGCAGCCGGAAATCCATTTCCAGGGTCGAATGCTGAATGGCAAAAGCGGATTTTTACGAGACATTGGGCGTCTCAAAGACGGCGGACGAGAAAGAGCTGAAAAGCGCCTTTCGCAAGCTGGCGATGCAATATCATCCGGACAAGAATCCGGACGACAGCAGCGCCGAGCGGAAGTTCAAGGAAATCAACGAAGCATACGAAACGCTCAAGGATCCGCAGAAGCGCGCAGCCTATGACCGCTATGGGCACGCTGCTTTCGAGCATGGTGGCATGGGCGGTGGCGGCGGCTTTGGCGCCGGTTTCGGCGGCGGCGGCTTCTCCGATATTTTCGAGGATATTTTCGGCGAGATGATGGGTGGCGGACGCTCGCGCGGACGCTCCTCCGGTGGTCGCGAACGCGGCGCCGATCTTCGCTACAACATGGAAATCTCGCTCGAAGAAGCCTTCAGCGGCAAGACCGCGCAGATCCGTGTCCCGACCTCCATTACCTGCGACGTCTGTTCCGGTTCTGGCGCCAAGCCTGGCACCCAACCGAAAACCTGCGGCACCTGCCAGGGCTCCGGTCGCGTGCGCGCCGCACAAGGCTTCTTCTCCGTCGAACGGACCTGCCCGACCTGCCATGGCCGCGGCCAGATCATTCCGGATCCCTGCAGCAAGTGTCATGGCCAGGGCCGCGTGACCGAGGAGCGTTCGCTCTCCGTCAACATCCCGGCCGGTATCGAAGACGGCACGCGCATCCGCCTGCAGGGCGAAGGCGAAGCTGGTCAACGTGGCGGACCTTCGGGCGACCTCTACATCTTCCTTTCCGTCAAACCGCACGAGTTCTTCCAGCGCGATGGCGCCGATCTCTACTGCGCCGTGCCGATCTCGATGACAACAGCAGCACTTGGCGGCACTTTCGACGTAGCAACGCTC
>NZ_JAELUG010001221.1 GCF_016429255.1 Rhizobium sp. ASV8
TGGGGCCGCGGCCATCGCGACCGGTGGCACGGCACTCCTTTCAAGCTCGTTTTCCGGTCAGAAGCGGGCCCGAGCCTTCGCGTTGCTTGGAACGACCGTCGGGCTTGGGCTGGCTGCGGGGCTCGCCCTGTCTCTTATACACATCTCCGAGCCCACGAGACGGTCTATTAAATCTCGTATGCCGTCTTCTGGGTGAAAAGGGGGGGGGGGGGGGGGGGGGGGGGGGGGGGGGGGGGGGGGGGGGGGGGGGGGGGGGGGGGGGGGGGGGGGGGGGGGGGGGGGGGGGGGGGGGGGGGGGGGGGGGGGGGGGGGGGGG
>NZ_JAELUG010001222.1 GCF_016429255.1 Rhizobium sp. ASV8
CCAAAGCGCTCGGCTGCCCGTTTCGAGGGTTCGTTGAGGTTGTTGCATTTCCATTCGAAGCGGCGGTATCCGAGCGTATCGAAGACGTAGGACGCAAAGAGATAAAGCGTTTCGGTCGTTGCCGGGCCTGTCTCTTATACACATCTCCGAGCCCACGAGACGGTCTATTAAATCTCGTATGCCGTCTTCGGCTTGGAAAGGGGGGGGGGGGGGGGGGGGGGGGGGGGGGGGGGGGGGGGGGGGGGGGGGGGGGGGGGGGGGGGGGGGGGGGGGGGGGGGGGGGGGGGGGGGGGGGGGGGGGGGGGGGGGGGGGGGG
>NZ_JAELUG010001223.1 GCF_016429255.1 Rhizobium sp. ASV8
TATCTCGCAATAGGCAGTGACGATGATGGGCGCTCGGTTCGATGGCCACAGCACCGCGATATCGTTGGCGTTGCCGAACTTGTCACCGTTCGTTCCCGTCTTGTCGCCCACTAGCCAATCCTTGGGGCTGTCTCTTATACACATCTCCGAGCCCACGAGACGGTCTATTAAATCTCGTATGCCGTCTTGTGCGTGAAAAAAGGGGGGGGGGGGGGGGGGGGGGGGGGGGGGGGGGGGGGGGGGGGGGGGGGGGGGGGGGGGGGGGGGGGGGGGGGGGGGGGGGGGGGGGGGGGGGGGGGGGGGGGGGGGGGGGGGG
>NZ_JAELUG010001224.1 GCF_016429255.1 Rhizobium sp. ASV8
AAGCCATCGCGAGGCAACAGAGAATTGCGAGCGGATCAACACCTGACTTTTCATCTCGCCCGCGCGGGTGGAGAGCGAGGCGGATGAGATCTGATCGAAAACCGCGCCGAGCTTCTTGGCATAAAGCCTGTCTCTTATACACATCTCCGAGCCCACGAGACGGTCTATTAAATCTCGTATGCCGTCTTCTGGTTGTAAAGGGGGGGGGGGGGGGGGGGGGGGGGGGGGGGGGGGGGGGGGGGGGGGGGGGGGGGGGGGGGGGGGGGGGGGGGGGGGGGGGGGGGGGGGGGGGGGGGGGGGGGGGGGGGGGGGGGGG
>NZ_JAELUG010001225.1 GCF_016429255.1 Rhizobium sp. ASV8
CCATCGGGCGGTCGATGCCCGGCGAAGACACTTCGAGATGATACGCCTTATCGATCGGATCTTCCACATCGAGAACCGGCGAAACGGCCGAAGAGACCTCTTCGCAGTCTTCGACGGTCATGGTGCCTGTCTCTTATACACATCTCCGAGCCCACGAGACGGTCTATTAAATCTCGTATGCCGTCTTCTGGTTGAAAAGAGGGGGGGGGGGGGGGGGGGGGGGGGGGGGGGGGGGGGGGGGGGGGGGGGGGGGGGGGGGGGGGGGGGGGGGGGGGGGGGGGGGGGGGGGGGGGGGGGGGGGGGGGGGGGGGGGGGG
>NZ_JAELUG010001226.1 GCF_016429255.1 Rhizobium sp. ASV8
CCCCCCCCCCCCCCCCCCCCCCCCCCCCCCCCCCCCCCCCCCCCCCCCCCCCCCCCCCCCCCCCCCCCCCCCCCCCCCCCCCCCCCCCCCCCCCCCCCCCCCCCCCCCCCCCCCCTTTTTTCACGCCGAAGACGGCATACGAGATTTAATAGACCGTCTCGTGGGCTCGGAGATGTGTATAAGAGACAGGTTTTGTTGACATCGCGGTGCAAAACATCAATAGTGGCTGGGCCGCCGCAAGGCGGCATTTTTGATTTTTTCGGACCCGTTTCATCAAGCGGAAGCGATTGGTCCTTAAAGTTGTGATCGAGGAGAC
>NZ_JAELUG010001227.1 GCF_016429255.1 Rhizobium sp. ASV8
CGTTGACGGCCTGGGCATCGACGCCCTTCGGTGGCACCAGCGAGCCGCGCATGCGCTCGATCCAGCCGGCTAGCGCCTTAGAGCGCGCTTCCGAAAGGCGACGGACCTGCTCGCTGCTTTCGGACACCTGTCTCTTATACACATCTCCGAGCCCACGAGACGGTCTATTAAATCTCGTATGCCGTCTTGTGCGTGAAAAGAGGGGGGGGGGGGGGGGGGGGGGGGGGGGGGGGGGGGGGGGGGGGGGGGGGGGGGGGGGGGGGGGGGGGGGGGGGGGGGGGGGGGGGGGGGGGGGGGGGGGGGGGGGGGGGGGGGG
>NZ_JAELUG010001228.1 GCF_016429255.1 Rhizobium sp. ASV8
GACGTCATCGATGTCTGGAGTTGGCGGCTGGACATTTCGCCGCCCGACCTCGACATGCCCGTTGCGCTGTTGTCCCCCGACGAATGCGCGCGGGCAGGACGGTTTGTTCATGACCGTGACATACACCTGTCTCTTATACACATCTCCGAGCCCACGAGACGGTCTATTAAATCTCGTATGCCGTCTTCGGCTTGGAAAAGGGGGGGGGGGGGGGGGGGGGGGGGGGGGGGGGGGGGGGGGGGGGGGGGGGGGGGGGGGGGGGGGGGGGGGGGGGGGGGGGGGGGGGGGGGGGGGGGGGGGGGGGGGGGGGGGGGGG
>NZ_JAELUG010001229.1 GCF_016429255.1 Rhizobium sp. ASV8
CCCCCCCCCCCCCCCCCCCCCCCCCCCCCCCCCCCCCCCCCCCCCCCCCCCCCCCCCCCCCCCCCCCCCCCCCCCCCCCCCCCCCCCCCCCCCCCCCCCCCCCCCCCCCCCCCCCCCTTTACACGCACAAGACGGCATACGAGATTTAATAGACCGTCTCGTGGGCTCGGAGATGTGTATAAGAGACAGGTATTCGACCTCAGGCGTCGCGCAGTTCATGCAGAGGGGTGCGGTCGCCGCTTTGAACGAAGGTGATGATTTCGTTCGCTCCAACATCGCCAAGGCGACCCGCTCGCGCGATATTCTCTGCGATGCG
>NZ_JAELUG010000137.1 GCF_016429255.1 Rhizobium sp. ASV8
TACCACGAGCCTTCTCTTCCGGAGCAGCGTCGATCTGGTCGTACGCCTTGAACTCGCCGAAGTACTTCGTGATCGCTGCTGTCAGCGACGTCTTGCCGTGGTCAACGTGCCCAATCGTACCAATGTTAACGTGAGGCTTATTGCGCTCAAACTTACTCTTTGCCATTTTCGGCTCTCCATTTTTCCTGTCCCCGAAGGGATCAATTCTTGTTATCGGTCAATTGGTATTCCGGTCACTTCTGACCGGAATACTTTGCCTGGATTTCCTGTGCGACGTTCGACGGAACCGGCGCGTAATGATCGAAGGTCATCGTGTACTGTGCACGACCCTGAGACATCGAACGCAGGTTGTCGACGTACTTGAACATGTTTGCCAGCGGGACGTTCGCGTTGATGACAACAGCGATACCGCGGCTTTCCTGGCCCTGGATTTGGCCACGACGCGAGTTCAAGTCGCCGATGACGTCGCCGACGTAGTCTTCCGGCGTTACGACTTCGACCTTCATCATCGGCTCGAGGAGCTGAGCACCGGCTTCGCGGGCTGCTTCACGGAAGCAAGCGCGGGAAGCGATTTCGAAGGCCAGAACCGACGAGTCAACATCGTGGAAGGCACCGTCGATGAGCGTCGCCTTGACGCCGAGCATCGGGAAGCCAGCCAGCGGGCCCGAAGACAGAACGCTTTCGATACCCTTCTGAACGCCCGGAATGTATTCCTTCGGAACAGAACCGCCGACAATCTTGGACTCGAACTTGAAGTCGTCGCCTTCCGGGTTCGGTTCGAACACGATCTTGACGCGAGCGAACTGACCGGTACCGCCGGACTGCTTCTTGTGGGTGTAGTCCTTTTCCGTCTGACGCGTGATGGTCTCGCGGTAAGCAACCTGCGGCGCGCCGACGCTTGCTTCAACCTTGAATTCACGACGCATACGGTCGACGATGATGTCGAGGTGAAGTTCACCCATGCCTGCGATGATGGTCTGGCCCGATTCCTGGTCCGTCTTGACGCGGAAGGACGGGTCTTCTGCAGCCAGGCGGTTGAGCGCGAGGCCCATCTTTTCCTGGTCGCCCTTGGTCTTCGGCTCGATCGCGATCTGGATGACCGGCTCGGGGAATTCCATGCGCTCGAGGATAACCGGCTTCAGCGGATCGCAGAGCGTATCGCCAGTGGTGGTTTCCTTGAGGCCGGCCAGAGCAACGATGTCGCCAGCGAATGCTTCTTCGATGTCTTCACGCGAGTTCGAGTGCATCTGCAGCATACGGCCGACACGCTCGCGCTTGTCCTTGACCGTGTTGATGACCGATGCGCCCTTTTCGAGCTTGCCGGAATAGATGCGGGCGAAGGTGAGCGAACCGACGAAGGGGTCGTTCATGATCTTGAATGCCAGCATGGACAACGGCTCGCTGTCGTCAGCGTGACGTTCGATCTCGGCTTCGGTCTTGAAATCGATGCCCTTGATCGCCGGAATGTCGAGCGGCGACGGCAGGTAATCGACAACGGCGTCGAGCAGCGGCTGAACACCCTTGTTCTTGAAGGCGGTGCCGCAGAACATCGGATGGAACTTGACGTCGATCGTGCCGCGACGGACAAGCGCACGGATCTGATCGTTGTCAGGCAGGTTGCCTTCGAGGTAGGCTTCGGTCGCGGCTTCGTCGATCTCGACAACGGTCTCGATCAGCTTTTCGCGATATTCGGCAGCCTTTGCCTTCATGTCTTCCGGAATTTCGACGACGTCCCACTGAGCGCCGAGCGATTCGTCGCGCCAGATGAGAGCGTTCATCTCGATCAGGTCGATAACGCCCTTGAAGTCGCTTTCAGCGCCGATCGGCAGCTGCATGACGACGGCGGTGGCGCCGAGGCGGGTCTTGATCATCTCAACCGAGCGATAGAAGTCAGCGCCGGTCTTGTCCATCTTGTTGCAGAAGATCATGCGCGGAACATGATACTTCTCAGCCTGACGCCAGACGGTTTCCGTCTGCGGCTCAACGCCGGCGTTGGCGTCGAGCAGAGCGATAGCACCGTCGAGAACGCGCAGCGAACGTTCGACTTCGATGGTGAAGTCAACGTGGCCGGGGGTGTCGATGATGTTGAAGCGGCGGGTCTTGCCGTCGCGGCCCTTCCAGAAGGTGGTCGTAGCAGCGGAGGTGATCGTGATGCCACGCTCCTGCTCCTGCTCCATCCAGTCCATCGTGGCTGCGCCGTCGTGCACTTCGCCGATCTTGTGCGACTTGCCGGTGTAGTAAAGAATACGCTCGGTGGTCGTGGTCTTGCCGGCGTCGATGTGCGCCATGATACCGAAATTGCGGTAGTCTTCGATTTTATATTCGCGAGCCATAATGGACTGCCTTTCCGAAACCGTTCGGGATTACCAGCGATAATGCGAGAACGCACGGTTGGCATCAGCCATCTTGTGCGTGTCTTCGCGCTTCTTAACGGCAGCGCCGCGGTTGTTGGAGGCATCGAGAAGTTCGCCGCTGAGGCGATCGACCATCGTCGTTTCGTTACGCTTGCGAGCAGCAGTGATCAGCCAACGAATGGCGAGAGCCTGACGGCGCTCCGGACGAACGTCAACCGGAACCTGGTACGTAGCACCACCAACGCGGCGCGAACGAACTTCAACGTGCGGAGCGATGTTATCCAAAGCCTGATGGAACACGCCGAGCGGCTCCTGCTTTGCCTTGCCCTGCACGGCGTCGAATGCGCCGTATACGATGCTTTCAGCAACGGACTTCTTGCCGTCGAGCATGATAGCATTCATGAACTTGGTGACGACCAGATCGCCGAACTTCGGGTCCGGGTTGATCTCGCGCTTTTCTGCCTTATGACGTCTGGACATGTACTTCTCGTCTCTCAACTGTTAGCGGCGCTTCACCACGCGGAGAACCTCGCGCAGCGCCGGATTATCTAAACCGAATTACTTCGGACGCTTCGCACCGTACTTCGAACGGCGCTGCTTACGGTTCTTGACACCCTGGGTATCGAGAACGCCGCGGATGATGTGATAACGGACGCCCGGAAGGTCCTTTACGCGGCCGCCACGGATCATGACGACAGAGTGCTCCTGAAGGTTGTGACCTTCGCCGGGAATGTAACCAATGACTTCGAAGCCGTTGGTCAGGCGGATCTTTGCGACCTTACGCAGAGCCGAGTTCGGCTTCTTCGGCGTGGTCGTGTAGACGCGTGTGCAAACGCCGCGCTTCTGCGGGTTTTCCTGGAGAGCAGGAACCTTGTTACGCTTTACCTGCGCCTGGCGAGGCTTGCGGATCAGCTGGTTTACGGTAGGCATTCAACCATCCCTTGTAAATCTATCTCGACACCCTTGCGGGCATGACTATCGCCGTCACCGGCAACAACACACGATCGTCTCAATGCGCAAAACGTGGCCCGATCCGCTTTCGCAGATGGACCACAGAAAAGCAGAGGACACCGAGAGTGGCGTCTTGCGTGCAGCATTCGTGTCTTCAACGTGCGTTTTAGAACCTTGTTTGAGGTGAACTTCAGGGCGCGTCGCCCCGAACAGCCATGCCTCACATGGGTCCCGATGGCGGCGGTACTACTGGTTTAACGCCGGTTCGTCAAGGCCGGTTAAGAAATTATCTTCGTCACAAAGGCCCAGAAGCCCGGGAAAACCAGCCATTTGGCGCATTCGATACGGAAATGCCGCCCCTTCGGCAAGATGGACTTTGGTATTTCAACAAAATCCCTATAAGGAATCACCGAAAGGCAATTCCATCCGATGACCCGGGCGAAGCCAAGGAATCGCCGGGTCGATTCGACACTCCCGAAGGAAGACTCATGATTACTGCGCCAGACAACGACAACAATTCCGATGGCCCCATGGTCTTCATCATCATCGGCAAGGGCTATGAGACCGATGGCGGCGAAGGCATCGATCTTCATGTCATGTTGAAGGCGCCGGATGACGACACGGCCGTGCGCGAGGCGCTCAACGCGCTCGCCGAGGAAGGCTTCATCGAGGCCGATCTCGACCAGATCGGCCTGCTGACGGATATCCCGGACGAAGAGCCCCATGCCTCCGCCTACCAGGGCGCGCTCGAAGGCGAAGTCGCGATCATCCGCTTCCGCTGAGCGCAGACCGCATCGCGGCAAGGCTACCACCAGACCGCCCTCACCTTTCACGTTTGAGCTTTAGACAAAAAGAAACCGCCCGGATCGCTCCGGGCGGTTTTTGATTTTCTATGTCCTAAACCGCTTATTCAGCGACCGGAACAGTCTCGTTGGCCATGTCCTGCAGCATCGGCGTTGCGACGGCTGCACCCGTGCCCTTGCGACGTTCCTCGAGGATGAGCTCGTCGCGAGCCGTGGCGATACGGCGGATCTGCGTCATGGTACCACCGGTACCGGCCGGGATGAGACGGCCCACGATGACGTTTTCCTTCAGGCCCTGCAGACCGTCGGTCTTGCCGGCGATCGCAGCTTCCGTGAGCACCTTGGTCGTTTCCTGGAAGGAAGCGGCCGAGATGAACGACGGCGTCTGCAGCGAGGCCTTGGTGATGCCGAGCAGCACCGGATCGCCGTAAGCTGGCTTCTTGCCTTCTTCGATCAGCGCGTCGTTGGCATCGTCCAGCTCGATACGGTCGACATTGTCGCCGACGATGTACTGGCTGTCGCCCGCATCGGTGATCTCAACCTTCTGCAGCATCTGACGGACAATCACTTCGATGTGCTTGTCGTTGATGACAACGCCCTGCAAGCGGTAGACTTCCTGGATTTCGTTGACCAGGTAGGAAGCCAGAGCCTCCACGCCCTTGATCGCCAGGATGTCGTGCGGAGCCGGGTTACCGTCGAGGATGTAATCACCCTTCTCGATATAGTCGCCTTCCTGAAGGTGGAAGGGCTTGCCCTTCGGGATCAGGTATTCGACCGGCTCGACACCGTCTTCCGCCGGCTCGATGATGACGCGGCGCTTGTTCTTGTAGTCGCGGCCGAGGCGGATCGTACCATCGATCTCTGCGATGATGGCGTGGTCCTTCGGACGACGAGCTTCGAACAGTTCGGCAACGCGCGGCAGACCACCGGTGATGTCCTTGGTCTTGGCGCTTTCCAGCGGCGAACGAGCGAGGACGTCACCCTGCGACACCTTCGTGCCCGGCTCGACCGACAGGATCGCGTCGACCGAGAGCAGGAAGCGGGCTTCGCCACCACGCGACAGCTTCGCGACATTGCCGCTGGCGTCCTTGATGACGATCGCCGGCTTCAGGTCGGAACCGCGCGGCGTCGAGCGCCAGTCGATAACCTGACGCTTGGTGATGCCGGTGGACTCGTCGGTCGCTTCGAGAACCGAAAGACCATCGACGACGTCTTCGAAGTGAACCGTACCGGCCACTTCCGTCATCATCGGACGGGTGTAAGGATCCCACTCCGCCAGACGCTGACCGCGCTTCACCTTGTCGCCTTCGTCGACATACAGCTTGGAGCCGTAAGCAACGCGCTGCGAGGAGCGTTCGACGCCACGTTCGTCCAGGATCTGGACCGTCATGTTGCGGCCCATGGCAACCAGGTTACCATCGGAGTTGCGCAGCATGTTACGGTTCTTGATCTGAACCGTACCCTCGTAGGAGGCTTCCAGGAACGACTGGTCGACCACAGTCGCCGTGCCGCCCAAGTGGAACGTACGCATGGTCAGCTGCGTGCCCGGTTCACCGATCGACTGTGCGGCGATGACGCCGACAGCTTCACCGAGGTTGACAGGCGTACCACGAGCCAGGTCGCGGCCGTAGCAGACGCCGCAGACGCCGGTCTGGATTTCGCAGGTCAGTGCCGAACGGATGCGGATCGACTGGATACCAGCCTTTTCGATCTCGATGACATCAGGCTCGAGGATCATCTTGCCGGCATCTACGATGCGCTCACCCGTGACCGGATGATCGATATCATCGAGCGCCGTACGGCCGAGGATGCGGGCGCCGAGCGAAGCAACGACCTGACCGGCATCGACGATGGCGGTCATGGTGAGGCCCTTGTCGGTACCGCAATCGACGTGCGTGACGATGCAGTCCTGAGCGACGTCGACGAGACGGCGGGTCAGGTAACCGGAGTTTGCGGTCTTCAAGGCGGTGTCTGCCAGACCCTTACGGGCACCGTGCGTCGAGTTGAAGTACTCGTTAACGGTCAGGCCTTCCTTGAAGTTCGAGATGATCGGCGTCTCGATGATTTCGCCCGACGGCTTGGCCATGAGGCCGCGCATGCCGCCCAGCTGACGCATCTGGTTCGGAGAACCACGAGCACCAGAGTGGCTCATCATGTAGATCGAGTTCATCGGCTTCTGGCGACCGGTCTTTTCGTCGAATTCGACGGCCTTAATGCGGGCCATCATTTCTTCGGCGACCTTTTCCGTAGCCTTGCCCCAGGCGTCGACAACCTTGTTGTACTTCTCGCCCTGAGTGATCAGACCGTCGTTGTACTGCTGTTCGTATTCCTTCACCAGGGCTTCGGTATCACCAACGATCTTAACCTTGGTGTCCGGAATGACCATGTCGTCCTTGCCGAACGAAATGCCGGCGCGGCATGCATGGGCAAAGCCGAGCTGCATGATGCGGTCGCAGAAAATGACCGTGTCCTTCTGGCCGCAATGACGGTAGACCGTGTCGATCATCTTGGAGATGTTCTTCTTGGTCATTTCCTGGTTGCAGATGTCGAAGGTCACCTTGCCATGCTTCGGCAGCAGTTCGCCGATGAGCAGACGGCCAGGCGTGGTTTCGTAGATCTTCGAATAGGGCTTGCCTTCTTCGTCGACCGACTTGAAGCGGCCGCGGATCTTCGAATGCAGCGTGACGACCTTGTTTTCGAGCGCGTGATGCAGCTCGCCGAGGTCGGAGAAGGCCATGCCTTCGCCCGGCTCGTTCTGGTTCAGGATCGACAGATAGTACAGGCCGAGAACCATGTCCTGCGAGGGAACGATGATCGGCGCGCCGTTTGCCGGGTGCAGAATGTTGTTGGTCGACATCATCAGCACGCGGGCTTCAAGCTGGGCTTCCAGCGAGAGCGGCACGTGAACAGCCATCTGGTCGCCGTCGAAGTCGGCGTTGAAGGCCGTGCAGACGAGCGGGTGCAGCTGGATTGCCTTGCCTTCGACCAGCATGGGTTCGAAGGCCTGGATGCCCAGGCGGTGCAGCGTCGGTGCGCGGTTCAACAGAACCGGATGCTCGCGGATGACCTCGTCGAGGATATCCCAGACTTCCGGCTTTTCCTTTTCGACCAGCTTCTTGGCCTGCTTGACGGTCGAGGAATAACCCTTCGCGTCGAGGCGGGCGTAGATGAACGGCTTGAACAGTTCGAGCGCCATCTTCTTCGGCAGGCCGCACTGGTGCAGCTTCAGTTCCGGACCGGTCACGATGACCGAACGGCCGGAATAGTCGACGCGCTTGCCGAGCAGGTTCTGACGGAAGCGGCCCTGCTTGCCCTTGAGCATGTCGGACAGTGACTTCAGCGGACGCTTGTTGGCGCCGGTGATGACGCGGCCGCGGCGGCCGTTATCGAACAGCGCATCGACAGATTCCTGCAGCATGCGCTTTTCGTTGCGGATGATGATGCCCGGAGCGCGCAGTTCGATGAGGCGCTTCAGACGGTTGTTACGGTTGATGACGCGGCGGTATAGATCGTTCAGATCCGACGTCGCGAAACGGCCGCCATCGAGCGGGACCAGCGGGCGCAGGTCCGGCGGGATGACCGGGACGACCTTCATGATCATCCATTCCGGACGATTGCCCGACTCCATGAAGTTCTCGACGATCTTCAGGCGCTTCATCAGCTTCTTCTGCTTGAGATCCGACGTGGTGTCGGCAAGCTCGGAGCGCAGGTCGCCGGCGATCTTTTCGAGATTCATGCTGGCCAGCATCTCGTAGATCGCTTCAGCGCCGATCATGGCGGTGAACTGGTCTTCGCCATACTCGTCGACGGCGAGCATGTACTCTTCTTCAGAGAGAAGCTGATGCTCCTTCAGAGCAGTCAGACCCGGCTCGGTGACGATGTAGTTTTCGAAGTAGAGAACACGCTCTACATCCTTCAGCGTCATGTCGAGCAGGGTCGAAATGCGAGAAGGCAGCGACTTCAGGAACCAGATGTGGGCGACGGGAGCAGCGAGCTCGATATGGCCCATGCGCTCACGGCGAACGCGCGACAGCGTAACTTCGACGCCGCACTTTTCGCAGATGATGCCCTTGTACTTCATTCGCTTGTACTTGCCGCACAGGCACTCGTAGTCCTTGATCGGTCCGAAGATCCGTGCGCAGAAAAGACCATCGCGTTCAGGCTTGAACGTGCGATAGTTGATCGTTTCCGGCTTCTTGATCTCGCCATAAGACCAGGAAAGAATCTTCTCCGGCGATGCGATCGATATCCGGATGGAATCGAAATTCTGTGCAGGCACCTGCGGATTGAAAAGATTCATGACCTCTTGGTTCATGCCTATCTCCTTTTGGGGCGAAACGCCCTCGAACTGCAATCAGTGCCGGCAAATTCCCGGGAACCGGACTGACGCACTAAAACGACAATAACCGCAAAATGCGGCGAAACCGTCCCTGCCTGGCGCGACCCGAAACCGGGTGCCGGCTGGAACGGTGCGCGCTGCCGTGCAGCGCGCACCTTATCGATTGTTACTCGGCCGCATCCGGAAGCTGGCTTGCGGCTTGCAGATCGTCGACCTTGGAATTTTCCAGTTCGACGCTGAGGCCCAGCGAGCGCATTTCCTTGACGAGAACGTTGAAGCTTTCCGGAATGCCCGCTTCGAAGGTGTCGTCGCCACGAACGATGGCTTCGTAAACCTTGGTGCGGCCGGCCACGTCGTCCGACTTGACCGTGAGCATTTCCTGCAGCGTGTAAGCTGCTCCGTAAGCTTCAAGCGCCCAGACTTCCATTTCACCGAAGCGCTGGCCGCCGAACTGCGCCTTACCGCCCAGCGGCTGCTGGGTGACGAGCGAGTACGGACCGATCGAGCGGGCGTGGATCTTGTCGTCGACAAGGTGGTTCAGCTTCAGCATGTAGATGTAGCCAACCGTGACCTGGCGGTCGAACTGCTCGCCGGTACGACCGTCATACAGCGTCGACTGACCCGTCTCCTTGAGACCTGCCATTGCCAGCATCTCGTTGACATCGGCTTCGCCGGCGCCATCGAAGACCGGGGTCGCGATGGACACGCCACGCTTCCACTGGTCGGCCAGACGCAGGACCGATGCATCGTCATACTCGTGCACGTCGTCGCTCTTCGGGCCGTCGCCGACGACCAGATCGATCGTCTTGCGCAGAGGCTCGATGTTGCCGCTCGCCTTGTAGGCTTCGATCAGTTCGCCGATCTGACGACCCATGCCGGCGCAAGCCCAGCCCAGGTGCGTTTCGAGAATCTGACCGACGTTCATGCGCGAGGGAACGCCAAGCGGGTTCAGCACGATGTCGACATGCGTACCGTCTTCGAGGAACGGCATGTCTTCAACCGGAACAATGCGCGAGACCACGCCCTTGTTCCCGTGACGGCCTGCCATCTTGTCGCCCGGCTGGATCTTGCGCTTAACAGCGACGAAGACCTTGACCATCTTCATGACGCCCGGAGGCATTTCGTCGCCGCGTTGGACCTTCTCGACCTTGTCCATGAAGCGCTGTTCGAGGCGCGACTTGGATTCGTCGTACTGGCCGCGCAGGGCTTCCAGTTCGCTCTGGACCTTCTCGTCCTCGACGGCGAACATCCACCACTGCGAACGCGGATATTCCGAAACGACGGCGTTCGACAGTTCCGTGCCCTTCTTGAAGCCCTTCGGACCAGCAAGAGCAACCTGACCGCGCAGCATCTCGACCAGACGGCCGTAGACGTTACGATCGAGGATCGCCTGCTCGTCGTCGCGGTCCTTCGCGAGACGCTCGATCTCTTCGCGCTCGATCGCCATGGCGCGTTCGTCCTTCTCAACGCCGTGGCGGTTGAAGACGCGAACTTCGACGACCGTACCGTAGGTGCCGGGCGGCATGCGCATGGAGGTGTCACGAACGTCGGACGCCTTTTCACCGAAGATGGCGCGCAGAAGCTTTTCTTCCGGCGTCATCGGGCTTTCGCCCTTCGGCGTGATCTTGCCGACGAGGATATCGCCCGGCTGAACTTCAGCGCCGATGTACACGATGCCGGCTTCGTCCAGGTTCTTCAGCGCTTCTTCCGAAACGTTCGGAATGTCGCGGGTGATTTCTTCCGGACCGAGCTTGGTGTCACGCGCCATCACTTCGAATTCTTCGATGTGGATGGAGGTGAACACGTCGTCGGCAACGATACGCTCGGAGAGCAGGATCGAGTCTTCGTAGTTGTAGCCGTTCCACGGCATGAACGCGACGAGCACGTTACGGCCGAGAGCCAGATCGCCGAGATCGGTCGACGGACCGTCTGCCAGGATGTCGCCCTTGTTGACCACGTCACCAACGGTAACCAGCGGACGCTGGTTGACGCAGGTATTCTGGTTCGAACGCTGGAACTTCATCAGGCGGTAGATATCAACGCCGGACTTCGACGGATCGAGGTCTTCGGTGGCGCGGATAACGATACGCGTCGCGTCGACCTGGTCGACCACGCCGCCGCGGCGGGCACCGATAGCAGCACCGGAGTCACGCGCGACAACCGGCTCCATGCCGGTGCCGACGAACGGAGCTTCGGCACGCAGAAGCGGCACGGCCTGACGCTGCATGTTCGAGCCCATGAGAGCGCGGTTGGCGTCGTCGTTTTCCAGGAACGGGATCAGAGCGGCAGCGACCGAAACCAGCTGCTTCGGCGAGACGTCCATCAGGTTGATGTTGTCGCGCGGAGCAAGCATAACTTCGCCGGCATGACGGCAGACGACGAATTCCTCGATGAAGGAGCCGTCGGTGTCGAGTTCGGCGTTGGCCTGAGCAACGTAGTACTTCGCCTCTTCCATGGCGGAGAGGTAGAGTACGTCGTTGGTCACCTTACCGTCGATGATGCGGCGATAAGGGCTTTCGATGAAGCCGTACTTGTTGACGCGGGCAAATGTCGCCAGCGAGTTGATAAGGCCGATGTTCGGACCTTCCGGCGTTTCGATCGGGCAAATACGACCGTAGTGCGTCGGATGAACGTCGCGGACTTCGAAGCCGGCGCGCTCGCGGGTCAGACCGCCCGGGCCGAGAGCCGAAAGACGACGCTTGTGGGTGATTTCCGAAAGCGGGTTCACCTGGTCCATGAACTGCGACAGCTGCGAGGAGCCGAAGAATTCGCGAACAGCGGCTGCAGCCGGCTTTGCGTTGATGAGATCCTGCGGCATGACCGTGTCGATTTCGATCGAGGACATACGTTCCTTGATCGCACGCTCCATACGCAGCAGACCCAGACGATACTGGTTCTCCATCAATTCGCCGACAGAACGAACGCGGCGGTTGCCGAGGTTGTCGATGTCGTCGATTTCGCCCTTGCCGTCACGCAATTCCACAAGCATCTTGACCACGGCCAGGATGTCGTCCTTGCGCAGGATGCGGACGGTGTCTTCGACGTCGAGGTCGAGACGCATGTTCATCTTCACGCGGCCAACGGCGGAGAGATCGTAACGCTCCGCATCGAAGAACAGCGAGTTGAACATGGCTTCAGCCGATTCCATGGTCGGCGGTTCACCCGGACGCATGACACGGTAGATGTCGAACAGAGCGTCCTGACGGTTCTCGTTCTTGTCGGCAGACAGCGTGTTGCGGATATAGGCGCCGACGTTGATATGGTCGATGCCGAGAACCGGGATCTCGTCGAAGCCGGCCTTCAGGATAACAGGCAGAGTCTTCTCGTCGATTTCGTCGCCGGCTTCGAGATAGATCTCACCGGTCTGGACGTTGACGATGTCTTCCGCCAGGAAGAGGCCGTACAGTTCTTCGTCGGTCGCCTTGAGAGCCTTGAGACCCTTGTCCTGCAGCTGACGCAGCAGGCGCGGAGTGAGCTTCTTGCCGCCTTCGACCACGACTTCGCCGGTGTCGGCGTCGATCATGTCGGTTACGGTCTTGGCACCCTTCAGCGTTTCGGCCTTGAACGGAATGCGCCAGCCATCGCCGGAGCGCTCATAGAGCGACTTCGTGTAGAAGGTCGACAGGATTTCTTCGCCATCCATGCCAAGCGCCATCAGCAGCGACGTTACCGGGATCTTACGGCGACGGTCGATACGGGCGTAGACGATGTCCTTGGCGTCGAATTCGATATCGAGCCATGAGCCGCGATACGGGATGACGCGGGCAGCGAAGAGCAGCTTGCCGGAAGAATGGCTCTTGCCCTTATCGTGGTCGAAGAAGACGCCCGGCGAACGGTGCATCTGCGACACGATTACGCGCTCGGTGCCGTTCACGATGAACGTACCGTTGTTCGTCATGAGCGGCATGTCGCCCATGTAAACGCTCTGTTCCTTGATGTCCTTGATGGACTTCGCGCCGGTATCCTCGTCGATATCGAACACGATCAGACGGAGGGTCACCTTCAGCGGCGCTGCATAGGTCAGGTCGCGCTGGCGGCACTCATCGACGTCGAACTTCGGCGGCTCGAATTCATAGGATACGAACTCCAGCATGGAAGCGCCGGAGAAGTCGGTGATCGGGAAAACCGACTTGAAAACGGCCTGAAGACCTTCGTCCGGGCGGCCGCCCTTGGGTTCTTCGACCATGAGAAATTGGTCGTAGGACGCCTTCTGAACCTCGATGAGGTTCGGCATCTCTGCGACTTCGGGAATCTTACCAAAAAACTTGCGTACGCGCCTGCGACCGTTGAACGAAAGGGTCTGAGCCATCGTCGCTCCTTTAAAATCCTGCACCCGGGCCTGCAACGGATGGGAAACGCTGGCCAGGCGGCCCCATCAATCAATGAGTAGTTCAATCTCGTCTATCTAACCGAAAACCGCTCGGCACGGATTGCGTCGCGGTTCGGTTTGAGACCATCCTCTTGAAGAACCCATTACCCAAAAGCCGGTTTTGCGCGGCTTTTGGGTAATTCGTTCAGAAAAACGGCGAATGGGAGATGGCAAGAAGCCACCTCCCAAAGCAGTCTTAAGCTTACTTAACGTCGACCTTAGCGCCGGCGTCTTCGAGCTTCTTCTTGATGTCAGCAGCTTCAGCCTTGGAAACAGCTTCCTTGACAGCCTTCGGAGCGGCTTCAACGAGGTCCTTAGCTTCCTTCAGGCCGAGGCCGGTGATGCCACGGACTTCCTTGATGACGTTGATCTTGTTCGCGCCGGCATCAGCGAGGATGACGTCGAACTCGGTCTTTTCTTCTTCAACGGCAGCAGCAGCGCCAGCACCACCGGCAACGGCAGCAACAGCTACCGGAGCAGCGGCGGAAACGCCCCACTTTTCTTCGAGAAGCTTGGACAGTTCTGCGGCTTCGAGAACGGTCAGCGCGGAGAGGTCGTCTACGATCTTTGCGAGATCAGCCATTTTAGTAGTTCCTTTTGTTCGGTTCGAACTGGTTGATTATGAACAGCGAAAAACCGCCTTACGCGGCTTCGTCCTTCTTGGCGTAGGCCGAGAACACGCGAGCAAGCTGACTTGCCGGCGCTGCAACAACACCTGCGATGCGGGTAGCCGGAGTCTGGATCATGCCCAGCAGCTTCGCGCGCAGCTCGTCCAGCGAAGGCAGGGTCGCGAGCGACTTTACACCTTCGGCGTTGAGCGTTGTTGTTCCCATGGAGCCGCCCAGAACAACGATCTTATCGTTGCCCTTGGCAAATTCCACGACGACCTTCGGAGCGGTAATCGGATCAGTGCTGTATGCGATCAGCGTCTGACCGGTGAAGAGATTGGAAATCCCTTCCGCGTCCGTGCCCTGAAGAGCAATTTTGGCCAGGCGGTTCTTCGCGACTTTGACGGTGCCGCCAGCAGCGCGCATCTTCGAACGAAAATCGTTCATCTGAGCGACTGTAGCACCAGCATAGTGGGCCACGACAACCGAACCCGAAGCCTTGAAGACTTCGTTCAGTTCCGTGACGAATTCGCGTTTTTCCGCTCTTTCCACTGCTTTTCTCCAGTTGACAGGACCGGGTTAACGGGCCTGCCGGGTTGCCTTTTGCCTCCTGGGATCAAGAGAGATCCCAAGCGACGCTTGAGGATCCTGTCCCCTCGCGCTCGAGCCTGACGGCTCCGAGGCACAAGGCATCCAAGGCTCGAACCGAGTTCATCGAAGCAAAGCTTCTTCAAAATTCGGGTCTTACCCGTCTCATGCAGGCTTGAGTGATTAAGGGATAACCACCTGCAATCTCGGACAGGAATTCCGGATTTCTCCGGAAATCCCGGCCCCGAAAGGCCGAGAATTCTTAAACGCCGGGCACGAGGCCCGGCCTAATCATTAGGCGCCAGGCGCCGTAACAGTCGAAGGCTCGATCTTGACGCCCGGACCCATGGTCGAGGAGATCGCTACGCGCTTGACGTAGTTGCCCTTGGCGCCAGCCGGCTTTGCCTTGATGACGGCATCGGCAAAGGCGCGGATGTTTTCTTCCAGAGCCTTGGCGTCGAAGGAAGCCTTGCCGATACCGGCATGGACGATACCAGCCTTCTCGACGCGGAACTCGACAGCGCCGCCCTTGGAAGCTTCAACAGCACCCTTGACGTCCATCGTAACGGTGCCAACCTTCGGGTTCGGCATCATGCCACGCGGGCCAAGAACCTTACCGAGGCGGCCGACGAGCGGCATCATGTCCGGGGTGGCGATGCAACGATCGAAGTCGATCTTGCCGCCCTGAACGATTTCGACCAGGTCTTCAGCACCGACGATATCGGCACCAGCAGCCTTGGCTTCGTCAGCCTTGGCGCCACGAGCGAAGACGGCAACACGAACCGTACGGCCGGTGCCGTTCGGCAGGTTGACGACGCCGCGAACCATCTGGTCGGCGTGACGCGGGTCAACACCGAGGTTCATCGAGATTTCGACCGTTTCGTCGAACTTGGCGACGGCACGTTCCTTGACCATGTTGATGGCCAAATCCAGAGCATAAAGCTTGGTCGGATCGACGCCTTCACGAATCTTCTGAATACGCTTTGCTACCATGGTCTTAGCCCACCACTTCCAGGCCCATCGCGCGGGCAGAGCCCTCGATCATGGCCATTGCGCCTTCGATATCGGCGGCGTTCAGATCCTTCATCTTGGCTTCGGCGATAGCCTTCACCTGAGCCTTGGTGAGGGTGCCAGCCTTGGCGCCCTTGCCCGGGGTCTTCGAGCCGGACTGAATCTTCGCTTCCTTCTTCAGGAAGTAGCTGACCGGCGGCTGCTTCATGACGAAAGTGAAGGACTTGTCCTGGTAGTAGGTGATGACGACCGGAATCGGCATACCCTTTTCCATTTCCTGCGTGGCGGCATTGAACGCCTTGCAGAATTCCATGATGTTAATGCCACGCTGACCAAGCGCAGGACCAATCGGCGGCGACGGATTCGCCGAGCCGGCCTTGACCTGCAGCTTGAGCTGGCCTGCAACTTTCTTAGCCATTTCTCTCTGCCTTTCTACATGACCGGTTGCCCGGCCCACTATGCCGGATCGCTCCGGCGGCTGCGGTTGCGTGGTTCGGATTAACAGACCCGGCTAAGGCCCTACCCTTCCACGCGAATTGCGGCTGAGCCGCCAGATATAAGTAAATCAATACTTACTTATATCCAAACCTAGACGAGAGGCCGACCAAAAACCGGCCCCTCGGATAAACTAGATCAGACCTTCTCGACCTGACTGTATTCCAGCTCGACGGGCGTAGCGCGACCAAAGATCGAAACCTCAACCTTCAGGCGCGAACGCTCTTCATCCACATCCTGAACAGTGCCGTTGAACGAAGCGAACGGACCATCGGAAACGCGAACCTGCTCGCCGATCTCGAAGGATACGGAAGCCTTCGGCCGCTCGACACCTTCCTGAACCTGGCCGAGAATGCGCTCGGCTTCATAATCCGGAATCGGAACGGGCTTATTGTCGGAACCAAGGAAGCCGGTAACCTTCGGCGTATTCTTGATCAGGTGGTAAGCCTCATCCGTCAGGTTGGCGCGAACCAACACATAACCCGGGAAAAACTTACGCTCGCTGTCGACCTTGCGGCCACGGCGAACTTCGACAACCTTTTCGGTGGGAACGAGAATCTTCTCGAACAGATGCTCCAGGCCTTTCTGCCGAGCCTTCTCTTCGATGGATTCAGCCACCTTCTTTTCGAAATTTGAATAAGCGTGGACGATGTACCAACGTGCCGCCATGTTCATCTCCACCCGATATTAGTTGCCGGTATTCAGCACGTAGCCGAGAACCCAGCCAATGAGCTGGTCAGCAGCAAAGAAAAACAGCGAGGCGAAAATAACCATAACAAGAACCATCACCGTCGAGATCATCGTCTCACGGCGTGAGGGCCAAGTAACTTTCGACGTCTCGGAGCGCACCTGCTGCAGAAACGCTAGTGGATTCGATTTGGATGCCATTGACTGCCCACGCAATTACGGCGCGTAAAGCTGAACATATCAGCCCCACGCACCGCGTGTCTGTTGAACCCTTACATAAACACCGATTCCCAATTTAACAAGAGGCAATCCAGCGTTTTCGAAAATTTGCCGGTAAACCGACATCATCCCAAACCCAAGAAGCAGCGATAACGGCGCGCCAGTCGAATTTGGAAAATGGCAGGGGCAGCAGGGCTCGAACCTACGACCTGCGGTTTTGGAGACCGCCGCTCTACCAACTGAGCTATACCCCTTCTTCCTTCGAATATTTGCCTGAAGCGGTGGACCGCCCGAGCAGTTCGAAGACATGGCGCTCCCTTTACGGCGGGATGAAACGATTGGCAAGAGCGTTTTTTGTTTTTTCCCAATTGAACCCGCAGCTTCTGTTCGCGCGATAGCGCTTCACCCCCGCGATGCGTGGCCGAACCCGCTGCAAGAGCCGGGCAGGATGTGTTTCGCATAACGGGATCGGAAATCGGAATCGGAGCTCAGCCCCAGAAATCTCGCGCTGAGCCGCGCGACATCTCATTGGACTGCGAATCGGATCAGGAAAATGCATGCCGGATCGCTTTCAGCCCCTGCCCCGGGATTATCCTTTGAACAGAGGCAGATACCGGGCAATTGTTTCATGAGAAAACTGGGGACTATTCTGACTATGCAGGACGAATCGCACCGGAGGCAGGCGAAGCATGCGCGCAATCAGGATCGTCGACTATGATCCAGTCTGGCCCGACCTCTTCCGGCACCGAAGCGAGGCGATTGCCGCATTGTGCGGTCACTTGGCGGATATCCAGCATGTTGGCAGAACGGCGCTCCCGGGACTTTGCGCGAAACCGAAGCTCGATATCGACGCGGTCCTGCACACCAGAACCATGAGGCTGATGGCGACGGAGCGCCTGAGGCAGGATGGCTATGCCTCCCGCGGCGATCCGTATTGCGACGACCGATGGACCTTCACCAAGAACGAAACACCCTATGGGACACGCCTCTATCTCAGCCTTCCCGGAAATCCCGCGCATAGAGACCGCCTCCTCTTTCGGGATTATCTTCGCTCCCATCCCAGAACCGCCGAGCGTTACGGAGCATTGAAGAGAAAGCTCGCCAGCGAAGCAAACGGCTGCTGGGAGCGATATACTCCCCTTAAGAGCGACTTCGTTGCCGAAATCCTTCGCCACGCCAGAACAGAGCGAGAGAAACCCTCATAGTCACCGCATAGGGACTTCGACCTGAAGTATCAGGGTTTGAGTTTTCGCAGGTATTCCAGCACCAGAGCAACGGATTGACCGAGCGTGCGTTGACCGGTGTCCACGATCTCGCAGCCATGGTGAGCGGCCTCGCTGCGGAGATAGGAGGCCCAGTTCATCATGTCCTTGTTCGCGAGTTCCGGTTGGCCTCTTTCGACGATCAGCCGGTCCGCCCTCGCCTCATCGTCGCAATCGATCAAGAGGAGCGTGTAGCTGCCAATATCAGCGGCTGCAGCGGCTTCCACGATGAACGATATCCGCATCTGCCCCTCGAGCAGCACCGCGCATCCGCTTTTCACCTGCGGCGCGATGCGGGCCAGCCATTCGATGGTCGCGCTCCGTTGCCAAGCCTCCCCTGACCCGTGATCCCGGATCATGGCATCCGTCGAAGGAACGCCAATGCTGTCGAAGTGGTGAACAGCCACTTCCATTGCATTCTCGCTCGCGACCGCCTCTGCGATCGCCGTCTTGCCGGAGCCCGACGCGCCCGTGAGAATGACCAAGCCCATTCCTGCCTCCCAATGCAAAAGGCCCCGCTGTTTCCAGCGGGGCCTTCTTATAAAGGAATAATCCTGGGATTACTCGACGATGGAGGCAACGATGCCTGCGCCGACGGTACGGCCGCCTTCGCGGATAGCGAAGCGAAGCTTCTCTTCCATCGCGATCGGAACGATCAACTCAACGGCAACGGTGACGTTGTCGCCGGGCATAACCATTTCCGTGCCTTCCGGAAGCGTCACGATGCCGGTCACGTCAGTCGTACGGAAGTAGAACTGCGGACGGTAGTTCGTGAAGAACGGCGTA
>NZ_JAELUG010001230.1 GCF_016429255.1 Rhizobium sp. ASV8
AAGCACCTCGATAGGGAGCGATTGATCCCTCAGCAATCGTGGCGGGCGGATATCCGATGCCAATACCGAGGCAATACCGCCGCAATCGGGTATCTGCGGAAAGTTTATTCGACACCCGCCTCGTAACCTGTCTCTTATACACATCTCCGAGCCCACGAGACGGTCTATTAAATCTCGTATGCCGTCTTATGCTTGTAAAAGGGGGGGGGGGGGGGGGGGGGGGGGGGGGGGGGGGGGGGGGGGGGGGGGGGGGGGGGGGGGGGGGGGGGGGGGGGGGGGGGGGGGGGGGGGGGGGGGGGGGGGGGGGGGGGGGGGG
>NZ_JAELUG010001231.1 GCF_016429255.1 Rhizobium sp. ASV8
TTGTTTGGCGCCATGGCAGCCGCCCATGAAGGCTGGCTGCGCGATATGATGGCGGATGTCGATCCCGCCATCGTCACCGAGCTCTGGCAGGACATCGGTGCGGTAAAGACGTCGGTCAGCAACCATCCTGTCTCTTATACACATCTCCGAGCCCACGAGACGGTCTATTAAATCTCGTATGCCGTCTTGTGCGTGAAAATGGGGGGGGGGGGGGGGGGGGGGGGGGGGGGGGGGGGGGGGGGGGGGGGGGGGGGGGGGGGGGGGGGGGGGGGGGGGGGGGGGGGGGGGGGGGGGGGGGGGGGGGGGGGGGGGGGGG
>NZ_JAELUG010001232.1 GCF_016429255.1 Rhizobium sp. ASV8
TACTGCTTTTGATAGGGCGGGATTGAAAGCGCGCAGCCACTCAACCTCGCCGGCCGTAATGATGTAATGCGAATTGCATGGTGCATCGCAAACAGCGATCGACGGGCGCACCGTCGCCATTCCATACCTGTCTCTTATACACATCTCCGAGCCCACGAGACGGTCTATTAAATCTCGTATGCCGTCTTCTGCGTGAAAAATGGGGGGGGGGGGGGGGGGGGGGGGGGGGGGGGGGGGGGGGGGGGGGGGGGGGGGGGGGGGGGGGGGGGGGGGGGGGGGGGGGGGGGGGGGGGGGGGGGGGGGGGGGGGGGGGGGG
>NZ_JAELUG010001233.1 GCF_016429255.1 Rhizobium sp. ASV8
ACCCTGTTTCGGGAGAAATCGCCGGCCGAATGCGCTTATGTCGTCACGCGCGGCAGTTTCGAGCTCAGCACCGTCGACACCTCGGGGCAAAGGCAGGTGGAAGCCGTGGTGCAGGCCGGCACAATGCCTGTCTCTTATACACATCTCCGAGCCCACGAGACGGTCTATTAAATCTCGTATGCCGTCTTCAGCTTGAAAAAAGGGGGGGGGGGGGGGGGGGGGGGGGGGGGGGGGGGGGGGGGGGGGGGGGGGGGGGGGGGGGGGGGGGGGGGGGGGGGGGGGGGGGGGGGGGGGGGGGGGGGGGGGGGGGGGGGGG
>NZ_JAELUG010001234.1 GCF_016429255.1 Rhizobium sp. ASV8
CAGAAAGGCGTCGACTACATGGCGTTGCCGCGTGAGGTCTGCCTCCGTTGTCGACGGCGTATCCTGCACGCGACGGCGGGCGCGGCTCGCAAGCTGGCGTGTCGCAACCGTGGTGCGGCCGAGGATCTGTCTCTTATACACATCTCCGAGCCCACGAGACGGTCTATTAAATCTCGTATGCCGTCTTCGGCTTGAAAATGGGGGGGGGGGGGGGGGGGGGGGGGGGGGGGGGGGGGGGGGGGGGGGGGGGGGGGGGGGGGGGGGGGGGGGGGGGGGGGGGGGGGGGGGGGGGGGGGGGGGGGGGGGGGGGGGGGGG
>NZ_JAELUG010001235.1 GCF_016429255.1 Rhizobium sp. ASV8
GGACGCAGCCGAACGCGAAGCTGCCCGCATCGGCAAGACCTTGCTCGTGCTCGACACGGCAACCGGCAGCGATGCCGAAGCGATCTATCCGCGTCTTGGCTGGCAGCGTGCCGGCGTGGTGCCGGATCTGTCTCTTATACACATCTCCGAGCCCACGAGACGGTCTATTAAATCTCGTATTCCGTCTTCTGGTTGAAAAAAGGGGGGGGGGGGGGGGGGGGGGGGGGGGGGGGGGGGGGGGGGGGGGGGGGGGGGGGGGGGGGGGGGGGGGGGGGGGGGGGGGGGGGGGGGGGGGGGGGGGGGGGGGGGGGGGGGG
>NZ_JAELUG010001236.1 GCF_016429255.1 Rhizobium sp. ASV8
TAGGAAGGAAGCTTGTCGCTCTGGGTCGTTGTTGTTGGCACTTTCTAAGTGCTTCTGACGGACGACTGGATTACCGTTGCCTGACCGCGCGGTATCGGATCCAATCTCGAGAAGCTGGTCTTAAGATCTGTCTCTTATACACATCTCCGAGCCCACGAGACGGTCTATTAAATCTCGTATGCCGTCTTATGCTTGTAAAGGGGGGGGGGGGGGGGGGGGGGGGGGGGGGGGGGGGGGGGGGGGGGGGGGGGGGGGGGGGGGGGGGGGGGGGGGGGGGGGGGGGGGGGGGGGGGGGGGGGGGGGGGGGGGGGGGGGG
>NZ_JAELUG010001237.1 GCF_016429255.1 Rhizobium sp. ASV8
GACCGAAGGAGGTCGGCGCGGAGATTTTCAAAGTGCCCTGCATCTGCGCCGAGCGGCCGGCGATATAGGCTTCCGCCTCTTCCAGCCCGGCCAAGATGGCAAGCACCCGGTCATAGAAGCCCTGGCCCTGTCTCTTATACACATCTCCGAGCCCACGAGACGGTCTATTAAATCTCGTATGCCGTCTTATGCTTGAAAATGGGGGGGGGGGGGGGGGGGGGGGGGGGGGGGGGGGGGGGGGGGGGGGGGGGGGGGGGGGGGGGGGGGGGGGGGGGGGGGGGGGGGGGGGGGGGGGGGGGGGGGGGGGGGGGGGGGG
>NZ_JAELUG010001238.1 GCF_016429255.1 Rhizobium sp. ASV8
CCCCCCCCCCCCCCCCCCCCCCCCCCCCCCCCCCCCCCCCCCCCCCCCCCCCCCCCCCCCCCCCCCCCCCCCCCCCCCCCCCCCCCCCCCCCCCCCCCCCCCCCCCCCCCCCCCCTTTTTTCAAGCCCAAGACGGCATACGAGATTTAATAGACCGTCTCGTGGGCTCGGAGATGTGTATAAGAGACAGGCATTGTATTGCCGCTGTCGCGCGCCTTGCTGTCGGACACCTTGGCAGTCAGCGCAGGCGTGTCGCGAACCATGGGCGCCAGACGGTCCTTCGACCACGCCTGCGCCATCTCGAGTGTCGGCTGCAT
>NZ_JAELUG010001239.1 GCF_016429255.1 Rhizobium sp. ASV8
TGCGCATGGAAGACGGCGCCGAGCTGCTAGTCTTCAACGGCCGCGACGGCGAATGGAAGGTCAGCGTTTCCTTTCCTTCCCGCAAACGCATTCTGCTGACGCCCATCGCGGAAACGCGGCCGCAGCCCTGTCTCTTATACACATCTCCGAGCCCACGAGACGGTCTATTAAATCTCGTATGCCGTCTTGTGGTTGTAAAGGGGGGGGGGGGGGGGGGGGGGGGGGGGGGGGGGGGGGGGGGGGGGGGGGGGGGGGGGGGGGGGGGGGGGGGGGGGGGGGGGGGGGGGGGGGGGGGGGGGGGGGGGGGGGGGGGGGG